>NZ_AP019697.1:1337500-1677500 GCF_007164725.1 Dialister hominis | reverse complement strand
TGGATGACGGCCATGTAGAAGTATTCTCCGGCTACCGCGTACAGCACTCCACCGCACGCGGCGCAGCAAAAGGCGGCATCCGTTTCCATCCGCAGTCCGATGAAAACGAAGTCAAAGCCCTTGCTGCATGGATGACAATCAAGAACGCCATCGGCAACATTCCTTACGGCGGTGCTAAAGGCGGCATCAAAGTCGACCCGCATAAACTGTCAAAGCGTGAACTCGAAAGACTGACACGCATGTACGTACGCCGCATTTATCCAATCATCGGACCAGACCAGGACGTACCGGCACCAGACGTCAATACCAACGGCCAGATCATGGCATGGATCGCTGACGAATACGCAGCCCTCTCCGGCAAATGGCAGCCAGGCGTCGTCACAGGCAAACCACTCGAAGTCGGCGGATCCCTCGGCAGAAACGAAGCTACCGGCCGCGGCCTTCTCTTCACACTCGAGACCTGGTGCGAAAAGAACCATAGAGAAATGAAAGACCTCACCATGGTCGTACAGGGCTTCGGCAACGTTGGCTCCGTAGGCTCCCTCCTCATGCATAAAGAAGGCGTCAAGATCATCGCTGTAGGCGATATCAATGGCACATGGAAGAACCCGAATGGCCTCGACATCGAAGCCATGTACGTTTATGCCAACAGCCACGGCAGATCCCTCAAAGGCTACACAGAAGAAGGCGCATCCTTCATCCCTGACAGCGAACTCTTCGCCCAGGACGTCGACGTCATCTTCGCAGCAGCTATGGAAAACCAGCTGAACGCATCCACCATGGAAAAAGTAAAAGCAAAACTCATCCTCGAAGGCGCAAACGGCCCGACCGATGAAACAGCAGACAAATACTTCGAAGAACACGGCATCGAAGTCCTCCCGGACGTCATGAGCAACGTCGGCGGCGTCGTAGGCTCCTATTTCGAATGGGTCCAGAACCGCACAGGCTACTACTGGACCGAAGACGAATACAACGCCCGTCTCCAGAAAAAGATGAGAGAAGCATACGAAGGCGTCTACGCCCTCAAAGAAAAATACCACGTCACCTACCGCCTCGCCTCCTACATGCTCGCACTCCAGAGAGTCATGGCAGCCCAGAAACTCAGAGGCTTCTTAGGATAAGTTATAGCGGAAATACAGACAGGATGCATGATCCATTCATGCATCCTGTTTTTTGGCGCGCTCGCCATCAGCGAAAAAGCCAAGGTACGCCTTCGCCGCAGCGCAGGAAATGCCAAGGTACGCTTTATTTTAAAAAAGCATCTATAAAAGAGAGCTCTTATAAAGAAACCGTACAACCGCGGCGGAGCGCGAACTTGGAAAACAAGCAAACCTCGCTTCGCTCGTGGAACCTTTTTATAAAAATCAATGAATACTACACCCCGATTTTAGAAACTGCACCCCTATTGCCCTTCGGGCACTTCCCTCCGTAGGGGGAAGCTCGGCGATGAGAAATAAAAAAATTCAAATCTGATTTGTCTTAAATTTATGAAAAGATTGGCTGGACGCCTTCCCCGCTGGGGCAGGTCAAAACCTTCCGCACCGGCGCTTACCTATGTTATCAGTAGTGATTTAAATACGAACCGTAAATGAAAACGGTAAGGTGTTCGTTCAATAATATCCATCAGAATCGAAAAAACCTGCCTCGGAACAAGGATGACGCATACGCTCACGAAGTGACAGAAAGGAGTGCAGTTCCCGAGCGCAGCGAGGTTGTATGGTTTTCATCGAACGAAGTTCGGTTTAAGGGTGTCAGAGCTCGCCCCGTAGGGGGAGCTGGCGCGCATGCGCCTGAGGAGGTTCATCTGGGGACGCGGACAAAAAGTTGGACCAATTGACAGAGGTGTCAGGAGGTCAATTTATGTATTCGCATGAAGAGCGCTTAAAGGCAGTCAAACTGCACGTCGATTCGGGCATGGGGCTCAAAGGCATTATGAGAACGCTCGGCTATCCTCACGACATAAAAGTGTTGCGTCAATGGTGCCGGGAATTCAAGTTCTCCAGAGAGATTCACGAAGTAGACGGATTTGATGACGGATATTCTCTCAAACAAAAAACATTAGCCGTCAAATACTTCGTAAATTGCGGCGATCTGCGGCGCACCATCAGGGAAATAGGCTATCCCAGCAGCACGCAGAGATTGAAAATATGGGTTGAGAAATACAACCTTAACGAAAACGATCATTGGCAAGCTGACCAGAACCCTGTAAAATGGGGGCAAGATCGACAGACGGGAAGCAGTCCACTGATTCAGGAGAATCCATTCGAAGAAATTGAGATAGCCTCTAACGCTATCTACAAGGACTTAGGCTTCCTCGAGGAATTGTTCCAAAGGAGGCTGGCAACAATGTCTAAAAAGGACTCGGAAGTAACGATTGAATCTTTAAAAGAAGAAATGCAAGTACTGCTTAGAAATATGGAAAACCTCCGCAAAGAGAATAAAGCATTGCTGAAAGCCAATCAGTCACTGGGAGAGAAGACGAAGTCTCTTGATGAAAAGTGCCAGACACTTGCGAAAGAGTATAAGGAGCTTGGCGAGCAGACTCTTATTAAACGGATCGAGTACGAAGCCCTCGAGATAGCTGCAGAAACAATAAAAAAAGAAGAGGGCATCAGTCTAAAAACACTGACCAATCGGGAAAAAGCCATCGTGATTGATGCCCTTCTGAGCCGCAGCAAGTATCCCCTGAAGAAACTGCTGACGGTGCTAAATATGGCTAAAGCCTCATATTTCTACCAGAAATCCGCTATGAAGGCGGGAGATAAATATGCGGAAATACGCGAAACCATCAAAGACAAATTTAAGAAGAACCGGTCGGTTTATGGTTACCGGAGAATCTGGTTAGCGCTCAGAAAAGATGGGAAAATTCTTTCTGAGAAGCTCGTCCGCCGCTTTATGAAAGAGGATCATCTGGTTCCATACCGCAAAAAAGCTAAAAAGTATAGCTCCTACAAAGGAGAAATTTCACCTGCCCCTAATCTCGTTAACAGGAATTTTCATGCCGACGAATTAGGAAAGCTGCTTCTCACAGATATTACGGAATTCCACATATCTGCAGGGAAAGTATACCTGTCAGCTATAACTGACGTCTTTGACGGCAAGATTGTCGCATGGACGATCGGCACGTCGCCGAATGCCAAACTGGTCAATACCATGCTGGTAAAAGCGAGAGAGGCCCTGGGCGATGACAAGCATCCTATCGTTCATTCAGACCGCGGTATACATTACCAATGGCCTGGATGGATCGCCTTGATGAAGAAATTCGGCTGGACAAGATCCATGTCGAAAAAAGGGTGCTCGCCGGATAATGCTGCTTGTGAAGGTGTCTTTGGAAGAGTAAAAAACGAAATGTTCTATAATAGAAGCTGGATAGGTGTATCCATTAAAGAATTCATAGCTTACCTAGACGATTATCTTCATTGGTATAATGAAGACCGAATTAAAATTACCTTGGGCGGCATGAGTCCAGTAGAATACAGAGAAAGCTTAGGGATAATGTAAGTACTACCAGAATGGTCCAAAAAAATATCCGCACCCCCTCTCCACGAGCGAAGCGAGGTCGTCCGGTCTTCTATCGAGCAGCGCGAGGTCGTATGGTTTTTCCTCCTTGTATGGTTTTATCATGTTTTTCTCAGCCGCAGGCTGGTTGTCCGGTTTTCCCATCTTTTCTCACGCTTTCCATCTTCCCCCCTCCCTCCGTCCAAAAATTTCCTCATGCTATAATGAAAGGGAATTGATTATTGGAATGGATTTAAATAGAAAGAAGGACTTTATGTTTATACTTGGATGCCATTTATCCGTCACGGGCGGGTATCTTTCCATGGGGAAGACAGCCACTTCGATCGGCGGAAATACGTTTCAGTTCTTCCCGCGAAACCCGCGCGGAAGCCAGTCTGCTCCTGTGAAGGAAGCGGATGCGCTGGCTTTGAAGGCGTGGATGCAGGAGCATGATTTCGGGCCGATTCTCTGCCATGGGGCTTACACGATGAACGGCTGCTCGACGAAGGAGTCGGTGCGTGAGTTTGCCCGCACGGCGCTTCGTGAGGACCTGGCCAAAGCGGCGCACCTGCCGAACTGCCTTTACAATTTCCATCCGGGCTCCCACCTGAAGCAGGGCGCAGAAGTTGCGATTCCCATGATTGCAGACATGCTGAATTACGCCATGGATCAGGAAGAGCTGCCGCCATTTGTCCTGCTTGAAACGATGGCAGGGAAGGGGACGGAAGTCGGACGCACGTTTGAGGAGCTGGCCGCGATTATCGACAAGGTTGAGCGCAAGGACCGCATGGGCGTGTGCCTTGATACCTGCCACGTCTATGACGGCGGCTACGACATCGCAGGAGATACCGACGGCGTTCTCGCCCATTTCGATGAAGTCATCGGGCTTTCCCGCCTGAAGGCTATTCACCTGAATGACGACAAGAATCCGATGGGAAGCCACAAGGACCGCCATGAAAAAATCGGCGAAGGGACAATCGGTCTCGAAGGGATGGAAAGGATCATCAATCATCCGCTTCTCAGAAATCTTCCCTTCTACCTTGAAACACCGAATGATCTGGAAGGCTACAAGCGTGAAATTGCGCTTTTGAGAAGCCTTCGGAAGGAGGACGCATGAAATTCATTCACACAGCCGACTGGCACCTGGGGAAGCTTCTGAAGGAACACTCTATGACAGAAGATCAGGCATGGCTCCTGGAAAACCGTTTCCTGCCCATCGTCGACGAAGAAAAGCCGGACGTGATCCTTCTGGCCGGGGACGTCTATGACCGCTCATTTCCTCCGGAAGATGCCGTCGAGCTCTTTGACCGCATGACTGAGGAAATCGTCGGAAAGAGAGGGATTCCCTTCATCGTCATCAGCGGGAACCACGACAGCGCCGAGCGCCTCGCCGTGGCAAGCCGTCTTCTCCGCTCGCAGGGGCTCTACATCTTCGGGCCGCTCGACAGGCTCTCTCCCGTCATCCTGAAGGATGAATGGGGTCTCGTTGCATTCCTTCCGATGCCGTATTCTGAACCCGCCCGCGTGCGCGTCATGATGAATAAGCTTGGCATGGAAGAGGCAGAAAAAGTGAAGACGTATGAGGAAGCAGAAAAAATCCTCTCCTCCCGCATGCTCTCCCTCCTTCCCGATGAAGGTAAAGGCATGAGGAAAATTGCCCTTGCCCACGTCTATGCAGCAGGCGGCATGTCGTCGGAATCGGAAAGACCGATCTCGATTGGCGGCTATGACCAGATTCCTGATGAAGTCTTTGCGCCTTACGACTACACCGCACTCGGCCACCTCCACCGTCCGCAGAAGACGAAGAGGGATTCCGAGAAGATCCAGTACAGCGGAAGCCTCATGCGCTACTCCTTCGACGAAGTGCGTCAGAAGAAGGGCATCATCGTAGGGACGATTGACGGAGAAGGAAATGTTTCCACCACGTTCCGCGAAATGCTGCCCCTCCATCAGGTACGCGAAATCCAGGGTTCTTTTGCAGACATCATGGCTAAGGAAGGCTCGGAAGACTACCTGCAGATCGTATTGACCGACTCCGAACCTGTCATCGACGCCATGCCAAAGCTTCGCGAGAAGTACCCGAATGCCCTTGGCGTCGAGCAGGACATGGGATACAAGGACGATGACGGCGAAAGAAGGATCCGCCTCGAATCTATGAGCGACGAAGACATTTTCCGCGCCTTCGTCAGCCATTTCCGTGAGCAGGAACTGACAGAAGAAGAAGAAAAGCTTTCTCAGGAAGTCTGGGAAGAGGTATACAGGAAGGAAAACGCAAAATGAAACCTTTGAAACTGACGATGCGTGCCTTCGGTCCCTATGCGGGCGAGACCGTCATCGACTTCGAAAAACTGCAGGGACGCCATCTCTTCCTGATCTGCGGCCCGACCGGAGCCGGGAAGACGACGATCCTGGATGCCATGTGCTATGCCCTTTACGGCAAGACAAGCGGCGACCGGACAGGCGAGAAAATGAGAAGCGACTATGCCGACTCCTCGGAAAGGACAGAAGTCATTTTCGATTTCATGCTGGGGGATAAGACATACCGCGCAACGAGAAGCCCGGCGCAGATGGTTGATAAGAAACGCGGCAGCGGACAGACACTGGCTGCCATGCAGGCGTCCCTTTCCGAACTGGAAGACGGCAAGGAAATCAATACATTGCGCACAGGCATTGAAGAAGCCGCAGGGAAACTCATCGGGCTCAATGCCGACCAGTTCTGCCAGGTCATCCTCCTTCCGCAGGGCGATTTCAGAAAACTCCTCGTGGCAAAGGCCGATGAAAGAGAAGCCATCCTGAAGCAGCTCTTCAAGACACAGCGTTTCTCGGAATTCAAGGACAGGCTGAAAGACAGGCTCGATGCAAAAGTCCGTGAGAAAATGGAAAAGCAGACAAGAGAAGACCAGATTCTCAGCACCGCCGGCGCCGCAGACGAAAAGCAGCTCGCCTCGATCGTAGAAGAAGCAGAGAAATCACTGCAGGAGGCGGTGGAGACGACCCGGAAGCAGGAAAAGGAAAGCAATGAATTCCGTGAAGTCTACCAGAAGAAAACTGCCCTGATGGGCCATTTCACCGAGCTTGATAAAGCATTGAAGCAGGATGCAGCCCTCAAGAATGAAGAAGGACGCATGAAGGAAATGGAAGCATCCCTTTCCCTGATCCGGAGCGCACGGGAGCTTGCGCCTTACTTCGACCAGCTGGATGGCATCACCCGGGAAGGCAGGCAGGAGGCACAGAAACTCAAGACAGCCAAAGCGGATATGGAAACGTATGCAAGGCTGAATGAAACGCTTGAAAAACGCATCCAGGAGCTGGACGCCATGAAAGAAAAACGCGAAGAAGAGCGTAAAACAGCCCTTAAAATGCAGGACCTGGTGCCCAAGGCAAAGTTGTACGGGGCAGCCGTCCAGGCGCTTAAAAACGCACAAAACGCATTATCCAGAGCAGAAGAGGAAACGAAGCGCCTCCAGGCTTCTGCCGAAGCGGCAAGGAAGGCAAGGGATGCGCAGAAGGAAAAGGCAGATGCTGTCAGGAAATCCTATATCGACGGACAGGCATTCCTTCTGGCGGAAAGACTCGAAGACGGCGTGCCATGCCCCGTCTGCGGCGCCATCCACCATCCGGCCCCGGCCCGCGGCGGAGACAATGTAGCAAAGGCAGAAGACGTCGAACGTGCGCAGAAGGAATATGAAAGAGCATCAGCCGCTTATGACAGAGCCAATGATACCAAGGAAAAGCACAGCACAGGCGCCTATGCGAAAGCCATGAGCGATCACGCGAAGGCCGATGCCCAGATGAAGACGCTTGAGGAAATTCCTGAAGCATACAGGGATCCTAAATTTCTTGAAATGGAAAGCACGCGCCTTCTGACGGATATCAGAAAGTGGGAACAGGACAAGGAAACGGCGGCCGTCCAGCTGAGGAAAGCAGGAGCCGACCTCTCTGCCAGCCAGGCCGCATGCAGGAATGCCGAAGAGCGCAGAGAAGAGCTCGTGAAGAAATACAGGGAAACAGAATCCGTCCTGAAGGAAGCTTCCGATAAGGCCGGCTTCCAGAGTCTCGACGAATGCAAGGAATGGTACAAGAAGAAGGACACGGAAGAAAGCGTCCGTAAGACACTGGAACAGTACCGCGCAGACAGAAAGAGCACAGAAGAACGGATCAAAGCAGAAGAGCAGGAGACTGCAGGGAAGGAGCGTCCTGACATGCTGGAGCTGAATGAAAAATCCAAAGCACTGCAGGATCAGCTCAAAAAAGCCTCCGAAAGGGCAGCCGCTCTCAAGGAACGCACAGAAACGCTCCAAAAGGCCGTTTCAGACGCCAGAGCCATCGAGAAGGAACTGGAAGACCTCCGCAAGGAGGAAGGCCTTATAAGAGGCCTTTATGACCTCACAAGCGGAAAGAAGACAAGGATCACCCTGGAAAGATACGTCCTTGGCACACTCCTTGACGACGTAGCCAATGCTGCGAACCTCCGTCTTCTCTCCATGAGCAGGAGGAGATACTCCCTCCACCGCATGACAGACGAAAGCGGACTGGGGAAGGGCGGACTGTCGCTTGAAGTCTCCGACAGCTTCACAGGACGTTCCCGCCCGGCCAATACACTTTCCGGCGGCGAAACCTTCCTGGCATCCCTGTCCCTGGCCCTTGGCCTTGCCGACGTCGTCCAGTCCAGACAGGGCGGCGTCCGTCTTGATACCATGTTCATCGACGAAGGCTTCGGTACCCTCGACCCCGACTCCCTGAACAGCGCCATGAATACACTCATCGACCTCCAGAACACAGGCCGCATGGTAGGCATCATCTCCCACGTCCCAGAACTCGAAGAACGCATAGACGCACGACTGCGCGTCACACCTGCCGAAAAAGGCAGCAAAGCAGAATTCGAGATCATCGACTGAGGAAATAAGGATAAAGGAATATATAGGCAAAAGGAGCTGTAGAAATCCGCTAAAATGTTGCTTTTTCCTTTTCTCGAACGAAGTTCGGTTTAAGGGGGTCAGAGCTCGCCCCGTAGGGGGAGCTGGCGACGGAGTCGCCTGAGGAGGTTCATTTCCTTCGAGCGCAGCGAGGTTGTATGGTTCTAATTCTCTCAATCAAATAACTCTCACTAAGGACTGTCGAAATGCCTGCACATTTTGACAGTCCTTCTTTTATTTCGATATCGACACCCATGAGTTCATAAAACTTATCTATATTCTCTCAAGGCCGGCGCGCCGCTCATATATGACTGATAGTCAAAAATATAAAAATGTATGAAATGACTTATAGTCGGTCATGCGGGAGTTAATGGGAATGATTGTGATAACTCAGTATAAAACTGATTCTGTCGAATGTTTTACAAATAACCAAAAGTCTCATGCATATCATAAAGGTTTATCAATAGTTTAAACTTGATTTAACTTTGCGTCCGTGTTAAACTAACCACAGACATGAAGGAAGCCTCAAGGTCATGTCCCTTGGAAAAGCAAAGATGAAAGACAGCAGAGGAAACACGGTCACTCGCGCAAGGTCCTAGTCGGAGCTCCTCCGAGGAAAAATAGAGGCACGCATAATTCTCTATATTTTCTATTAAAGGAGCGATGAAACATGAAAAAGGTTCTCGCAATTGCTGCAGTAGCAGCACTCACAGCTGGCGTATCCGCATACGCTGCAAATCCATTCTCTGATGTAACCCCGAACGACTGGGCTTATCAGGCAGTTGAAGACCTGTCCGAACAGGGCGTCGTTGAAGGTTATCCGGATGGCACCTTCAAGGGCGAAAGAAACATCACCCGTTATGAAATGGCTCAGATCATTGCCCGCATGCTCGCTAAGGAAGATCAGCTGAACGCTGAACAGAGAGCAACCCTGGACAAACTCGCTGGCGAATATGCTGACGAACTCGCAAACCTGGGCGTTCGCGTATCCAACCTTGAAAAGAAGGTCGGCAACATTTACTGGTCCGGCGATGCTCGTATGCGTTACCAGAACAACGCAACTGGCGATGACTCCTGGAACGGCCGTATGAGAATCAACGTAAAGGGTCAGGTCAATGACTCCACTTACGTTCAGGGCCGCCTGAACGCAACCATGGACTTCAAAGAAAGTGAAGATGATTCTGATGTACAGAAAGAAAGTGAAGATGATTCTGATGTACAGTTTGATCAGCTGTTTGCAAACCATGACTTCGGAAGCGTTGCAACCGTTCGTCTCGGCCGTCAGCCGGTAGCATTTGGTGACCAGGGCGGCTGGCTGTATGGTGATACCTTTGGCGCTGATGCTGCTCAGGTAACATTCCATGCAGGACAGAAAGTTGACCTGACCGCTGGTTATGGCCGCTTCAACACCTCTGACTATGATGAAGGCGTTGAAGATCAGGATGCATTCTATGCACGCGGCGCAGCTGACCTGAACGTTGCTAAACTCGGCGTTGACTACATTAAGTTCACAGGTGACAAGGAAGCTGATACAGTTGCCGGCTATGAACTGATGGGCGCAAACCTGACCATTCCGGTTCAGGACTTCCGCGTATTCGGTGAATACTGGAAGAACACCACCTATGAAAACGGCAATGATACTGCTTGGAACGCAGGTATCGGCTATGGCAAACTGAACCTGAAGAAACCGGGCTCCTTCGCTATCGATGTAGCTTACAACGATGTTGACGAAGGCGTATACTTCGGCGGCACAGGCCTCCAGACTGATGCTCTGAAGTATCTGACAAAGCATGATGCAACCAACGTAACATTCTGGAATGCAATGGCTGATGTAACCCTCCAGAAGAACGTATTCCTCCATGGTGAATATGCATTCGACGTTAGCGCTGATAACGCTGATATGAATGATAAGGATGCTTGGACCGTATCCCTCAACTACAAGTTCTAATACAGAACCTGGCAGCAGTGAAATTAAAAGAGACTTCCTTCGGGAGGTCTCTTTTTAGTGGGAAATGTTTGCAGAAAGTATAGAAACAGGCTATCGCATTTATAGAAGTTCTTTATAAGCTGCAAAAGAAGAATGCGGGTTAACAATCTGACAAAACGTGGCTTATAGGACATTTCGTGTTGTTTTTATAGTCGATGAGCCCCGCGTTTATCGGGCTCCATCGGCATTTTAAGATTTTCAGTAATTCTTAAAGGGTGGACAAAACGTGTTGGTAAAAAGCCTCAAACCCCTGATAAATACAGGCTAAAATGGGATTTTATCTTTTCAGTGTGACTAATCTTCTGGAAAGATTATCGTTATGAAAAATAGATGCCCTTATTGTGTCTTTATCTGCTGCTGATGCGGAAAAGTGCGCATTTGAACACAAACCTGGAAGTGCTGAGAATATGGGCGCTTTTACGCTTCCAGCTAATTGTGATGAGATGGATTACAGTGCAGCTCGGGCGTATTTCAGTATGCACCGTATTCTGCCCTTAATACAAGCATAATATAAATTTTTACCAACACGTTTTGTCCTATAACCCCAAAACGTACCGAAATGGGGATGAAAAATCTGCCGACTTTCGGTCATATGGCGGTAAACGCGAATCATTTGCATAATTTAAAATTAGGAGATTTCACTCAAAAATGGAAGCTTTAAGGGAATGAGAGGATTTGTTTAAACTTGATTTAACTTTTCTCATGTGTTACTCTCAACCTAGACATGAAACAAGTCTTCCGATTCATGTCACTTAAGATCGAAGAAGAAAAACACGCAGAGGAAACACGGTCACTCGAGCCACGTTTTTCATCCAAGCTCTTAGGGAAAAAGGAAGACATTCCACATTTTTCTTTATAAGGAGCGAAGAACATGAAAAAAATTCTCGCACTCGCTGCTGTAGCAGCACTCACCGCTGGCGTATCCGCATACGCTGCAAATCCTTTCTCTGATGTAACCCCATCCGACTGGGCTTACCAGGCAGTAGTAGACCTGTCCGAACAGGGCGTCGTTGAAGGCTATCCGGATGGCACCTTCAAAGGCGAAAGAAACATCACCCGTTATGAAATGGCTCAGATCATCGCTCGTATGCTCGCTAAAGAAGATCAGCTGAACGCTGAACAGAGAGCAACCCTGGACAAACTCGCTGGCGAATACGCTGACGAACTCGCAAACCTGGGCGTTCGTGTTTCCAACCTTGAAAAGAAAGTCGGCAACATTTACTGGTCCGGCGATGCTCGTATGCGTTATCAGAGCAAGAGCCTTGACCAGAAGGATGGCTGGAATGGCCGTATCCGTATCAACGTTAAAGGCCAGGTTAATGACTCCACCTACGTACAGGGCCGTTTCCTGAATGAAATGGATTTCAAAGGTAATGATACCTCCAGCACATCTATGGATCAGCTGTATGTAAATCACAACTTTGGCAAAGATGTATCCGTACGTCTTGGCCGTCAGCCCATTTCCTTCGGCGATCAGGCAGGCTGGCTGAACAATGGTCATGACGGATACGATGGCGGACAGATTGCTTACAACAACGGCAAGTTGTCTCTCGCTACCGGCTATGGTCAGTTCAACAGCACTTTTGGCGATTTCGCTTATGATGCAAATGATAACAACAAATCTGATTTCTACTTTGCACGTGGTGCTTATGACTTCAACTTCGCTAAACTGGGCGTAGATTACATTGCATATCAGGATAAACACAATGTAGTAGAAGAAGGCAAGATTAACGCAGCTGGTGACAAAGCTAAAGTTAATTTCGAAGGAACTAAACCTGAACTCTTCGGCGTAAACCTGAACATTCCTGTTCAGCAGTTCAATGTATTCGGTGAATACTGGAAGAACACCACTGCTCCAAGTGCACTGGAAGATACCGCTTGGAACGCTGGCCTCTCCTACGGCGCAGCTAACTGGAAGAAACCGGGCACCTGGGATCTCTCCGTTGCATACAACAGTGTAGGCAATGGCGTATACCTCGGCGCTACCGGCTGGCAGACCAACATCCTCGATGCTGTAGCAAATGCTAAACAGCTGAAGTTCTGGAACGCTATGGGCGATGTAACTCTGGCTAAGAACGTACAGCTCCATGCTGAATATGCATTCGCTGCTGATGCTGATCAGGGCGCTGATCCGGATGATGCATGGACCGTTTCCCTGAACTACAAATTCTAATTTCTTATCGAAGAAACTGGAATCAAAGAAAGGGGATGTGACAAAATTCATCCCAACAAAAAGGGCTCTGCCCCGGATCATTTGGTCCGGGGCAGAGCCTTTCGTGTTATAATTTTTTACAATGAAAAATAACAACACTAGCAATCATTTTACCGCAGAACAAGGCATTTTGCCAATGTTTCCCTCTGAGATTCTCAATGTCGATGATCCTGTTTTAATGTATGACAGATTTATGGAGGAAATCGATCTTAAAAAGTACCTTCGTTACATACCGACGCGTGGCGCTGGCAGACCCAGGTATAATCCCGTCAACATGCTGAAAACGATCATCTATGGTTTCGCAGAAGAAGGATATTGCTCTTTTAGAAAACTTGAAGATAATTGCAGGGTTAATATCAGATATATGTACCTGATGAATTATGAAGCCCCATCCTATCGGACATTCTGTCATTTCGTGAAGGGCTTTCTTAAGTATTCTCTCAAGGATATCTTTTATTCAATTACGAAAGAACTCTGCGGCAAACTCAACGTGGATTTGCAGCATATATATATTGACGGTTCCAAGTTTGAAGCGAACGCAAATAAATACAGCTGGGTATGGAAGAAATCCGCTGAAAAATCCCGCTACAAGCTTTTTGCCAAGATTACCAGCCTTTTTGAGTTACTCAATGATGATCTTAAGTATGACCATATGAGTGTAAACATCAATACAGAATACGCTCCGGACTATCTGCGTCTGGTATTGGATAAATTAAAAGAAATCTGGCAGATTGATGAGACGGCCTTTGTTCATGGAAGCGGGCATCGCAAGTCCGATCATCAACGCAAGTATGAGCAGCTTAAGGCATATACATCAAAACTTGAA
Organism: Dialister hominis; assembly: GCF_007164725.1. Taxonomy (NCBI): domain Bacteria; kingdom Bacillati; phylum Bacillota; class Negativicutes; order Veillonellales; family Veillonellaceae; genus Dialister; species Dialister hominis. The sequence goes on along the minus strand of NZ_AP019697.1, from coordinate 1,664,061 downwards.
GAATATGTTGAGAAGATACAGATATGCGGTACTTCCAGAAACAGTTATTCGAAGACCGATACGGATGCAACATTCATGCGAATCAAGTCGGACTACATGGGAAATGATCAGCTTCTGCCTGCATACAATGTCCAAATAGGTGTTGCCGATGAATTTATTGCCGTAATTGATGTTAACCAGTATCGTTCAGATATGGATTGCTTCGTACCGCTGATGGAGGAATTCCACGAAGTCTATGGGGCTTATCCTAAGTATCCTGTGGCAGATGCAGGATATGGATCTTTCAACAATTACATCTATTGCGAGCAGCACGGTATGGAAAAGTATATGAAATTCCCCATGTACAAGAAAGAAACGAAAGACAAGAAATACCATACCAATCCGTTTCGGCCAATAAACTTTAGAGTTGATGAGAATGGAACCATCCGTTGTCCAAATGACAGGGCTTTCAAATTTATCTATAGACATCTGGTCAGAGGGAACTTATACGGCAGGCAGGAGGAAGTATTTGAATGCGAAGACTGCCAAGGATGCCCGCTGGCAGAGCAATGTAAAAAGACCCCGAAGAACAAAAGAATCTCATTGAGCAGAGAACGGAATAACATGTACCAGGAGGTTCAGGATAATCTGGAAAGCATCCATGGAGCCCTGCTAAGAATGAACCGGTCAATCCAGGCTGAAGGAACTTTTGGAATCATGAAACATGACAGATGGTACAAAAGAATCGTCAGAAAAGGGATAGATTCTGTAAAAGCCGAGTTATACCTGGTAGCACTTGGCTATAATTTAAGGAAATACATCACAAAAATAATGCGTATAAGGATTGCCGCCTAAGACAATATAATTAAAAGTCTTATGGGGGTAAGGGGGCTTACGCGCATTTTTACGTAAAAGGCTTACAGCAGAGCTAAAAATGATGAAATAAAGACGCAAAAAAGAGGCTGCAACAAAATGATTAACCATTTTGTCACAGCCCCTTTTTTTATTTCCTGACATGGAAACACCGGACCATGGATCCTGGCAGCAACTTCAGCACTTCCGGCCGTAAAAGCAATGACTTCATTCGATGGATAATACAGGGGGGCATGCTGATTTGCTCATCATCATTTCACTCTTTTAACAGAGTAAAATCCATCAAATTCTGCTTTGTTTTTTTCCTTTAGGCAAAGAACAGGGGGTGTAACTAAACTATGCCTCAAATGGCAGGTCGAGGCTAAAAAAGGTCTTTAAAGTGATTTTAGGAAAATTCATCTTTATGGAGGAAGTCTGAACTCGTGATTTTTCTTAAAATTGATGCTTTAAGACAGCCTTTTGAAGGGTGGATTTTCATTTAAAAGGGGGTTCTGCGCAGAAATGGGCCTGGAAGATGGTATCCTCCCGGGAACAGGAAAATCTCGGGAAGGTATTCAAATGACAGATTGGACAGGATTGCATATGTAAAAATTTTATAGTATTCTGAATGCAGAACATACGCCCTGCGTATGGCATGGAAGAGCGAAGCGCGGTGAATACGGAGGCCATTCCCCTGCTTCATGACTCTGTTTCAAGAACATTCATTTTTTAAGAAGCAGGAATATGAAAAAAATTCTCGCACTCGCTGCCATGGCAGCGCTCACCGCTGGCGTATGTGCATACGCTGCCAACCCGTTCTCTGATGTAACTCCGAATGACTGGGCTTACCAGGCAGTCGCAGACCTGTCTGAACAGGGCGTCGTTGAAGGCTATCCGGATGGCACCTTCAAAGGTGAAAGAAACATCACCCGTTACGAACTGGCTCAGATCATTGCCCGCATGCTGGCTAAGGAAGATCAACTGAATGCTGAGCAGAGAGGCACTCTCGATAGACTTGCTGGTGAATACGCTGATGAACTCTCCAATCTGGGCGTCAGAGTTTCCAATCTTGAAAAGAAGGTAGGAAACCTTTCCTTCTCCGGCGATGGCCGTATGCGTTACCAGAACAAGGACGCAGGCGCCGCTGATAAGTGGGACGGCCGTATCCGCCTGAATGTAAAAGGACAGGTCAATGATTCCACCTACGTACAGGGCCGCCTTGATGCAGAAATGAATTTCAAGACGAGCGATGATACGAATGTCATTTTCGATCAGCTCTTCGTCAATCATGACTTCGGCGATGCTGTCACAGTCAGACTGGGCCGTCAGCCGGTTGTCATCGGCGACCAGAGCGGCTGGCTCTACGGCTTCCCATACGGCTATGGCGGAGCTCAGGCTATGTTCCATCAGGGCCGCGTCAATCTGACTGCCGGCTATGGCCGCTTCAATAAGTCCGATTACACCGATGGTGTAAAAGATCAGGATGCATTCTTTGCCAAAGGTGACTTCGACTTCTCCGCTGCCAAGCTGAACCTGAACTATTTGAAATTCACCGGAGACAAGAAGGCAGACACCTTCGCCGGTTATGAAATCGCAGGCGCTGGCCTTACGATTCCTGTCGGAGATTTCCGCGTATTCGGCGAATACTGGAAGGATACAAACTGGAAGAACGGTTATGACACCGCATGGAATGCAGGCCTTGGCTATGGCAAGCTGAACGTGAAGAAACCGGGCTCCTTCGCCGCTGACGTAGCATACAACAGCGTCGATCAGGGCATTTACTTCGGTGGCACCGGCTATCAGACAAACGTCCTCTCTTACCTCACCGACTCTGGCACAAACGCTGATCGCGTGAAATACTGGAACGCCATCGCTGACGTCACCCTCCAGAAGAACGTCTACCTCCACGGCGAATACGCCTTCGACGTCAAGACAAACGGAGGAGACCACTCCGCGGCCGACGAAGACGCATGGACACTCTCCCTCAACTACGTATTCTAAAAGAAATTCAGAATTGGAAATACATAAAATTTAGAAAAGAAGCCTCCTTCGCAGGGGTTTCTTTTCTTATCGAAAAATCTAACATTCTGTTCTCAAAAAATGCATCATTTTTGCCTCTACTGCCCTGAATCAGAAACGCAGGAGAAACTTATTTCTTCCTGTTATATGTGAAATAGAAAATAATTGTAAAAATATAAAAAATATTGGATATATTATGAATATTGTAAGACTGATTAACGCCTTAATACATGTTAAAGAAAATTTCTTGAACAAGCAGAATTTACCGGTACTTTCGGACGTTTCACAGTAGTGACCTATGGTCAACTGAACAAAGATGTCAAATTTCTTTGCATGAGTAAATATTTTGTAGTATCTTTAAAAAGTACTATATGTTGTCTCACATATGGTGGGAAGGAAAAGACAGCGCAGAGGAAACTCGGCCACTCGCGGGCTTCTTTACTTCCTTATAAGAGACATACCTTATTTCTTATATTTCTTTTAAGGAGCGATGAATATGAAAAAGATCCTCGCAATCGCTGCTGTTGCAGCACTTTCCGCTGGCGTATCCGCATACGCTGCAAACCCGTTCTCTGATGTAACACCGTCCGACTGGGCTTACCAGGCAGTCGTAGACCTCTCCGACCAGGGTGTCGTAGAAGGCTATCCGGATGGCACATTCAAGGGCGAAAGAAACATTACCCGTTATGAACTGGCTCAGATCATTGCCCGCCTCATGGCTAAAGAAGACCAGCTGAACGCTGAACAGCGTGCAACCCTGGACAAACTGGCTGGCGAATACGCTGACGAACTGGCCAACCTGGGCGTTCGCGTAGCTAACCTGGAAAAGAAAGTCGGAAACCTTTCCTTCTCCGGCAACGGCTATATGAAATTCTACCAGACCTACAAAACCGTTAAAGATGACGATGGCAAGGTAAGAGAGTATACCGGCAAATCTGATGACAAATACGTTGGCCGTATCCGTATCAACGTAAAGGGTCAGGTCAATGACTCCACCTATGTGAATGGCCTGCTCCGTTCTGATATGAACTTCAAAGACAGCGAAACCAGCAATACCTACATGCAGAGACTCTATGTCCGTCATGCATTCGGCGACAAAGTGGAAGCTACCCTTGGTAAATATGACCAGTTCTTCGGTCAGACCGGCGTATTCTTTGATTCTGAAATCAAAGGTGCTGAACTGGCTTTCCACGCAAACGATGCAGCCAACCTGGCAGTAGGCTATGGCCGCTTCGATGACTGGACTGGATATACAGATAAAGGCGTGACCAACCCTGACCATGAATATGCATATGCACAGTTCTCCGGTGAAGCAGGCCGCTTTGCTTACGACGTAGACTATGTCAATGGCACTAGCACCAACAAAGTCAATATCTGGGGTGCAGGCCTCACCGCAGGTCTTGGCGGCGGCTTCGACGTATTCGGCGACTACTATAAGAACACCGATGCCAAAGGTGATCCGGACCTCTGGACTGCAGGCCTTGGCTATGGCAAACAGGACAATGCGAAAGTCGGCTCCTTCCGCGTAGCTGCTTCCTATGTAGATGCTGAAAGAAATGCATTCCTCGGCGCTTACACCTACGACGCTTCCCCGCTGGATGCTCTCGAAAACTCTGCAGTAAAAGAAGTTAAATTCTGGCGTGCAGAAGGCGATGTAACCCTCGCTAAGAACGTAAGACTCCACGGCGAATACAGCTTCGACGTGAAGACCAAGGGAACCGATACCGACTACGATGACGTAGCATCCGTATCCCTGAACTATGTATTCTAATCTCTCCTGAGATAAAAAGAAGCTCCTCCCAAGGGGCTTCTTTTTTTTGCGCGTTTCTCTTTATCTCATCTAATGGAACGACGGTAAACGGCAAAAAACTTGCGTCCCCTTTAGGGGAAGAGGGCCACGAAGTGGCGAGGGGGTGCAGGACGCTGCAAGTCGAAATGACACTATGCAGAACTGACCGCCAAACGGCGGCCAAAAACTGCGGCGGAGCCGCTGCCACACCCTTTGAATCTTTCCCTTACGCCCCCTGAGCGAAGCGAACACAACCCTTCTACACAACCTGCGGCGTTAGCCGCGCTCCTTTTTCTTAATTTGCGGAGTCAGCCGCCACCACTGCCCTCGGGCCCCAAAGGGCCCGTCCCCCTTTGGTGCCTGCGGCACCACCTTCCCCCCGCAAGCGGTGGGACAATAAATATAAGAGCTGAATCCCATTTCCTGCATAGAAAACCATTTACTATGCTTATCGATACTCTTGAATATTCTCCCTCGCCATGATATACTATGACTACAGCACCCATGCAGAAGAAAGTGACCATCGAACAGTATGAAAGGTTGTATTTCTTTTCGCAGCTGAAAGAAACATCCCGCTGAACCACCGGATATCGTACAAACTTCAGCGGAGCATCTCATACAGGGGATTATCCCCGCAAGTGATTGAAAGGAAGGTATTATTATGGCAAAAGCAGACATTCAGGAACAGTATGGTCTCTTCATTAATGGCGAATTCGTTCCCGCCTCTGACGGCGCTACCTTTGACGCCCACAATCCGGCAAATGGCGAGCACTTGGCTTATTTCGCAGAAGCAACCAAAGAAGACGTAGACGCAGCTGTCAAGGCAGCAAGAGCAGCTCTTCCGGAATGGTCCAAGACTTCTCCAATCGAAAGACAGAACATTCTTCTGAAGATCGCTGATATCATCGACGCAAACCTCGATCATCTCGCACTGGTGGAAACACTGGACAACGGCAAGCCGATCCGTGAAACCACAGCAGCAGATATTCCGCTGGGTTCCGATCATTTCCGTTACTTCGCAGGATGCCTGAGAGCTTGGGAAGGTTCTGCCACCATGCTCGACAACAACACTCTGTCCCTGATTCTCCACGAACCAGTCGGCGTTGTTGGTCAGGTCATTCCGTGGAACTTCCCGTTCACCATGGCTTGCTGGAAACTCGCTCCTGCACTGGCAGCAGGCAACACCATCGTTATTAAACCGTCCTCCCATACATCCCTGTCCCTCATGGAACTCACCCGCCTCATCCAGGACGTCCTCCCGAAGGGCGTGCTGAACGTCATCACCGGCAAGGGCTCCAAATCCGGTCAGTGGCTCCTTGACCACCCGGACCTGGACAAACTGGCATTCACCGGCTCCACCGAAGTAGGCCACGGCGTATACCAGGCTGCCTGTGACAAACTCATCCCCGTCACCCTCGAACTGGGCGGCAAATCTGCCAACATCGTATTCGACGACGCAGACCTGAAGCAGGCTGTCGACGGCGCATGCAAAGGCATCCTCTTCAACCAGGGCCAGGTATGCTGCGCAGGCTCCCGCCTCTTCGTTCAGGAAGGCATTTTCGATGAATTCATCAAACATCTGAAAGCAACCTTCGAAGGCGTCAAAGTAGGCGACCCGACCGATCCGACCACCCAGCTGGGCGCTCAGATCTACAAAGCACAGCAGGATAAAGTCCTCAGTTACATCAAGATCGGCCTCGAAGAAGGCGCAACTCTCGTAACCGGCGGCGAACGCTACACCGAAAACGGCTGCGACAAAGGCTTCTTCATGAAACCGACTATCCTGATCGCAGGAAACAATGACTGCCGCGTATGCCAGGAAGAAATCTTCGGACCAGTTGTCGTTGTACAGAAATTCAAGACAGCTGACGAAGTCATTGCTCTGGCAAACGACAGCGTATACGGCCTCGGCGGCGCAGTATTCAGCAAGAACATCGACACCGCTCTGAAAGTAGCACGTGCTGTACGCACCGGACGTATGTGGGTCAACACCTACAACGACCTCCCGGCAGGCGCACCATTCGGCGGCTACAAACAGTCCGGCATCGGCAGAGAAACCCACAAGGTTATGCTCGAACACTACAGCCAGACAAAGAATATCCTGATCAACCTCAGAGAAGGCGTCAGCGGTATGTACGACATTAAATAATCCCTGAACATTAGCGGATCAAATAAAAAAGAAGGATCTTCCCAACCGAAGGTCCTTCTTTTTTGCGTGAGTTTAGCAGAGCGAAAGGCCAAGATAGGCCCTTGACCTTGCCCTGGAAGGGAAGGGCGTATGGTAGGGATAGGATTAAGAAAGGTTTCAAACAAATCAGATTAAAAATCTTTTCTTTATTCCTCTTGAGACCTGCCTCGGAGAGGAAGGATGTCACGGAGTGACAGAAAGGAGTGCAGTTCCTTCGAGCGAAGCGAGGATGTATGGTGTTTTTTCGAACGAAGTGAGGTTTAAGGGTGTTAACCTTGCTCCGAAAGGAGAAGGTGGCGCCGAAGGCGACGAATGAGATGAAGTTCTTACAGCCGCAGGCTGGTTTTATGGTATTTTCCACGAACGAAGTTCGGTTTAAGGGTGTCAGAGCTCGCCCCGTAGGGGGAGCTGGCGCGCATGCGCCTGAGGAGGTTCATCTCCACGAGCGCAGCGAGGTTTTATGGTTTTATCATGTTTTTCCCATTTCCAAAGTCTTATGGTGTTCCAACAAGCGCAGCTTGGTTTGCTTGTCTTTCTCCCCGGGTAGCAGAACCAATTTTGCGGCACTATAAATTGTATAAAACCATTCCCATTCAGGTTGAAAAAATGTCATATATGGTATAATAGAAAGGACATCAGATGGATAGATGTCTCGCGTAATAAGGAAATCCGCATATAAAAGAACCCATATTATATTTATTTCCTTTACATTCATCAGCAAGGAGGCAGATGGAGTGGAAACGAAACGTGATTTTATTTGGAAAATGGGCGGACAGCAGGGTCAGGGCGTAGAATCCTGCGGCGAAATTCTCGGACGCGTACTGGCACAGGAAGGGTATTCCCTTTTCAGCCAGCGTCTCTTCGCATCCCGCATTAAGGGCGGTCATACAACGATTGCCCTGCGTATCGCAACGAAAGAAGTCGCTACGATCGGTGAGCATGTAGACTGCCTGGTAGCCCTGGACCAGGAGACTATCGACCTTCACGGTCATGAAGTTCCGAAGGGCGGCGTTATCATCGCTGATGACGCATTCCACCCGAAATTTGACGCACATTCCGGATGTATTTTCCTGGCGCTTCCAATCACGGAGCTGGCAAGAAAGTACGGCAGCATGCAGATGAAGAACATCGCTGCACTGGGCATGAGCGCAGGCGTTCTGGGATTCCCGGAAGACCCGTTCTATGGTTTCATCGCTGAACGCTTCGGCAAGAAGGGCGAAGAAATCGTTTCCAAGAACAAACAGATTTTCAAGGACGGCTATGATGTAGCTATCGAGAAGCTGCAGGGCGTATCTCTGGGTGCTCTGGCAACTCCTCCGAAGAAAGATCAGCTGTACCTGCTTGGCAATGAAGCAGCAGCCCTCGGCGCTATTTCCGCAGGTGCCCGCTTCATGGCATCTTACCCGATTACCCCGGCTTCTGAAATCATGGAATACATGATCAAAGTCGTACACAAGATCAACGGTACGGTCGTACAGACGGAAGACGAATTGTCCTCCTGCATGATGGCTATGGGCGCAGGTTATGCCGGCGTTCGTGCTTTCACCGCTACTTCCGGCCCAGGGCTTTCCCTCATGGCTGAATCCATTTCCATGGCAACCATCGCAGAAATCCCGGTCGTCATCATTGACGTTATGCGTGCAGGCCCGTCCACGGGCATGGCTACGAAGGTAGAACAGAGCGATATCCGCTATGCGATTGCTTCCGGCCATGGCGATGCTGAAAAGATCGTCCTCGCTGCATCTTCTATCGAAGACTGCTACTACATTACCCAGGAAGCTTTCAACCTGGCTGAAGAATTCCAGACTCCGGTCATTCTCCTTTCCGATCTGCAGTTTGGTATGTGCAAACAGTCTGTACCGGCTTTCGATCCGAACCGCATCGCTATCAAACGCGGCAAGCTCGTTACCGAAGGTCTGCCGGAACTTGATACGGCAAAGAAAGCATACTTCCATCGTTTCGAAGATGTCGAAGACGGCATTTCCCCGAGAACGATTCCTGGCGTAAAGAACGGCATGTTCCTCTCCACCGGCCTCGAACACAATGTATTCGGCAAACCGGCTGAAGGTCAGGCTGACCGCGTCATGGAAATGAACAAACGTCACAGGAAATTCGCTGGTGTGGCTAAAGCTATCCAGCCATTCACCGTGGCTCATGAAGATACCGACTGCGATCTGCTCCTGATCGGCGTCACCTCCACAAACGGCGCAATCGAAGAAGCTCGTGAAGAACTGGAAGCTCAGGGCAAGAAGGTCAACCACCTCCAGCTCAGACTTCTCTCTCCATTCCCGACCGAAGCGCTCGCTCCTTACATCAATGGCGCAAAGAAGGTCCTCATCGTAGAAGAAGACCTCACCGCACAGCTGCATGAACTTTTCGCCATCAATTTCGCCTGCCACGACAAGCTCCTGTCTCTCCTGCAGTATGACGGAACTCCGTTCCTGGCATCCACGATTGTAAAGAAAGCTGAGGAGGTATACTGATATGGCTTCACCGAGAGATTATAAAAATACAATCGTACCGAACTGGTGCCCCGGCTGCGGCGACTATGGCATTCAGAACGCCATCTCCGCTGTATGCGCCAAGAAGGGCTGGGCCAATGAGGATATCACACTGATTTCCGGCATCGGCTGCTCCTCCCGTATCGGCGGCTATCAGTACTGCTATGGCGCCCACACGACGCATGGCAGAGCTCTTCCTTTCGCACAGGGCATCAAATGTGCTAACAAGGATCAGCACATGATCGTCTGCTCCGGCGACGGCGACTCCTACGCCATCGGCCTGGGCCATGCTATGCATGCGATCAAGAGAAATATGGACATCACATACCTCGTATTCGATAACCAGGTATACGGCCTGACAAAGGGCCAGACGTCTCCGGCTTCCGATAAGGGCTTCGTCACCAAGACAACCCCGGACGGCAACCCGCTGACTCCGCTCGATGCTCCGGCTATGGCACTGGCTGCCGGCGCTACCTTCGTAGCACAGGCTTATGCTATCGACAGCAAGACCATGATCAACGTCATCGAAAGAGCTGTCGACCATAAAGGTTTCTCCTATGTCAACATCTTCACACCATGCGTTACATTCAACCACCTGAACACCGTTCAGTGGTACAATGAACACCTGGTCAAGATGGAAGACGTAGCACCGGATCATGATCCGTCCAGCAAAGCAGCTGCATACAGACTGCTCGGCGAAACGAACAGCCTCGTGACCGGCGTCATCTACGAAGAAAAGGACTCCGTTGCTTTCGGCGACATCGTACCGTCCAAGGACGTACGCCTGATCGACCACGTAGAAAAACCATCTGCAGAACTCTTCGAAGACCTCTGCAAGGAATTCAGATAATAAAAAGACCTGCATGAGCAGGCTGCAAGCGATTTGCTTTTGACTTTTTCTGCAAAGCCAATTTCATCACGGTATAAGAATCACTGGCGATTCGGCGGCTGGGGGAACCCCTCAGCCGCCTTGCCAATGCATTTTTTCTGGCAGGAGCGGTCAATCCGGAAAAGGCGGGAGCGATACTTTCAAGAAGAAAAGGAGCGGAACAAATGGCATCAGATAGAATGATGGAATATTACTACTCGATGGGGCAGGACTGCCTCCATACCGGCAGTATCGATGATGCTGTCACCTACTTTAGGAAAGCCGCCAATCTCGGAGCCAGAGAAGCGGCCGAGGAAATCTGCCAGATCGGTGAAAAGCTGGAAAAGGGAGAAGGCGTCTCCAAGGACGAAGTGAAAGCGGAAAATTGCTGGAAGATCGCGTCCAGTTACGATATTTCCCGTGCCAACCTTCTTCTGGGCAGAATGTACATGAAGGGCATCAATGGCGGAAAGCCGAACCCGAGAAAGGCAAGACGCTCCCTTGAACGCGCAAGCGACGACGGAAGCGCCGAAGCTGCATCCCTTCTGGGAAAACTCTACGACGAAGGCATGCTTGGCCGTGTCAGTCCTGAAAAGGCATTCCAGTACTACCTCCTGGCAGCCGAAAGGGGCGACACCGCCGCTATGCTGATGACCGGTCTCTTCTATGCGCAGGGAACCAGTGTCCGCAAGGACCTGGCTGCTGCGGAAATGTGGATCAGGAAGGGCCGCGAAATGGGCGACCCTGACGGCGATGCCACACTTCGCGTATTCCTCGCCGTATCCTGCGCTGAATACGTCACCGGACAGGCCGGCGTAGTCGATGAGGAAAAGGCGAAAGCCATGGCAAAGGAAGCCGAAGAACTCGGCGACAAGGACGTCTACTACCGCCTGGGCGATGCCTATACCAGAACAGGCAAGCATCAGGAAGAAGCGTATGCATGCTATGAGAAAGCAGCAAAAAACGGAATCATTGCTGCGTATTCCGCAATGGGTCTTTGCCTTGAAGCCGGCATTGGCGTAAAATCAGACATTGCAAAAGCTGTTTCCTGGTACAAGAAAGCCGCTGAAGAAGGCGATGCCTTCGGAATGGCCCACTACGGCTATGCACTCTCCGCCGGTGAAGGCTGCGAAAAAGATGAGAAAGAGGCCATGGCCTGGCTCATCAAAGCTGCCATGAAAGGCGACGAAGGCGCTATCCGCGTCCTCCGCGAAGACTATCAGTACGAACTGCAGTAAGCAGAACGGAAGACAGAGGATGCGGAGGGGAAATCCTTCTGCATCCTCTTTTTTCATTTCAAGGTATTCCGTAAAGAAGAAATCCGCGTTCCCAGCGCGGTTTTTTCTAACAAATTTCATTGAGTGTATGTAAAAGCACAAGAAAAAACTTGAAAAAACGGAAAAAGACCTTATAATATGAAATGTATAGCATACTATATAATTTAAAACTTAAAACATACAGATAGTTTGCTGAATTTTTGAGAAACCCTGATTAACAAGAAACAAGGAGCCGCTATGGGAAGCTTTGAAGAAATTTTAGTGAAAAAGCATTTAAAAAGGACGAAAGCACGCGTAATGATTCTGAAAGTGCTGGAAAAGAGCCTGCCTTTGACAGCAGGAGAAGTATATGAAGCCGTTCGTGGAAAGGACATGCGTCTGTCCCTGTCCACCGTGTACATAAACTGTGAAGCTCTTGCTGAAAACGGCTTACTGCTTCGTTCCACCATGCTGGCTGATGGCCTGATCCGCTACGAATACGCGCACGGAACTCCTTCCCATCATGCGGTCTGCCTCTCCTGTCACAGGATTTTCCCGGTAGACGTAGGACTGCAGTCCGACTACGCAGAAGTCCTCGACGAAGAATATGGCTTCGAAGCAGCAGAACCAAGAGTAGAAATCTACGGCTACTGCCGCGACTGCCGTGCTACAGGAAAAGACAGAGCATTCAAAGAAAAACTCAGAAGCGCAAACGCTTAACAAACAGAGACCGGAGAAATCCGGTCTTTTTTTGTTGCGAAAATGCGGGAATAGAATGCGGGAATAGGAAGATAGTGATAATGCGGCGTAAAATAAGATACGCATTTAAATCACTTTTGATAATATCAGTACATGCCGGCACGGAAGGTTTTGACCTGCCCGTCGGGGAAGGCTGCCGCGAATGCGGCAGAAAGGGGTGTAGTATTCATTGGTTTTTATAAAAAGGTTCCGCGAGCGGAGCGAGGTCGTATGGTTTTAATTATTTTCCTCAAGCGCAGCTTGGTTTGCCTGTTTTCTATTTGCGAAGCAAGGAAATGGTGTTGACCTTCCCAGACGGGGAAGGTGCCCGGCCTGGTTTCTGATGCCGGGCGGATAGGGTTGATTATTCATTGAACTTTCTAATCTAAAAAGGTTCCACGAGCGAAGCGAGGTTTTGTGGTTTTCCTTTTCCTCAAGGCAAAGCCTTGGTTTAAGGGTGTTTGACCTTGCCTCGTAGAGGAAGGTGGCGCCGAAGGCGACGAAAACATCATTTCCGACAGCCGTCAGGCTGGTTGTATGGTTTTAATCTTTTCTCTTTTCCCTCGTCCTCCGGTTTTAATCTTTCAATTGTTTCACCTTTTCCTATTTGTATGGTTTTAATTCCCCCATTTCTATCTTTTTCTCTCTCATCCACAAACTCCCTCTTGCCAATTTTTAAAATATTTTTTAAAATAGATAACAATACTAACTGATAATTGCATGCTGCTTGGCAGAGCGAGGCAGGGCTTGGCCCGGGTCTCAGGCGAACTCCGTATACTAGACGGAGTTTTTTCTTTGGCAGCAGGAAGGGGAGTTTGATGAATTCTTTGACGTTTCTGACGATTTTTCTGGGAGTGATGTCTGCAATGGCGCCGCTGTCTACGGATATGTACCTGCCGTCGCTTCCGGAGTTGTCCTCTTATTTTTCCATTTCCACATCGATGACGCAGATGACTTTGACGATGACGATGATCGGCATGGCGCTGGGGCAGATTTTTGGCGGGCCGGTCAGTGACCGCATGGGGCGCAAGGTGCCTCTTTTTATCGGGATGGGCGGTTTCACGATTGCATCGGCTGTCTGCGCTGTCTGCACGAATATTTATGTATTCCTTGTTTTCCGTTTCATCATGGGACTTTCAGGGGCGTTCGGCATCGTCATCTCCCGTGCCATTGCAAGGGACGTGTGCGAAGGGCCGGAGCTTATGCGCTTCATGGCGATCCTCATGATGGTAAATGGTCTTGCTCCGATCGCGGCGCCTGTTCTTGGCGGGCAGATTCTTCTCTTCACGTCCTGGCACGGCATTTTCTTTGTGCTGACGGCTGTCGGTATCATCCAGATCATGGCGACGATGGCGTACAAGGAAACGCTGAAGAAGACGGACCGCGTGCGCCGTTTCTCTCACGGGTTCAGGGCGTTCGGCACATTGGTGAAGAATCGTTATTTCTTTGGCCACTGCCTGGTACAGTGCTTTGTATTCGGCGCTTTCTTCTCCTATATCGCAGGTTCTTCCTTCCTTTTCCAGAACATCTACCATGTCACCCCGCAGCAGTACAGCTATATTTTCGGCGGCATCGGCGTGGGACTCATGCTGGTCGGTGCGCTGCCGGCAAGACTGGCAGGAACGGTGCGCGAGGTGGTCATGCTGAAGTATTCCATTCTGATTCCTCTCATCGCTTCCTTCTTCCTTTTGGCAGGCATCATTGTGAAGGCGCCGATCTGGTACACGATTCCCGTCCTTTTCGTGACAATCGTCCCGCTTTCTGTCATGGGCGCGGCTTCCGTATCGCTGGCACTTTCGCGCTGCGGTGAAAATGCAGGGAGCGGCTCGGCTCTGATCGGTTTCTTCTCCATGATTCTTGGCGGCGTCATGATGCCGGTCGTCGGCATTGCAGGGGACCAGACGGCGCTTCCGATGGGAATCATCATGGTCGTCTGCTATGTGCTGGCTGTCATCATGTTCTACACAAGGATTGCCCCGGCTCATGCAAAAGAAATGAAGTAGGAATATTTTCTGTAATTTCATGCATTTTGATGGAAAATCAAAAACGGAAAGAAAAATTTAAAATCAAACGCATCTAAAATTTTCATTTAAAAAAGATACAGGCTGATAAAAATATTTTTTCAGTCCTGTATCTTTTTTTCTCTTTTCATAGTATTCTATGAGCTATCTATCATTTTATCCGAATTTATCGGTAAAAATGTATGAATTATAAACACGTGTATGATTTTCTTCCGTTGTTCTTATGTGCAAAAAGTGTTAAAATATAATCGAACAAATCAATCGTATGATTATAAACATTAATCATTATTTCGTATAGGGAATTCTTTCCCACCACCCGCAGTTGGGAGCGGGGCAAAAAGACTCCGGAAGAGTCCAGGAGGTTATTCCATGAAACCTGTTATCCATGTCGGTATCGACGTAGGTTCGACCACGGTCAAAGTCGTGGCCCTGTCGCCATACCTGAAACTGCTTTTCGGACGGTACCAGCGTCATATGTCCGATATCAGAAGCGCGACGATTTCCCTTTTGAAGGAACTTCAGAAGGATTATTCGGGTTACCGTATCACCGCGTCCATTTCCGGAAGCGGCGGCATGGGACTTGCAAAGATGATGGGACTGCCTTTCTGTCAGGAAATCCTGGCGGAAACGAAGGCAATCCGCACGTTCAATCCGGATACGGATGTCATCATCGAGCTGGGCGGCGAAGATGAGAAGATCACGTACCTGAGAAATGGTGTCGATCAGCGTATGAATGGCGCATGCGCAGGCGGCACGGGCGCATTCATCGACCGTATGGCATCTCTTCTTTCTGTCGATGCAGCAGGCCTTGGAAAGATGGCCGAGAAGGCGAAGGAAATCTACCCGATCGCTTCCCGCTGCGGCGTTTTCGCCAAGACAGATATCCAGGCGCTCTTGAATGAAGGCGTCTCTCATGAAGACATTGCACTGTCCGTTTTCCAGTCCGTCGTCAATCAGACGATTTCCGGCCTGACCTGCGGACGCCCGATCCACGGCAAGGTAGCATTCCTTGGTGGTCCTTTGACGTTCCAGCCGATCCTTCGCGAACGTTTCCAGAAGACTCTGGATATCAAGGACGAGGATATGATCGTTCCGGAACACGGCGAACTGTATGTCGCTATCGGCGCTGCTGTTTCTGCCTGCCACGACAAGCCGCTCGATCTTGACAGCTGGCTGACGAAGGTGGAGAACTCGGAGGAATCCGATCTGGGCAATGCCAAGACGCTCCCGCCGTTTTTTGCAACGGAAGAAGATTACAAGGAATTCAAGGAACGCCATGCTCGTTTCCATGCGCCAAGAGCCGATATTTCCAAGGCAAAAGGCCCGGTATGGCTCGGCATCGACGCTGGTTCCACAACGATCAAGGCTGTCCTTCTCGACAGGGAAGGCAATATCCTTTATGAATACTATGCAGGAAATAAGGGTACTCCGCTGAACGGTGCCAGGAAGATCCTGACGGACCTCTATGACAAGCTCCCGAAGGAAGCCGTCATCTGCGGCGCGGGTGTCACCGGCTACGGTGAAGAGCTGATCAAGAGAGCGCTCGAAGCGGATGTAGGCGAAGTCGAAACGATGGCGCACTACAGAGGCGCCAAGCACTTCCTGCCGGATGTTTCCACGATTCTGGATATCGGCGGCCAGGATATGAAGTGCTGCCGCATCAAGGACGGCGCTGTCGACGACATTCTTCTGAATGAAGCATGCTCTTCCGGCTGCGGTTCCTTCCTCGATACATTTGCACAGTCCCTTGGCATGGACGTCAAGGAATTTGCACGCATCGCTCTGACAGCCAGGCACCCGGTCGACCTGGGCTCCCGCTGCACGGTCTTCATGAACTCCCGTGTCCGTGAAGCGCAGAAGAACGGTGTATTGGTCGCAGACATTTCTGCCGGCCTTTCCTATTCTGTCATCAAGAATGCGCTGTACAAAGTCATCCGCCTGCGTACTGCGGCTGATCTTGGCAATAAGGTCGTCGTCCAGGGCGGTACGTTCTATAATGATGCCGTCCTCCGCGCACTGGAACTGCTCCTCGGCTGCCATGTCATCCGTCCGGATGTCGCAGGGCTGATGGGCGCTTACGGTATTGCGCTGATTACGAAAGATAAATGTCCGGAAGGCCATGTGACCTCGCTCGTCACCCCTGAAAAGCTGAAGAGCCTGTCACTCACGAATGAAATGAAACGCTGCCCGGGCTGCGGCAACCACTGCATGGTTACGATTACCCGCTTCAGCGACGGACGTGCCTTCGTTTCCGGCAACCGCTGCGAGAGAGGCACCGCTATCATGCTGACCGGCAAGAGCGCACCACATTCCACGCTCCCGAATATTTACCGCTGGAAGTACGACGAGATCTGGCACAGGAAGTCCCTGACACCGGGCCAGGCCAAGAGAGGCACCGTCGGCATTCCGCGTACAATGAACATGTACGAAGATTTCCCGTACTGGCATGCTTTCTTCACGAAGCTCGGCTACCGTGTCGTCACATCCAGCGAACAGCTGCGTGACATCCCGACCGAAGCGATGGAAACGATTCCTTCGTATTCCGAATGCTTCCCGGCCAAGCTTGCCCATGCGCATGTCTATGACCTTGCCAAGCACCATCCGGATTTCATCTGGTACCCGTGCATCGACAAGGGTCCGGACGAAGGCAGCACGAACAGCTACAACTGCCCGATGGTCGCTTCGTATCCGGAAAACATCCAGGCCAATATGGACGAAGTCCTCTCCAAATATAAGACTACATTCTACCATCCGTTCCTTCCGCTCCATGCGCCCAAGCAGCTCTACGGCCGCCTGAAAGAATTCTTCAAGCCGATGGGCATTTCCGGCGATGAACTCAAAGCTGCCATGAATGCAGGCGAAATGGCGGAAGAGGCATACAGGAAATCGCTCCGCGATGAGACAGAACGCATCCTGAAGGAAATCCATGACAAGCACCTGATCGGCATCGTGCTGGCAGGCCGTCCGTACCATGTCGACCCGACGGTCAACCATTCGATTCCTGACCTCATCAACCAGCTGGGCATGGCTGTCCTTTCCGAAGACGGCGTATCCATGGTGGGCGGCGAATTCCCGAATCTGCGTGTCATGAACCAGTGGACCTGGCACAGCCGTCTGTACAAGGCAGCTGAATACGTCACACGCCATCCGGATCTTGAGCTCGTCGAACTGAACTCCTTCGGCTGCGGCCTTGATGCCGTCGTTACCGATCAGGTTCAGGAAATCATGAGCAAGAGAGACCGTCTCTACACCTGCCTCAAGATCGACCAGAGCTTGAACCTCGGCGCTGTCCGTATCCGTCTCCGTTCGCTGAAGGCCGCTATCCAGGAAAGAATCCAGGACAGCGATCATGTGCCGGAAATCCATTATGCGAAGGCTGAGTTTACCGAGGAAATGAAGAACGACAAGGATTACACGATCCTCGTTCCTGAAATGTCCCCGATCCACTTCCCGATCATCCAGGCTGCTGCAAGGGCTGCCGGCTATAATGTCAAAGTCCTTTCCCCGGTCCGCGCGGATATCGATGAAGGGCTGGCTTCGGTCAACAATGATGCCTGCTACCCGGCCATCATCACGATCGGCTCCCTCATGCGTGCACTGAAATCGGGCGAATATGACCTGAACCGCACCGCGCTCATGATGTCCCAGACGGGCGGCATGTGCCGTGCTTCGAACTATATCGGATTCATCCACAAGGCGCTTGATGAAGCAGGCCTGTCCCAGATTCCGGTCATTTCCCTGAACACACAGGGCTTTGAACCGCAGCCTGGCTTCAAGTTCTCGCTGTCCCTGGCAACGAACCTTGTACAGGCAGTCATTTACGGCGATGCCCTGCAGCAGTGCCTCTACCGCACACGTCCGTATGAACTGACACCGGGCAGCGCGGAAATCCTCTGCCGCGACTGGCAGAACCGCTGCTGCGAATCCATCCTCAAGGGTGAATCCTTCCGCAAGTACAAGAAAAACCTTGCCAATATCATCAAGGACTTCGACCGCCTGCCGCTCAACGACAGCCCGCGCCGTCCGAGAATCGGCATCGTCGGTGAAATTTACGTCAAGTTCAGCCCGATCGCATCCAACGATATCGTCCATGCAATCGAAGCGAACGGCGGGGAAGCCGAAACGAGCGGCATGCTTGACTTCTTCCTCTACGGTTCTCTCGACAGCCATTTCCAGAGAAAGTTCATGGACGGCTCCATGAGGGAAGACCTGAAGGATACCTTCTCCCGCTACGTCCTGGAATGGTACAGAAAGCCGCTGGAAAAGGCAGTGAAGAATTCCAAACGCTTCCATGAAATCACAAGCATCGAGAAGATGGCCAAGAGAGCATCCCAGTACCTGTCGCTTGGCAACCGCGCCGGCGAAGGCTGGTTCCTCACCGCCGACATGATCGATCTTCTGTATCATGAATGCCGCGGCGTCGTCTGCCTGCAGCCATTTGCCTGCCTGCCGAACCATATCACCGGTGAAGGCATGGTCCACAAACTGCACTCCGCGTATCCGGAAGCTGTATTCCTGGCTCTCGACTGCGATGCCAGTGCCAGTGAAGTCAACCAGGCAAACCGCTTGAAACTGATGATGAGCGCCCTGACCGAGAAGAGCGAATCCAAGGATGATCTCTCCTTCGTCAGAAAGACCGTAAGTTTGAGAAAAGGAACTGCATTATGAGTGATAGAAAACTGACTGGAAAAGGAGAAAAAGTCCGCGAGAAGATGATCGCCGCTACAGTGAAGATTCTTCAGCAGGAAGGCTTCAAGAAGGCGACCGTCCGCTCGATCGCCAAAGAGGCAGACGTCAATATCGCTTCGGTCCGTTATTACTTCGGGTCGAAGGAAGAGTTGATCGGCTGCGCTTTGGAATACATGATGGGCAATCTGGAAAATATCGTCGCATACCTGGACGATACGAGGCTCTCGGCGAGGGAAAGGCTGAAGAAGTACATCATCGCCTATTTCCATCTCGCCCGCCAGCACCCGGCACTTTTCCGCTCCATCTCCAATCCTTCCAGCGACGATGCCAAGGATACGTACTTCATTTACTTGTCACTTCTGCACAGCCAGTGCTGGAGCAAGGTCATCCGGAATATCGCTGAGATTACCGGATACACCGATCCCGCTGATCTGGATCTCAAAGCCATGCAGATTTTCTCCGCCGTTGAATTCCCGATCATTCTGGAAAGCAACAAGGCCGATTCCTTCATCTCCAACTACACCGACTCCGATACGCTGAGCCGCTATGTAGACATCCTTCTGGACAATGCAGAAGAGAAGAACGAGAAGAAAGAATACTTGAAAGAAATCATGCACGGTGTAAAATAAAAACAGAAAACCATAAAAAGAGACTCCCGGTACAAAGCCGGGAGCCCTTTTATTCCCTGAAAGGAGAGCCATGGACTCTTACAATTACTACTTCTTCGACCTGGACGGAACGATTTCCGAATCCGCTCCGGGCATCGTCAAAGCCGTAAAGTACGGCCTCGATCAGGCAGGCATTCATGAAGAAGATGCAGAAAAGCTCCACAGCTTCATCGGCCCGCCTCTCAATGTGCAGATGAAAAAACTCTACGGCATGACCGACGAGCAGATCGTCACCGCCGTCACTGCCTTTAGGAAACTGTATGAAGACGAAGGCGGACTCTATGACTGCGAAGCCTATGACGGCATCGGAGACCTTCTCTATGATCTCAAGAAGGAAGGAAAAGTCCTCGCCGTCGCATCGAGCAAGCCGGAACCCTTCGTAAGAAAAATCATCGACCGCTTCGGCTTCACCGACGCCTTCGACGTCATCTGCGGAAGCGGCATCGGCGACGAACTCACCAAGAAAGCCAGCCGCGGCCAGAAAGCAGAAATCATCCACAAAGCCATGGGCCAGCTTTCCGGTAATGGAAATGCAGAAAGTCTGGCGGGCAGGACCGTCATGATTGGCGACACAAACTACGACATCCTGGGCGCCAAAGCCAACAGCCTCCCCGGCGTAGGCGTCGCTTACGGATACGGCAGCAGACAGGAACTCGAAGAAGCCGGCGCAGAAAAAGTAGCCGACACAGTAGAAGACCTGAGAAAACTCCTCCTTTGCGGAGAGAGATAAAGGAATCAGGAAACTGTGTGATGTCCCCAGATGGCGAAATACTCGCCTTCCCAGACGGGGAAGGTGCCCGAAGGGCGGATAGGGTTGATTACCTCAGCCGAAGGCTGGTTGTTTGGTTTTGCTCCATCAATCGTTTATGCGCTAAGTTTGCCTGTTCCCCAATCCCATATCCCCACACAAAAAAGGGGCTGTGACAAAATGTGTAATCATTTTGCCACAGCCTTTTTTCTATTGGAATATTCCATTAGAGGATTATCCAACATGTGTATTTATTGGTTCTGTCTGAAAACTACAAAACCTCGCTTCACTCGAGAACTACTGTATTCCCCGGCTTCGCCGGGACCTTCTCCTTCGGAGCAAGGTTAACACCCTTAAACCTCGCTTTGCTCGAGAAAAGGGAGAAGCAGCGTTTTAACGAATTTTGTCACAGCCCCTTCTTTATTTCCTCTCAATTCCTTCTTCTTTCCATAGGGCATACTTGTACTTCATGCCGTTAGAATAACCGCCGTCATTATTTTTCCCTACGACTCTGTGGCAGGGGATGATGACGCAGACGGGATTCTTGCCGCAGGCATTTCCTACGGCGCGGGAGGCTTTGGGGCGGCCGATTTCCTTGGCGATTTCCCCGTAAGTCATGAGATGTCCGTAAGGAATCTTTTCAAGTACGCTCCACACGTCCTTCTCAAAGGCAGTTCCTTTGGGTTGCACGGGAAGGTCGAAGGTCTTCCTTTTTCCCTTGAAGTATTCCTCCAGTTCCTTTTCTGCTTTTTTAAGAAGCGCGGTCTCGGCAGGGAAGGGTGCTTCCTCTGTCCAGTCACATGCAGTGATGAATCCGTTTTCTTCTGTCAGTTTCAGATGGCCGCACGGGACGGCAAGGATACAGGATATCATAGGGATCTCCTTTCACGGTGCAAGAAGGCGTTTGGCGCCGCGCTTGATGGCGAAGCGCTTCAGCTGCTGGCCGGTCATTTTCATGAGGGCTTCCGCATCGGGTGCGCCTGTCTTTTCGATGGCGCTCCTTACGATGTATTCGCAGGCTCTTGCATCATCTAACTCCTGATGATGGTTGAATGTGAAACCCAGCTCTTCGGCGACGGTGTTCAGCTTATGGTTCGGCAGGTCCGCCCAGAGTTTTCTGGAAAGGACGACGGTGTCGCCGTAGCGGAAGTGGATGTCGGGAAGCTGGTATGTATCAATGGCAGAAGCAAGGACGCCCATATCGAAGCGCGCGTTGTGGGCAAAGACGATGCCGCCCTCAAGGCGCATGGCGATGTCCTTCCAGAAGTAGGGAAATTCGTCCTCGTCGATGACGTCTTCCGGATAGATGCCGTTGATTTTCGAGCAGCCTTCATCGAAGTTCAGGCTGAGCGGATGAATGAGATGGTACCATTCATCGATGACTTCGTGTCCGTCGCTTGTGACGATTCCAAGCGAGCAGGCATTGGCGGGGCCCCAGTACGCCGTTTCAAAGTCAAGTGCAATATATTTCATGGATGCCTCAGATAGCCGAGGTGAATTCATGCGGGCTGGCTTCGATCCAGCCTACTTCGACGGAGCGGTCAAAGGCGGATTTCAGGCGGCGGGCAAGTTCATTTCTTGCAACAGCGACCTTTTTGCGGCTTTCCCCGAATCCTGTGATGAGGACGAGGATGTTTTCAGAGTCTTCGTTGACGGCGCCTGCTTCTTCGCCGTCAGTCAGCCAAGCGTTTTCAGAGACTTTGTCTCCCAGGGTGACGCGTGCGCCGTTTTCGGTGCGTTCGATCCTGAGGACGTCGTCATTTCTTCCCATATCGTAGGCATGGATGTCGACGTGGAATTTCAGCATGCCGCCGCGGACCATGTCCATGACCGGATTGACGCGGGGGAGAATGTCCGAGCCTGCCAGTTCATCCATGGATGCCTGCTTCGGTGCGGTAAGGATTTCAATGTCATCGTCCGTTTCTTCTTCCTCAGCGATGCCAAGGCCTTTCTTGTATTCGCGGATGACAGTTTCAAGGGCAGAAGATTTTCCTTCTTCGCCAAGGGTTTCAAAAGCTTTCTGGTAGGATGCGATGTCTCCATCTGCCATGCCGGGGTTCATTTTCAGGAGCAGGTTGGCTTCCGTGCAGCATCTGCGGCGGAAGAGTTCTGCTTCGCGGTTCAGTCCGCGGTTGTCGGCTGCACGAAGGGCAATGATGCCGATGCAAAGGCCGGGGATTTCTTCAAAAAGACGATCGTCTGCTGTGACTTTCATGTTGTACCTCCCAAATTGAGTTTGCTTTATTATTATACCATTCCCATCCGCTCTATATATAAGGAATGGAAATATAAGGAATGGAAATCAGATTTCGTGGTCGGAAATGACTTTCATGATTTCATCGACGCTGCTGCAGATGAAAATGTTATCGCGGTCGCCTTCTTCCATGAAGCCTTCTTCTTCCCATGCATTGATGAGGGAGAGGAGGGGATCGTAGAAGCCGTCGACGTTCGCAATGATGACGGGCGGACGTTTCCCTTCTCCGTAAATGCGCAGGTGGCTTATGGTATCGGAGAATTCCTCCAGCGTGCCAGGGCCTCCGGGAAGGGCGATGAAGGCATGGCCGGATCCTATCATGATTTTCTTTCTTTCGACCATGTCGGGGACTTCGATGAGCTCTGTGATGCCGCGGTGTGCCTGTTCCTTCAGGATGAAGACTTCGGGAATGACGCCGATGACTTTGCCGCCTGCTGCCATGGCTGCGTCAGCGACGATGCCCATGAGGCCGACAGTGCCGCCGCCGTATGTGATGGTGCGGCCGCTCTTGGCAATGGCTTCAGCGAGTTCTCCGGCAAAGGATGCATAGGAGAGTTCGGCTCCGAAGTGCGAGCCGCAGTATATGACGATATTTTCCAGTTTCATAATGAGTTCCTTTCTTAACGCTTTTCCTATTGTATCATAGGATGGTTTTTCGTTCTTCTTATGAAAGATTTTTGAAAAATAAAAATAAAATGAAGAGGAGAATTTGGGAATGTTTTGTACATTCTCATTTCCTGATGGAAAAAGGGCATGCCGCCAGTCCCGTGAAACGGGCATTTTCAAGGCTATGGTACGCGAGGGTACGTGGTAAAAAAGTTCTGCATAAACACGGGAAAAATTCGCTATGGGAAATGTTGACATCGGATAGAAGGAATGTTATAATTCCAATGTTGCGTGGATTTAGTGTGCTGTAAAGCAGGTGAGAATGAATGACACTGGAAGAATTGAAATCAGCAGCTTTTGTTGTAGGAATGAAAGAAACGGAGCGGGCCGTCGAAAAGCAGGAAGCCGCATGCGTATTTATCGCATCGGACTGTGACGAGCGCATTTCCCGTCCATTGATGGAGGCCTGCCAGTCGTCAGGAATTCCTGTGGAACAGGGATTCACGAAGAAAGAAATCGGCCGCGCGTGCGGGATCAAGGTAAAAGCCGCTTCCGCTGCCGTTCTCAAATCCCGGTAATATCCATCGGGGCTATGCTCCGGAGGATCAATTATAAATTTCCCTTTATGGAAAGGAGGTGCCCATTTTGCCGACAATCAATCAGCTGGTTCGTAAAGGCCGCCAGACTCTGGCTACCAAAGCGAAGACCCCGGCTCTGAAACAGTCACCACAGAAACGTGGTGTCTGCACAAGAGTTTACACAGCTACACCGAAGAAGCCAAACTCTGCTCTTCGTAAAGTAGCACGTGTACGCCTGACCAACGGAATCGAAGTTTCTGCTTACATTCCGGGCGAAGGCCATAACCTGCAGGAACACAGCGTCGTCCTCATCAGAGGCGGCCGTGTTAAGGATCTTCCAGGTGTTCGTTACCACATTATCCGCGGCGCTCTCGATACCGTAGGTGTATCCGGACGTCAGCAGAGCCGTTCTAAATACGGCGCTAAACGCGACAAGAAATAATTTGAAACGAATCATAATGTGATCAATGAACTACTTTAAAGGAGGAAATTAACAATGCCGAGAAAAGGTGCTGTTCCGAAACGTGACGTTCTTCCGGATCCCGTGTATGGGAACAAGATCGTTACCCGTTTCATCAACAGAGTTATGCTTGACGGCAAGAAGGGTGTAGCAGAATCCATCGTTTACGGTGCATTCGACATCTGCCAGAGCAAACTTGATAAAGAACCAATCGAAATTTTCGAACAGGCTCTCAATAATGTAATGCCAGTCCTCGAAGTTCGTGCTCGTCGTGTAGGCGGCGCTAACTACCAGGTACCGGTTGAAGTAAGAGCAGACCGCCGTCTGACTCTGGGCATCCGCTGGATGGTCAGCTATGCTCGTCAGCGCAGCGAACGTACAATGCAGGAACGTCTTGCAGGTGAACTGATGGACGCTTACAACAATACGGGCGCAGCTGTAAAGAAGAAAGAAGACACACATAAAATGGCAGAAGCTAACAAGGCTTTCGCTCATTATCGCTGGTAATATAAGAAGGAGTAACAATCGTGGGCAGAGAATTTCCGCTTGAAAAAACAAGAAACATCGGCATCATGGCTCATATCGATGCCGGCAAGACAACAACCACGGAACGTATCCTGTTTTATACCGGTGTAAACCATAAGATCGGGGAAGTTCATGATGGCGCTGCTACCATGGACTGGATGGTACAGGAACAGGAACGCGGCATCACAATTACGTCTGCTGCTACCACCTGCCACTGGAAAGGTTACAGAGTCAACATCATCGACACCCCAGGGCACGTAGACTTCACAGTAGAAGTTGAACGTTCCCTGCGCGTACTCGACGGTTCCGTAGCTGTATTCAGCGCTAAAGACGGCGTCCAGACCCAGTCCGAAACCGTATGGAGACAGGCAGATCACTATCGTGTTCCGCGTATTGCATTCATCAACAAGATGGATACCGTAGGCGCTGACTTCCTCCATGCAGTAAAAACCATGGATATCCGCCTTCATGCTAAGGCAATTCCAATGCAGCTTCCAATCGGCAAGCAGGATACCTTCAAAGGCATCATCGACCTGCTGACAATGAAGGCTGAAATGTATGAAGACGACCTTGGACAGAACATCCATGTAGAAGAAATCCCGGAAGACCTGAGAGATCAGGCTGAAGAACTCCGCGACAAGATCTGCGAAGTTGCTGCTGAAGGCAGCGATGAACTGATGGAAAAATACCTCGACGGCCAGGAACTGACCATCGACGAAATCAAAGCTTCCATCCGTAAGCAGGTTCTTGACTGCGCACTGTTCCCGGTATTCTGCGGATCCGCATACAAGAACAAAGGCATCCAGCTCCTGCTGGACGCAGTCCTCGACTACCTCCCGTCCCCGCTGGACATCCCGCCGGTTAAAGGCACAAGCCTCGACGGAGAACCAGATGAACGCTCGGTAGACGACAATGCTCCGCTTTCTGCTCTTGCATTCAAGATCATGGCTGACCCATTCGTTGGCAAACTCGCATATTTCCGCGTATACTCCGGCGAAATGCATCAGGGCACCTACATCCTCAACTCCACAAAGGGCAAGAAGGAACGCGTAGGCCGTATCCTCCTCATGCATGCTAACCACCGTAAGGAAATCGACGTAGCTTACACCGGCGATATCGCTGCAGCTGTAGGCTTCAAGGATGTAACCACAGGCGATACACTCTGTGATGTAGATCATCCGATTATCCTTGAAAAAATGGAATTCCCGGAACCGGTTATTTCCGTTGCTGTTGAACCGAAGACCAAAGCAGACCAGGAAAAGATGGGCAATGCTCTCCAGAGACTGGCTGAAGAAGATCCGACATTCAGAGTACATACCGATCCAGAATCCAACCAGACGATCATCTCCGGCATGGGCGAACTCCATCTGGACATCATCGTTGACCGCATGAGACGTGAATTCAACGTTGAATGCACCGTAGGCAAGCCGCAGGTAGCTTACCGCGAAACCATCCGCAAGTCCGTCGAATCCGAAGGCAAATTCATTCGTCAGACCGGTGGTCATGGTCAGTACGGTCACTGCTGGCTGCGTCTCGAACCGCAGGAAGCTGGCAAAGGCTTCACCTTCGAAAACGCAGTTGTCGGCGGCGTTATTCCTAAGGAATTCATCAACCCGATTCAGACCGGCGTCGAAGCTGCTATGCAGGACGGCGTTGTAGCTGGATATCCGATGGTTGATATCAAAGTTACCGTTTATGACGGTTCCTATCATGATGTCGACTCCTCCGAAATGGCATTCAAGGTTGCAGGCTCCATGGCGTTCAAAGATGGCGCTAAGAAGGCAGATCCTGTCCTCCTCGAACCATACATGAGCGTTGAAGTTGACGTTCCGGAAGATTACATGGGCGACGTTATCGGCGGCCTCAACTCCCGTCGCGGACGTATTGAAGGCATGGAAACAGAAAACGGCGAATCCAGAATCAAAGGCTTCGTTCCGCTGTCCGAAATGTTCGGCTACGCAACAGGCCTCCGCAGCTCCACACAGGGCCGCGGTACCTTCACCATGACATTCGATCATTATGAAGAAGTTCCGAAAGCTATTTCCCAGCAGATTACTGAAGAAAGACTCGGAAACAAATAATTAAAGGAGAAATCTTACAATGGCTAAAGCACATTACGAAAGAACAAAGCCGCATGTTAACATCGGCACTATCGGCCACGTCGATCATGGTAAAACAACCCTGACCGCTGCTATCACCAAAGTTCTGGCTG
The DNA here is from genome assembly GCF_007164725.1 of Dialister hominis. Taxonomy (NCBI): domain Bacteria; kingdom Bacillati; phylum Bacillota; class Negativicutes; order Veillonellales; family Veillonellaceae; genus Dialister; species Dialister hominis. Next base: position 1,637,110 of record NZ_AP019697.1, on the reverse strand, counting down.
AAGAAGGCAAAGCAAACTTCCTCGACTACGCTTCCATCGATAAAGCACCGGAAGAAAGAGCTCGTGGTATCACAATCAACACCTCCACCGTTGAATACGAAACCGAAACCCGCCACTACGCACACGTAGACTGCCCAGGGCACGCTGACTATGTCAAGAACATGATCACCGGCGCAGCTCAGATGGACGGCGCTATCCTCGTAGTATCCGCAGCTGACGGCCCGATGCCGCAGACCCGCGAACACATTCTGCTCGCTAAGCAGGTAGGCGTACCGGCTATCGTTGTATTCCTGAACAAAGCTGACCAGGTAGACGATCCGGAACTGATCGACCTCGTAGAAATGGAAATCAGAGACCTCCTCTCTTCCTATGACTATCCAGGCGATGAAGTGCCGATTATCGTTGGCTCCGCTCTCGGCGCTCTGAACGGCAACCCGGAAGATGAACAGAAGATCCGTGACCTGATGAAGGCTGTTGACGAATACATCCCGACTCCGGAACGTGACACTGATAAACCATTCCTGATGCCAGTCGAAGACGTATTCACCATCACCGGCCGTGGCACAGTTGCTACAGGCAGAGTTGAACGTGGTACCGTCAAAGTCGGCGACACGGCTGAAATCGTCGGCCTGCAGGAAAAACCGACCGAAACCGTCGTAACCGGCGTTGAAATGTTCAGAAAGACCCTCGACCAGGCTATGGCAGGCGACAACATCGGCGCTCTGCTCCGTGGTATTGATCGTAAAGACATCGAAAGAGGCCAGGTCCTCTCCAAACCAGGCAGCGTTCATCCGCACACAGAATTCACCGCTCAGGTATACGTTCTGACCAAAGATGAAGGCGGCCGTCATACACCGTTCTTCAACGGCTATCGTCCACAGTTCTTCTTCAGAACCACCGACGTAACCGGCGACATCACCCTTCCGGAAGGCACCGAAATGTGCATGCCAGGCGATAACGTAGAAATGAGCGTTAAGCTCATCACCCCGATCGCTATGGAAGAAGGCCAGCGTTTCGCTATCCGCGAAGGCGGCCGTACCGTTGGCGCAGGCGTTGTAGCTAAGATCGCAAAATAATCTCTTTTTTGAGACTATTTGAAATCTGAAATAAAAAGGGGCTGTGACAAAATGGTTAATCATTTTGTTGCAGCCTCTTTTTTGCGTCTTTATTTCATCATTTTTAGCTCTGCTGTAAGCCTTTTACGTAAAAATGCGCGTAAGCCCCCTTACCCCCATAAGACTTTTAATTATATTGTCTTAGGCGGCAATCCTTATACGCATTATTTTTGTGGCTCTTCACGGAAATTTGGGGGATGAATAATTTTTAGGTAAAGAATGGAATCGGATAAGGGTAAAGAAATAATCCATGTTTCGGTACCCATATCCGATTCTTTTTAGTACCTTGATCTTATTATTGAATCCTTCAAGCTTCCCCGTATTGATAGGATACAGGGCATGAGCAGCCAGTCCCTTGATTCGCTTCTGCTTTTGCCGGGCAAACTTTACCAGGGCAGGAATCCCGCTCTCCAGTCCAGCCTGAATCCATTTTGTCCATCCGGCGAGAGCTTCTTCATAGTCAGTCAATGTGAACAGACGAGTCATCTCCTGCTTCATGGCATAACAAATCGCCAAATCCCTATGCTCGCTCAGGATATCCAACAGATGAGTTTTCTGCCTTTCATTCAGGTGGTCGTCCTTCTTTAACAGTATCCATCGGGATTTCTTTAATTCGGTATAAAGCTTCCTTTCTTCATGGCTCTTTTCCCTGGCCATCTTCTGGAGCTCTGGATTATTAGTTTTTTTCGTATATTCCTTTAATGCTTCTGCTTCCTGCCTATGCTTTTGTGCTTCCTCCAGGCGCACGGCTCCCATAACATCACGCCCAAACTGTGCCTGCATATGGTACCGGTCATAAACGATGGGGACCTTCGGACAATATTTCTGGAACAGCCTGTTAAAGGATGCGTTCATATCCATGGCCACCGCTTTTAGCCTGGAAAGAAGCGAAAGGTCAATGCTCTTAAAGAAGTGCTCAAAATCTGCCATGGAGCGACCCAGGCCGGCCCACAAGATGAATTCCGTTTCCAAATCCATAACGCAGGTGGCATAGCGATGGCCCTTATGGATAGCGAACTCATCTACGGCCAAATACCGTGGGCGATAGTTACTTTTCTTCAGGCAGGTTTTAAAGGCAGCCAACGCCTTATCCATGATATGCTTTTGTATTTTCTGTATGCACTCCAATGTACAGAGAGCATGGCCGAAATGGCAGAAATGGATGTATGACACTTAAGCAGATGGATAATCCACAAGGCCATATCCCAAGTAACGCGTGTGAAAGGGCATTGGCAGGGAATATCTTCCGTTATGGTCTCCCCGCAGGATGTGCAGCGGAATCTGTGCCCCGAGAACTCTATATACTTCTTTTGCTTAGGAAGATCTGGAAAATCCTTGATGAGTACAGAAAAAGCCCCATAACTATACATACGGGAGTGACAGTGCGGACAGGAAAAATCTCTGGCAGTCCGTAGACTGGTAACTCGGGTATGGCAATGAGGATTTGGATGGTTAGTGATATTTTCTGTGCGATAATATTGACAATTAAAAGTGATTTCATTATGGTAATAAAAGAGCATTATTCGACCTCCGTGCGTAGTTTTAGGCAACTTACATTTTGGAGTAGATAATGCTCTTTTTCAATGCCAATTTTATATGTTATTATTTTTATCCCACAAAAAAGCGTGAAGAATCAAAAAAGAGCCGCCCGAATCAGATTCGGGAGCGGCTCTTTTTTAATTTCCATTCCAGTTGATTCCATTTCCAAAATAGGAAGAAGGACTTGTTTCCATCTGGATTGTCAGACTGACAGGCAGCTCAGTCTGGGATGCTATCCAGTTCTTAAGTTTCTCAGCGTCAGAGGGAGAGAGCTGTGAGGTGACGGTGACTGTCACTTCAAATGCAGCCGGAGCCCACGTATCGTCTTTGTCTTTTCCATAGACGGTGCCGCCTTTGATTTCCTTGATGGCAGGGAAGAGGGCGGGCGCTTCCTTGTTCAAACTTTTCAGAAGGGAAATGGTACTCGTCTCCCTGTTATAGGATCCGTAGTATTCCTCCGCAAGTTCCTTGTATGATTTTCCTCCGGCCTGTGTCGTAGCCTGCTTGAGGCGGCTGCTGATGAGATCCTGGACCTGTTCCTTATTGAGAGAGGAAGCAGGGCTTTGAACAACTTCGAGGCGGACTTTGGACAAGCTTCCGTAATCATTGAGTTTCTTTTGCAGGTTTTCCATTGTTTCCTCGTCAAGTCTGGCACCGAGCACGTCCACAAAAAGCGTGCCGTCTTTCAACTGGTAGGAAATGACATTGGCTGCATGAAGGTCCATGTCCTGGTTGATGAAGGATTCGATCTGGGATGTGCGGATGCTTTCACGGACGGTCGTACCTGCCATGTAAATGCTTGGTATGGTAATGACGATGCCAAGGAGCAGCAGGATATGGCGCTGGAAACGGAGGTGCGCCGGTGAAATCGTTTCGCTCATGGGGACGTCCAGAAGTTTGAAGATGAAGTAGCCGGAGAGCGTGATAAAGAAGGCGTTGATGAAGAAGAGGTAGAGAGCCCCGGTGAAGTAGGGAACGGAACGCATGGCAATGCCGTAGCCGGCCGTGCAAAGAGGAGGCATCAGAGCTGTTGCGATGGCAACGCCTGGAATGACGTTCGTTTTCACTGTCCTTGTATTGCCGACGGCTCCTGCGATGCCGCCGCAGAGAGCGATGAGGACATCCCATATAGTAGGAGACGTCCTGGCAGCCATTTCTGCCGTTGGAATGGTGATTGGTGTCAGGGCGAAGTAAATGGCAGCCGTCAGGAGCGAGAAGACGATCTGGAAGGAAAGCTTCACCATGGATCTCTTCAGGAAGTGCAGGTTATATGTCGCCATGCCGTAGGAGACTGCGACAAGTCCGCCCATGAGAGGGGAAATAAGCATGGCACCGATGATGACGGCCGTGCTGTCCATATTGAGTCCCACGCAGGCAATCAGGATGGCCGCAATCAGAATGACAAGGTTGGCGCCTGTGACAGTCGAGTCAGACTCTATCCTGTCACGAAGTTCATCAGCCGGCGCGCTGTCTATCCGTATATTGAAAAACTTTTTCCAGTCAAACATAAGCATCACCCTCTATATAGATAAGTATCCATTTTCTATACTATACCATGTTTGGAGAAAGGAATGAAGTATGCCGATCCCAAATACGCCATGAGAATGACAGTCCTGTTTTTCAAATCCGATTCCCCTTCCGGAATCTTTTCCTTTATATATACATATATATAGGGAATCAAAAAGAGGGATATCGGAAAAATAATGGAAGGGGCAATTTGGATCCGGCATGTCAAATTTCATTTTCCTTTTTCTTTTTTGATCCGCATGTGCTGTTTACGTTTTTCGATGACGAAACAAAGCGGACATATAGTTTCGTAAAGTGCCTCGGTACACCCCGATACGTGTCCTTGATTTAAAAAATAAACTAAAAATTCAAAAAATTTATAAAGATTTTAGATAATTTAGTATACGCGAGGAGGCGTGTTTATATTAAAATAAGGGAGTCCTAAACCGCGGAATACTTGTGCTTATCGTTCGTGCGAGGTTTCGGAAAAAAAATAAAAATTTTCAGAAAATAACTTGATTTCACTGTCTGAAAATAGTATTATTAAAAGGCTGAATGCTTCCCGGACTGTTCGAGGGTACAGCGAAGGGAAATAAGTCAGCAGACAAACTATGAAGTGGAAGGTGGCCCGCGTCGCGGGGGAATTTCCACGGAGCAGTTCATTCAGGAAATGAACGTAGGAGGTTTATGTAATGTCGAAACAGGAAAAAATCAGAATTCGTCTGAAAGGCTATGATCACAAAGCAGTTGATCAGAGCGCAGCGAAGATTGCGGAGACTGCCAAGAGAACAGGCTCCAGAGTCTCGGGACCGATTCCGCTTCCAACGGAACGTAACGTGTACACCATTCTTCGTTCTCCACATGTCAACAAAGACAGCCGTGAACAGTTCGAAATGCGTATTCACAAGAGACTCATTGACATCCTCGATCCTTCCAAGAAGACCGCGGATGCGCTGATGAGACTGGAACTCCCAGCCGGCGTCAGCATTGAAATTAAACTGTAAGGAGGTGCAAAGATGTCTAAGGCTATTTTGGGAACAAAATTAGGAATGTCTCAGGTATTCGCTGAAAACGGCGACCTGATTCCAGTAAGTGTTATTGAAGTTCTGCCAAATGTTGTTGCAGCTGTTAAAGCCGTTGAAAGCGATGGATACAATGCTGTTCAGCTGGGCTACGGTGCTGTCAAGGAAAAACATTTGACAAAACCTGTAAAAGGTCAGTTTGAAAAGGCCGGAATTGATCCGGTTAAACATCTCCGTGAATACAGACTCGCTGAAAAGCTGTCTTACACGGTAGGCCAAACTCTGGCTGCTGACATTTTCGCAGAAGGCGAAATTGTTGACGTTATCGGCACAAGCCGCGGCAAGGGTTTCGCTGGCACCATTAAACGTCATAACCATCAGCGTGGACCTGAATCCCACGGTTCCAAGAACCATCGTCAGACAGCATCCCTCGGTGCTCGTATGTCCGGTGGCGGCGGAAAGGTATTCAAAGGCAAGAAAATGCCGGGGCAGCTCGGCGGAGATAGAGTAACGGTTCAGCATCTTCAGGTAGTAAGAGTTGATACCGCCCGTAATCTTATGCTTGTCAAAGGCGGCATTCCCGGTGCTAAGGGAAGCCTCGTAATGGTACAGGATACTGTAAAGCCTGTAAAATAATATTGTCTGGAACAACAGAAAATTGTTCTGATTAAGGGAGGAACATCTCAATGCCGAAAGTAAAGCTGTATAATATCGCCGGCCAGGAAACCGGCGAAATAGAGCTGAATGACAGCGTCTTTGGCGTAGACTATAACGAAGCTGTTATTCATCAGGCAGTGGTTCGCCAGATGGCTAATGAACGCCTTGGCACACATGCCACAAAGACCAGAGGCCTTGTTCGCGGCGGCGGCAAGAAACCATGGAAACAGAAAGGCACCGGCCGTGCCAGAGTTGGATCCATCCGCTCCCCACTGTGGGTAGGCGGCGGCACAGTATTCGGACCTACTCCGAGAAGCCATGCCAAAGATATGCCGAGAAAGGCACGTCAGCTCGCTGTTAAATCTGCACTGAGCGAAAAGCTCCGCGCAAATGAACTGATCGTTATCGATGCTATCGACTTCGAAGCACCGAAGACAAAGAACGTTGTAAAGATGCTCGCTGACCTTCACTCCGAAGGCAAAGCCCTCATCGTTGACGGCGCTCGCAACACGGTTCTTTCCGCTAGAAACATTCCTGGCGTTAAAGCCTATGCTCCGAGCGGACTCAATATCTATGATATTGTAAATACTGACAAGCTCTTCCTGACTCAGGAAGCTGTTAAGAAGATTGAGGAGGTACTCGCATAATGGAAGCACGTGACATCCTCATTAAACCGATCGTGACTGAAAAGTCCACAGCTCTCATGGAGGAACGCAAGTACACATTCTGTGTGCCGCTTTCCGCGACAAAGATCCAGATCCGTCAGGCTGTAGAACAGATCTTCAAAGTAAAAGTTCAGGCTGTGAATACCATGCGTTATGAAGGCAAGATGAAACGTCTGGGCCGGACCCAGGGTCGTCGCAGTGATTGGAAGAAAGCAGTCGTTACCCTTAAACCGGGCGAAACGATTGAGCTCTTCGAAGCGTAAAGGAGGAGTAATAATAAATGGCTTATAAATCATTTAAACCGTACACTCCCGGACGCCGTCAGATGACCGTTTCCACCTTTGAGGAAATTACAACAGACAGACCGGAAAAATCCCTTCTGGCTCCTGTTCATAATCATGGCGGTCGTAATGGCTCCGGTAAAATGACAGTTCGCCACCAGGGCGGCGGTCGTAAACGTCAGTACAGACTGATCGATTTCAAGAGAGATAAAGATAACATTCCGGCAACTGTTGCTACGATCGAATACGATCCGAACCGTACCTGCCGTATCGCTCTGCTGCACTATGCAGATGGCGAAAAACGCTACATCCTCGCTCCTAAGGGACTGAAGGTTGGCGACCAGGTCGTAAGCGGACCAGAATCCGATATCAAAGTCGGCAACTGCCTGCCTTTCACCAACATTCCTCTCGGTACCATCGTTCATAACGTTGAACTGAAGATCGGCAAGGGCGGCCAGATGGTTCGTTCAGCTGGCGCTTCCGCTCAGCTGATGGCTAAGGAAGGCGACTATGCTCTGCTGCGTCTGCCATCCGGCGAACTGAGAAGAGTACACATTCGCTGCCGTGCAACCATCGGAACCATCGGCAACGAAGATCATGAAAACATTACACTCGGCAAGGCCGGAAGAAACCGCTGGCTCGGCGTTCGTCCTGCTAACCGCGGCGTTTCCATGAACCCGAACGATCATCCGCATGGCGGCGGCGAGGGTAAATCTCCTGTCGGACGTAAGCGTCCTGTTACACCCTGGGGTAAACCTGCTTACGGCGTAAAGACCAGGGACAACAGAAAAGCGTCTACTAAACTGATTGTTAAGAGACGTAAGTAAGATAAGGAGGAGTAAAATTGTCCAGATCCGTTAAAAAAGGCCCGTTCGTCGCTTTCTCTCTGGAAAAGAAGATCAACGCGCTGAACGAGACTAAAGAACAGAAAATCATCAAGACCTGGTCCCGTGCATCTACAATCCTGCCGAGCTTCGTTGGACACACAATCGCTGTTCACGACGGCAGAAAGCACGTACCGGTTTACATCACTGAAGATATGGTCGGCCATAAGCTTGGCGAATTCGCTCCGACCCGTACTTTCAAAGGCCATAACAAGACCGATAAGGCGAAATAAGGGAGGAAACAAATGGAAGTTCAGGCAATATCTAGAAATATCCGTATTTCTCCCCGTAAGGTTCGCATCGTAGCCAACCTTATCCGCGGCAAGAAAGCGGGAGAAGCCATTTCTATTCTGCACAACACTCCAAAAGCTGCTTCTAAGATCATTGAAAAATGCCTGAGAAGCGCTATGGCAAATGCAGAAAACAACAACAACATGAACATTGATAATCTCTACATCTCCACAATTTTTGTAGATGCAGGCCCGATTATGAAGAGAGTGCATCCACGCTCCCGTGGACAGGCTTTCGGGATTATGAAACGTACCAGTACACTGACGGTAAAAGTTTTTGAAAAAGAATAGTCGAAGGAGGGAAACGTTTTGGGTCAGAAAGTTAATCCGCATGGAATGCGTGTAGGCGTGATCGATGACTGGGATTCCAAATGGTTTGCAGAAAAAGATTATGCTGCACTGCTTGTGGAAGATGCCAAAATCCGCCAGTTTTTAAAGAAGCACCTGTTTGCTGCAGGGATCTCCAAGATTGGCATTAAACGCGTAGGCAATCGCGTTAAGATTGCTATTTACACAGCTAAGCCGGGTATGGTAATCGGCCGCGGCGGCACAGGTATTGAGGACATTAAGAAAGCCCTCGCTGTTGTTACCGACAAAGATGTCGATATCGATATCCTCGAAATCAGATCCGTAGATATGAGCGCTATCCTGGTTGGCGAAAACATCGCTTCCCAGCTTGAAAGACGTATCGGCTTCCGCCGCGCTGTTAAACAGGCAGTTGGCAGAACCATGCGTGCAGGCGCTAAGGGTATCAAGGTAACCGTTTCCGGTCGTCTCGGCGGCGCAGAAATCGCTCGTTCCGAAAGCTACCGTGAAGGTTCCATTCCGCTTCAGACTCTGAGAGCCAACATTGATTACGGCGTAACAACCGCTCACACCACCTATGGTGCAATCGGCATCAAAGTCTGGATCTACAAAGGCGAACTCGCTCCTGGCGAAGTCGTTGAAGAAAACGAAAACGTTCGTACCAATAAAGACCGCGGCAACAACCGCCATGAAGGCAACAGAAGAGGCGGCCGTCGTGGTGATCGCAGAGACCGCAGACCGAAAAACTCTGAAAGGAGTGATTCCTGATGTTAATTCCGAAGCGTACTAAATATCGCAAGCAGTTCCGCGGCCGTATGAAAGGCAAGGAACATCGCGGCAACACCGTTACTTACGGTGAATTCGGCCTGGTAGCAACTGAACCGTCCTGGATCACAAGCCGCCAGATTGAAGCAGCACGTATTGCCATGACCCGTTACACAAAGCGCGGCGGCAAAGTATGGATCAAGATTTTCCCGGACAAACCAGTAACCGCTAAGCCGATCGGCACCCGTCAGGGTTCCGGTAAAGGCGCCGTAGAATACTGGGTGGCAGTCGTAAGACCTGGCCGCGTTATGTTCGAAATGGGCGGCATCCCGGTGGAAACTGCAAAGGAAGCAATGCGCCTTGCAAGCCACAAACTGCCGATCAAGACAAAATTTTTAGTTAAAGGTCAAGAAGTGGCAGGTGAATAAAATGAAGGTCAATGAAATTCGTAACCTGAGCACTGCCGAAATGAATGAAAAGGTTGCCGGCTTAAAGGAAGAACTGTTTAACCTCCGTTTTCAGCTCGCTACAGGACAGCTCGAAAATCCGATGCGTATTCACGAAGTGAAGAAAACCATCGCTAGAATCAAGACTGTTCAGCGCGAAGAAGAGCTGAAGGCTGCCAAGAAGGCATAACAGTTAATCCAAAAGGAGGATCTCAACGTGGCAGAAGAAAGAAAGTTGCGCAAAGTGCGCCAGGGAATTGTTGTCAGCGATAAGATGGACAAAACTGTCGTCGTTGCTGTAGAACGTAAAGTTCCCCATAAGCTGTACAAAAAATCTATTAATACCACAACAAAGTTCAAAGCGCATGACGAAAACAACGAATGCCGTGTCGGTGATACCGTACGCATCGTCGAAACCCGCCCGCTGTCTCATGACAAGCGTTGGAGAGTTGAGAAGATCGTTGCCCGTCAGAACTAATATGGAAAGTTGAATATAGGAGGAAAGGCACGATGATTCAGCAGGAAAGCAGACTCAACGTTGCGGATAATACCGGTGCTAAGAACGTCCTGGTTATTAAAGTCCTGGGCGGTTCCTTCCGTAGAAGCGGCAATATCGGCGATATTGTAGTTTGTACGGTCAAAGATGCAACCCCCGGCGGCGTTGTTAAGAAGGGCCAGGTAGTTAAAGCTGTTGTGGTTCGTTCCGTTAACGGCGTAAGCCGCAAAGATGGTTCCCACATTCGTTTCGATGAAAACGCAGTTGTTATTATTAAAGACGACAAGAGCCCGGTAGGAACACGTATTTTTGGACCGGTAGCAAGAGAACTCCGTGAAAAAGATTTCATGAAGATCGTTTCCCTCGCTCCCGAAGTGCTCTAATAGGGGAGGCAAAGTATGAGTCAGAAACTGCATGTGAAGACCGGCGATACCGTAGTAGTAATCTCCGGCAAAGATAAAGGCAAGCAGGGCAAGATCAAAGCTGCTATGCCGAAAGACGGTCGTGTTGTTGTCGAAGGCATCAACATGATCAAAAGACACACAAAACCGACCCAGGCTAATCCAAAGGGCGGAATTATTGAAAAAGAAGCTCCGATTTACGCTTCCAAAGTTATGCTTCTGGATCCGGAAACAAAGAAACCGACCCGCGTAAAGAAAGTTCAGCAGAATGACGGAACTTTCGTCAGAGCAGCTGTAAAAAGCGGCGCTATTATTGACAAGGCTTAAGCGGGAAGGAGGATAACAAGTGTCCAGATTACATGATTTTTATACTGAGCAGGTCAGAGATTCCCTGCGTGAAAAGTTCGGCTACAAGAATGGCATGGAAATTCCGAAACTGGAAAAGATTGTCATCAACATCGGTGTAGGCGAAGCTACTGAAAACAGCAAGGCTGTAGACGCAGCAGCAAACGACCTGGCAGCAATTACCGGCCAGCGTCCGATGATCTGCAAAGCTCACAAGTCCCTGGCTGCATGGAAAATCCGTGAAGGTATGCCCCTGGGCTGCAAAGTTACCCTTCGCGGGGAAAAGATGTATGAATTCCTTGATCGTCTGATCAACATCGCTCTTCCGCGCGTACGTGACTTCCGCGGCATCAGCGACACCAGCTTCGACGGACGCGGAAACTATGCTTTCGGCGTTAAAGAACAGCTGATTTTCCCGGAAGTTGATTACGAAAAAATCGACCGTATCCGCGGAATGGATATCATTGTAGTAACCACGGCTAAGACTGATGAAGAAGCTCGTGAACTTCTGAAGCAGTTCGGCATGCCGTTCAAGAAATAAGCAGGAGGACAATATGGCAAAGAAGTCTATGTTGGAACGCGAGAAGAAAAGAGAACTCGCAGTTCAGAAATACGCAGCCAAACGTCAGGCACTGAAAGAAGCTGGCGACTGGGAAGCTCTTAGCAAGCTTCCGCGCAATGCTTCCCCAACACGTCTGCACAATCGCTGCAAACTGACCGGCCGTCCCCACGGCTTTATGCGTAAATTCGGAATTTGCCGCAACCAGTTCCGTGATTTGGCTTACCGCGGAGAAATTCCGGGCATTAAGAAAGCCAGCTGGTAAATTTCGGGAGGAGGATTAAACAATGGTAACAACCGATCCAATTGCGGATATGCTTACCCGTATTCGTAATGCGAACGATGCATATCATGCAACGGTAGATATGCCTGCTTCTAAAATGAAGGCAGCTGTGCTTACAATTTTAAAAGATGAAGGCTTTGTAAAGAACGTAGAACAGGTTGAAGTGGAAAACCATCCGACACTGCGCGTTTCTCTGAAATACGGCGCAAACCGTGAAAAGGTTATCAAAGGCCTGAAGAGAATTTCCAAACCTGGTCTGAGAGTATATGCAAACAAGGAAGAACTGCCGAAGGTTCTCGGCGGTCTCGGAATCGCAATCATTTCCACATCCAAGGGCGTCATGACCGACAAAGCAGCTCGTAAAGCTGGCCTCGGCGGCGAAGTTCTTGCGTTTGTCTGGTAATCAGTAGGAGGAATAATATGTCACGTATTGGCAAAAAACCTATTACGGTTCCGGCAGGTGTGGAAGTCAAGTTTGATGGCCATACCGTCACCGTAAAAGGTCCGAAGGGCACATTAACCCGTAAACTGAATGAAGAAATCGATTTCAAAATGGAAGGCGACGAAATCATCGTTTCCCGTCCGAATGATGAAATCAAAAACCGCTCCCTGCACGGTCTGAACCGTACACTGCTGCACAACATGATTCTCGGCGTAACCGAAGGATTCTCCAAGAAACTGGAAATCCAGGGCGTCGGCTACAATGCACAGATGCAGGGAACAAACCTGAAACTGGCTCTGGGCTTCTCCCATCCGGTTATCGTAACCCCGCCGGAAGGCATTACAATTACAACCCCGTCTTCTGTTGTTATCGTGGTATCTGGCTGCGATAAGGAAAAGGTTGGCCAGGTTGCGGCTGAAATCCGCGCTTGGAGACAGCCTGAACCTTACAAAGGCAAGGGTATCCGTTATTCCGGTGAATACGTACGCCGTAAGGCTGGTAAGACCGGCGCAACAAAGTAAGACAGGAGGTAAAATAATATGCGTAAAAATGCAACCAGAAATGCGGTTATCCGCCGCCATCTGCGTCTTCGTAAGAAAATCTCCGGTACTGCAGCTTGCCCGCGTCTTAATGTATTCCGTTCCCTCGGAAACATCTATGCACAGGTTATTGATGATGAAGCTGGCGTAACACTCGTATCGGCTAATACCTTAGATAAGGAAATCAAGGCTGAATTCCCATACGGCGGCAACGTTGATGCAGCTAAGGCTGTAGGCGTTCTCGTCGGCAAGAGAGCTCTTGAAAAAGGAATTGAAACAGTCGTGTTCGACCGCGGCGGTTATATCTATCACGGAAGAGTCCAGGCTTTGGCTGAAGGCGCTCGTGAAGCCGGATTGAAATTTTAAGGTAGAAGGAGAAGACACATGCCAAGATTTGAAAAACAGGAATCCGACTTACAGGAAAACGTTGTTTTCATCAACCGCGTTGCTAAAGTCGTTAAAGGCGGCCGTCGTTTTTCCTTTGCAGCTGTTGTCGTAGTCGGCGATGGCAAAGGTAAGGTCGGTGCAGGCCTCGGCAAAGCAGCTGAAGTTCCTGAAGCGATTCGTAAAGGCGTCGAAGATGCCAAAAAGAACATGATCACTGTCGCTCTGAAGAACGGCACAATCCCCCATCCGATGCTCGGCGTTTATGGCGCTGGCAAAGTTGTCATGAAACCGGCTGCTGAAGGTACCGGCGTCAAGGCAGGCGGCCCGGTTCGTGCCGTCCTCGCTATGGCAGGCATCAGAAACATTCTGACCAAGTCTCTCGGTTCCTCTAACCCGATCAACATGGTAAGAGCAACCCTGGACGGTCTCTCCAAGCTCGAAAATGCAGAGACTGTTGCAGCCCTCCGCGGCAAGAGCCTGGACGAAATTTATAACTAAGGGGGCCCCTCATGAAAGTTATTGTTACTCTGAAGAAAAGCGTGATTGGCTCCAGACCGGAACATATCGCTACTATTAAGGCGCTGGGACTTCATAAGACCCACTCCTCTGTAGAAAAAGAACTTACCCCGCAGATTAAGGGCATGATTCACTCTGTCCGTCATCTTGTAGACTGCAAAGAAATTGCAGAATAATTGAGAAGGAGGTGCGCTAATGAAACTGCATGAACTGAAACCTGCAGAAGGTTCTACTTCTGCTCGCCGCCGCGTAGGCCGTGGCCTGGGAAGCGGAATGGGTAAAACAGCTACCCGTGGTACCAAGGGTCAGCACGCTAGAACCGGCGGCGGCACACATCCGGGATTTGAAGGCGGCCAGCTTCCACTGTATCGCCGTCTCCCGAAACGCGGCTTTAAAAATGTCCTTGCAAAAGAATATGCTGTAGTCAATGTAGAAACGCTCAATCGTTTCGATGACAACGCTGTTGTTGATCCGGCTGCTCTCGTTGAAGCAGGTATTCTGAAAAACGTTCTCGATGGTGTACGTATTCTGGGAAACGGTGAACTCACAAAAGCTCTGACCGTTAGAGCTCAGGGATTTACTAAGGGCGCTCAGCAGAAAATCGAAGCAGCAGGTGGAAAAGTAGAGGTGATCTGATATGGGATCTGTGATCGCAAATATTTTTGCTAACAAAGAACTCAAAGATCGCATACTGTTCACATTCTTGATGTTCGTCATCTTCCGTCTCGGGGTTCATATCCCGGTACCGGGAGTTGACGCTTCCGTCATTGAAAGCCTGTTTACATCTGGAAACCTCTTCGGCTTCCTGGATTTGTTCTCGGGCGGCGCGCTCAGCAAATTCTCCATATTTGCCATGAGTATCACGCCGTACATCAACTCATCCATTATCATGCAGCTCCTGACTGCCGTCATTCCTACTCTCGAAGAGTGGAGAAAAGACGGACAGGAAGGTTACAAGAGAATACAGAAGGTCACAAGATACTTCACTGTATTCCTTGCAGCCGTTCAGGCATTCGGCATGACGTACGCCCTCCGTATCAACAATGCACTTGTTGACAACAGCTGGCTGTACTTTACATTCGTTGTAGTCGTCCTCATCGCTGGCACCTGCCTCCTGATGTGGATCGGCGAAAAAATTACGGAATACGGAATCGGCAATGGCATCTCGCTGATCATCTTCTGCGGTATCGTAGCCCGCTTCCCGCAGGCTATCTCCACCGTTATTGATTATCTGCAGGTCGGCACCATTTCCCCGTTCCAGCTGCTCCTGTTTTTCGTCATTGCACTGGCTATGATCCTCATGGTCATTGAAATCAACGAAGGACAGCGCAGAATCTCCATCCAGTACGCTAAGCGTGTCATCGGCCGCAGAATGTACGGCGGTCACTCCACCTATTTACCTCTCAAGGTCAATCAGGCTGGCGTTATCCCGATCATCTTTGCTTCCTCGATTCTCATGCTTCCCGTAACTCTTGCACAGTTCGTCCATATCGGATGGGTGCAGGCAGTAGGAAACTTCTTCGGATGGGGCACCTGGCCAAATACCATCTGCTATGGCATTCTGATTTTTATCTTCACGTACTTCTATACGGCCATCTCGGTCAATATCAAGGAACTGGCAGATAACATGAAGAAGTATGGCGGTTTCATCCCGGGCATCCGTCCTGGCGAACCGACCATGATGTACATTGACAGAGTATTATCCAGAATCACCTTGACTGGTGCGGTATTCCTGGCATTCATTGCTATCCTTCCGAACTTCATCGGAAACATCACCGGCATTCAGGGCGTCTACTTCGGTGGTACGTCACTCCTGATTATCGTCGGCGTCGCACTGGATACCATGAGACAGGCACAGTCCTATATGGTGACAAGAAACTATCAAGGCTTTATTAAATAAGGAGTAGGGATATGTATATCTTATTAATGGGACCTCCAGGCGCCGGCAAAGGCACCCAGGCGGAAAAGCTCATTCGTGAATACGGCATCCCCCAGATTTCCACCGGCGACATGTTCCGTGCTGCTGTGAAATCTGGAACGGCTCTTGGCAAAGAAGCTAAAAGCTATATGGACAAGGGAGCCCTTGTACCGGACAGCGTAACAGTGGGTATCGTCAAAGAAAGACTCGCTCAGGATGACTGCAAAAAAGGCTGGATCCTGGACGGCTTCCCGAGAACCACTGCCCAGGCTTCCGCTCTGGATGCGATCCTTCATGACCTTGGCATTCAGCTGACGGCAGTGCTCGACTTCAACGTCAACAGGGACGACCTGGTGAAGAGAGTCAGCGGCCGTCTTGTTTGCCGTCAGTGCGGCGCTTCCTTCCACAAGGAATTCCGCCCGCCGAAACAGGAAGGCGTCTGCGATAACTGCGGCGGCGAACTGTATCAGCGCACTGATGATAATGAAGTGACCGTCAGAGAACGTCTGGCAGTCTATGATACATCCACAAAACCTCTGATCGATTACTACAAAGTAAGCGGCCGTTATTACGAAATCAACGGAGATCAGTCCATGGACAAGGTATTCGCCGACGTCCAGGCTGCGCTTAAGAAGGCATCCGAATGATTACGATTTATACGCCGGAAGAAGTAGAGAAGATTGCCGCAGCCGGGAGACTGACTGCGGATACACTCTCTATGCTTGAGAAAGAGGTTAAGCCGGGAATCAGCACGTTGGAGCTTGATGAAATGGCTGAAAAATTTATCAGAGACAGAGGCGGCATCCCGAGCTGCAAAGGCTATGAAGGATACCCGGCAACACTTTGCACCTCTGTTAACGATACTGTTGTCCATGGAATACCATCTGCGAGAAAAATTTTAAAAAAAGGTGATATTATTTCTCTCGATCTTGTGGTAGAATTGAATGGTTACATGGGTGATTCCTGTATCACCGTTCCAGTAGGACACACAAACAAGAAAAACCTCCAGCTCATTAAGGCCACGGAAGGTGCGCTTTTCGCAGGCATCAAACAGGCAGTTATAGGGAATACTGTAGGCGACATCGGACATGCGGTGGAAAGCTATGTCAAGCCATACGGATACGGCGTCCTGCGTGAATACGTGGGCCACGGCATCGGCATCGGCATGCATGAGGACCCGGAAGTACCGAACTACGGCACCCCGGGACACGGACCGCGTCTCGAAGAAGGTATGTGTATCTGTATCGAGCCTATGATCACCATGGGCAGCCCAGACATCATCACACTGCGTGACGGATGGGGCGTAGTGACCGCAGACGGACTTCCGTCCGCACACATCGAACACACCATTACCATTACCAAAGATGGTCCGAGAATTCTTACGCTGCGTAATTGATTCCATCATTATTACCGGCGGACAGCATATGATAAGCCAAAGGAGGCTCGCATGAGCAAGGCAGACGTTATTGAAGTAGAAGGCAGAGTAGTAGAAAAACTTCCAAACGCCATGTTCCGTGTTAAACTGGAAAACGGCGGCCATATTGTACTGGCTACTATTTCCGGAAAGATGCGTATGAATTTCATCCGTATACTGCCCGGAGACAAGGTAACAGTGGAATTGACGCCCTATGATTTAGAGCACGGCAGGATTACCTATCGTTACAAGTAAGTAAGGAGGAACCAAGATGAAGGTCAGACCGTCCGTTAAAAAGATGTGCGACAAATGCAAGATCATCAAACGCAAAGGCCGCGTAATGGTTATTTGTGAAAATCCGAAACATAAGCAGAGACAAGGTTAATTAAAAGGAGGTTAAAGAGTAGATGGCACGTATAGCTGGTGTAGACTTACCAAGAGATAAGCGCGTTGAGATCGGCTTAACTTATATTTATGGAATTGGCCCCACTCTTTCCAAAGACATTCTTAGCAAGGCAGAAATCAATCCTGATACCCGTGTAAGAGATCTGACAGAAGATGAAGTTGCTAAGATCCGCAACGTACTCGCAGATTACAAAGTAGAAGGGGATCTCCGTAGAGAAGAATCTCTCAACATTAAACGTTTGGTTGAAATCGGTTCCTATAGAGGAAGACGTCATCGTGCAGGACTCCCGACTCGTGGACAGCGCACAAAGACCAATGCCCGCACACGCAAGGGCCCGAAGAAGACGATCGCAGGCAAGAAGACTGCGACCAAGAAATAATGTTGAAGGAGGGATAACATGGCTACGGTAAAAAGCAAAGCAAAAAGAAAAGAAAGAAAACATGTAGAATCCGGTGCAGCTCATATTCGTTCTACTTTCAACAACACGATCGTAACGATTACTGATTCCAACGGCAATACCATTGCCTGGGCATCCGCTGGCGGACTTGGATTCAAAGGATCTCGTAAGAGCACACCATTTGCAGCTCAGATGGCAGCTGAACAGGCAGCCAAAGTTGCAATTGATCAGGGTATGCGTTCGGCAGACGTATTCGTCAAGGGTCCGGGCGCTGGCCGTGAAGCGGCCATTCGTGCACTGCAGGTTGCAGGAATCGAAGTCAGCAGCATTAAGGACGTTACACCGATTCCGCATAATGGCTGCCGTCCTCCAAAACGCAGAAGAGTATAAGGATAATCCCTTTGCGTATCATTTTGGCGCTGCAAGGCGCAGAAGGAGGACTTTCGGATGATCGAAAATACAAGCTTCACAATTAAGACTGTTGAACTCAGTGATGACAAACGTCATGGCGTGTTCGAATGCGAACCTCTCGAAAGAGGGTATGGTATCACTCTGGGAAACAGCCTCAGACGCGTGTTGCTTTCATCTTTAGACGGTGTGGCTATTACGTCTATCAAAATCGACGGCGTGCTTCATGAATTTTCCACTATAAACGGCGTCAGAGAAGATGTAACAGATATGATTCTGAATCTGAAGAAAATCCGTTTCATCGCTCATGATGAAGCGACTTTCCCAATCACAGTCAGAATCGATATTACTAAAGAAGGTATTTTCCATGCCGGCGATATGGAATTACCGGCTGAAATAGATGTTCTCAATACGGAACTCCCGATTTGCACACTTGACGCAGATGCTCATCTCGGAATGGAAATGACCATCAACCGTGGGCATGGGTATGTTCCATTTTCGAAGAACAAAAGGGATGACGTCGTTATCGGCGTAATCCCGATCGACTCCATTTATTCTCCTGTCATTAAATGCAACTACCTCGTCAGCGATACCCGCGTAGGCAATGAAATGGACTACGACAAGCTGACACTGGAACTGGACACCGATGGTTCTGTCCAGGCAGACGATGCAGTAGCAACGGCTGCCAAGATCCTCATCAGCTGCTTTGAAAACTTCAGCAAGATCGGCATCAGCCAGGCTGGCACCGATATCGTCAAAGACGATGCTGCTGAAGCAGAAGCAGAACCTGATCAGGATAAAGTCAACGAAGATGCCGTAAGGGATCTCCCGATTGACGAACTCGAACTGTCCGTCCGTGCATTTAACTGCCTGAAGAGAGCAGAGATCAACACGATCGGCGAACTTACAGACAAGACAGAGGATGAATTGACCCGTGTACGCAACCTTGGGAAGAAATCCGTCGATGAAATCAAGGAGAAACTCTCCAACTTCAGAGAACACGGACTTCACCTGAAAGATTCCAAGGATTGATATAGTTATAGGAGGAAAGAAATGGCTCGTAGTAGATTGAGAAGAGTCAGCGGCGCTCGTAAGGCACTGCTGCGCAGTCTTGTAACCGCTCTTTTCCAGCATGGCAGCATCGTTACAACCGAAGCTAAAGCCAAGGAACTTCGCCACGTAGCAGACAAGATGATCTCCCTCGCTAAGAGAGGCGATCTCCACGCTCGTCGTCAGGCTGAAGCTTTCGTAATGGACAAAGACGTTACAAAGAAACTGTTTGATGAAATTGCAAAGAAATATACCGAACGCAACGGTGGTTACACCACCATGGCAAAACTCGAAGCTCGCCAGGGCGACAACGCTCCCCAGGTTCTGATTGCACTTGTCGACTAATTCGGTTCAAGAAAAGGGGCTGTGACAAAATGGTTAATCATTTTGTTGCAGCCTCTTTTTTGCGTCTTTATTTCATCATTTTTAGCTCTGCTGTAAGCCTTTTACGTAAAAATGCGCGTAAGCCCCCTTACCCCCATAAGACTTTTAATTATATTGTCTTAGGCGGCAATCCTTATACGCATTATTTTTGTGATGTATTTCCTTAAATTATAGCCAAGTGCTACCAGGTATAACTCGGCTTTTACAGAATCTATCCCTTTTCTGACGATTCTTTTGTACCATCTGTCATGTTTCATGATTCCAAAAGTTCCTTCAGCCTGGATTGACCGGTTCATTCTTAGCAGGGCTCCATGGATGCTTTCCAGATTATCCTGAACCTCCTGGTACATGTTATTCCGTTCTCTGCTCAATGAGATTCTTTTGTTCTTCGGGGTCTTTTTACATTGCTCTGCCAGCGGGCATCCTTGGCAGTCTTCGCATTCAAATACTTCCTCCTGCCTGCCGTATAAGTTCCCTCTGACCAGATGTCTATAGATAAATTTGAAAGCCCTGTCATTTGGACAACGGATGGTTCCATTCTCATCAACTCTAAAGTTTATTGGCCGAAACGGATTGGTATGGTATTTCTTGTCTTTCGTTTCTTTCTTGTACATGGGGAATTTCATATACTTTTCCATACCGTGCTGCTCGCAATAGATGTAATTGTTGAAAGATCCATATCCTGCATCTGCCACAGGATACTTAGGATAAGCCCCATAGACTTCGTGGAATTCCTCCATCAGCGGTACGAAGCAATCCATATCTGAACGATACTGGTTAACATCAATTACGGCAATAAATTCATCGGCAACACCTATTTGGACATTGTATGCAGGCAGAAGCTGATCATTTCCCATGTAGTCCGACTTGATTCGCATGAATGTTGCATCCGTATCGGTCTTCGAATAACTGTTTCTGGAAGTACCGCATATCTGTATCTTCTCAACATATTCTTCAAGTTTTGATGTATATGCCTTAAGCTGCTCATACTTGCGTTGATGATCGGACTTGCGATGCCCGCTTCCATGAACAAAGGCCGTCTCATCAATCTGCCAGATTTCTTTTAATTTATCCAATACCAGACGCAGATAGTCCGGAGCGTATTCTGTATTGATGTTTACACTCATATGGTCATACTTAAGATCATCATTGAGTAACTCAAAAAGGCTGGTAATCTTGGCAAAAAGCTTGTAGCGGGATTTTTCAGCGGATTTCTTCCATACCCAGCTGTATTTATTTGCGTTCGCTTCAAACTTGGAACCGTCAATATATATATGCTGCAAATCCACGTTGAGTTTGCCGCAGAGTTCTTTCGTAATTGAATAAAAGATATCCTTGAGAGAATACTTAAGAAAGCCCTTCACGAAATGACAGAATGTCCGATAGGATGGGGCTTCATAATTCATCAGGTACATATATCTGATATTAACCCTGCAATTATCTTCAAGTTTTCTAAAAGAGCAATATCCTTCTTCTGCGAAACCATAGATGATCGTTTTCAGCATGTTGACGGGATTATACCTGGGTCTGCCAGCGCCACGCGTCGGTATGTAACGAAGGTACTTTTTAAGATCGATTTCCTCCATAAATCTGTCATACATTAAAACAGGATCATCGACATTGAGAATCTCAGAGGGAAACATTGGCAAAATGCCTTGTTCTGCGGTAAAATGATTGCTAGTGTTGTTATTTTTCATTGTAAAAAATTATAACACGAAAGGCTCTGCCCCGGACCAAATGATCCGGGGCAGAGCCCTTTTTGTTGGGATGAATTTTGTCACATCCCCTTTTTTTATTGGGAAAATAGGAATGTCAAATCACTCTGAAAATGGTACAATAGCAGTGTACGTATATCGAAGACTGGCGGAGAAATCCGCTTTTAAAGGAGCACAACCATGGCAATGAATTTTGATATCCCTGACATCACTGAAAACGGCGAAAAAGCGGCCGCAGGCGGACAGAGAAGGAAACCCAGAAGAATAGGGGCTCTTCGCCTTGGAGACACGCTGAGAGCCGTTTCCCGCCATTATACAGCGACACTGGAGAACAAGGACGAAGATAAGGAAGCAGAATTCTATTCCCTGTCAGAAGGAGAAGAAAAAGCATCCTTCTACGGGATGGACGTATCCGTCACCGGCATCTGCATCAGAAAGAAGAAGGTCGCTGCCATTTACGTTGAAATGCCGACAAAGGACCGCGATGATTTCATAAAGAAATTGGAAGAAGCAGAAGGCAGCGCAGAACATGCCAACAACATGGACATCTTTGCTGATACAGTCACTTCCATTTTCATCACCATCCCTGCCAAAGGAGATTCCTCCTTCACGACAGCCCTCATGGACAGCGCGGAAGTGAAAGCCCTTTCTGACAACGAAGCCATCAAGGCAGAAGAAGAAGCCAAGAAGGGCGGCCTCCGCCACCGCATCTGGAAGACATACTTCGATCCTGTCGGACGCATCAGCAGAAAAGCATACCTGCCAAAGATGCTCATGGTAGGAGCACCGGCAGCCTTCCTCTTTGCGCTTACCTGCTTCAAGCCGGAGCTCTTCGTAGGGGAAACAAACTTCTTCATTGCAGCCTTCCTGATATTGGGGACACTCTGCTTCATTTCTCTCATCAGCCTTGGCATGAGAAGACTGTCGGATATCGGCAAATCCCATCTGTATTACTGGGCATTCTTTGCTCTTCTCTTCGTCATTCATCAGGCAGGGGAAGAATTCTTAGGATCCCAGCTCAATGCGACGCGCCTCATTGCTGTCATCTTCATGCTCGTCGTCATCCTTCTGGCATTCATACCGGGCGATCCCAAGAGAAACAAGTACGGTCCTGTACCGAAAGAATAATCATATAAACCAAAAACGTCTGTGGAAATGATAGCTCATTTCCATAGACGTTTTTTTGGAATATGCAGACAGACGATGACCTGACATAAACGTTGGCTTTTAGATGAAAATAGGAAGCGGATCATACTACAGAAACAGTACAACAAAGAACCATACAACCTCGCTTCGCTCGAGGTAATTAACCCCTTTCGGCGCATGCGCGCCACTTTCCCCTGACGGGGACAGCTTCGCAAGGAATAAAAGAAAGAGCTAAGCTCTTATTTGTTTCGGACCTTTTGAATCCAATTCTATACCATACGCCCTTCCCAGTGGGCGCATTTGCCGCATTTCCACTGCTGCTTCATTCATGCATAAAAGAAGAGCTCCGCGATTGCGGAGCTTTGTTTTTGGTGGAGGCGGTGCCCGGAGTTGAACACGGGGATAAGGGCCTTGCGGGGCCCACGCCTTAGCGCTTGGCTACACCGCCATAAGAAACTGTTCTAAGTATATCGCGCTTTTTCGAAAAAGTAAAGGGGATGTGACAAAATTCATCCCAACAAAAAGGGCTCTGCCCCGGATCATTTGGTCCGGGGCAGAGCCTTTCGTGTTATAATTTTTTTGCAATGAAAAATAACAACACTAGCAATCATTTTACCGCAGAACGAGGCATTTTGCCAATGTTTCCCTCTGAGATTCTCAATGTCGATGATCCTGTTTTAATGTATGACAGATTTATGGAGGAAATCGATCTTAAAAAGTACCTTCGTTACATACCGACGCGTGGCGCTGGCAGACCCAGGTATAATCCCGTCAACATGCTGAAAACGATCATCTATGGTTTCGCAGAAGAAGGATATTGCTCTTTTAGAAAACTTGAAGATAATTGCAGGGTTAACATCAGATATATGTACCTGATGAATTATGAAGCCCCATCCTATCGGACATTCTGTCATTTCGTGAAGGGCTTTCTTAAGTATTCTCTCAAGGATATCTTTTATTCAATTACGAAAGAACTCTGCGGCAAACTCAACGTGGATTTGCAGCATATATATATTGACGGTTCCAAGTTTGAAGCGAACGCAAATAAATATAGCTGGGTATGGAAGAAATCCGCTGAAAAATCTCGCTACAAGCATTTTGCCAAGATTACCAGCCTTTTTGAGTTACTCAATGATGATCTTAAGTATGACCATATGAGTGTAAACATCAATACAGAATACGCTCCGGACTATCTGCGTCTGGTATTGGATAAATTAAAAGAAATCTGGCAGATTGATGAGACGGCCTTTGTTCATGGAAGCGGGCATCGCAAGTCCGATCATCAACGCAAGTATGAGCAGCTTAAGGCATATACATCAAAACTTGAAGAATATGTTGAGAAGATACAGATATGCGGTACTTCCAGAAACAGTTACTCGAAGACCGATACGGATGCAACATTCATGCGAATCAAGTCGGACTACAAGGGAAATGATCAGCTTCTGCCTGCATACAATGTCCAAATAGGTGTTGCCGATGAATTTATTGCCGTAATTGATGTTAACCAGTATCGTTCAGATATGGATTGCTTCGTACCGCTGATGGAGGAATTCCACGAAGTCTATGGGGCTTATCCTAAGTATCCTGTGGCAGATGCAGGATATGGATCTTTCAACAATTACATCTATTGCGAGCAGCACGGTATGGAAAAGTATATGAAATTCCCCATGTACAAGAAAGAAACGAAAGACAAGAAATACCATACCAATCCGTTTCGGCCAATAAACTTTAGAGTTGATGAGAATGGAACCATCCGTTGTCCAAATGACAGGGCTTTCAAATTTATCTATAGACATCTGGTCAGAGGGAACTTATACGGCAGGCAGGAGGAAGTATTTGAATGCGAAGACTGCCAAGGATGCCCGCTGGCAGAGCAATGTAAAAAGACCCCGAAGAACAAAAGAATCTCATTGAGCAGAGAACGGAATAACATGTACCAGGAGGTTCAGGATAATCTGGAAAGCATCCATGGAGCCCCGCTAAGAATGAACCGGTCAATCCAGGCTGAAGGAACTTTTGGAATCATGAAACATGACAGATGGTACAAAAGAATCGTCAGAAAAAGGATAGATTCTGTAAAAGTCGAGTTATACCTGGTAGCACTTGGCTATAATTTAAGGAAATACATCACAAAAATAATGCGTATAAGGATTGCCGCCTAAGACAATATAATTAAAAGTCTTATGGGGGTAAGGGGGCTTACGCATATTTTTACGTAAAAGGCTTACAGCAGAGCTAAAAATGATGAAATAAAGACGCAAAAAAGAGGCTGCAACAAAATGATTAACCATTTTGTCACAGCCCCCTTTTGATATACATAAATCACTATTTGTAATTGACAGGCTGGATGGTTTTATGCTCATCAGAGACCCAGATGGTATAGGCGCCAGGGACCTGGATGCTGTAGGCATTCTCGCGGTCTGTGTATTCCTTAACGAACGGATCGTCCTCTTTCTTCTGTACGATCATGACGCTGTCAGGGCTGACCAGGAGTGTTTCGTAGGACATGAACGGCATGACGTTCTTGGCATGCCAGGAAAGGCCGCCCGGTTCGAGGTCGTCGATCTCATCTCTCGGGACTGCTCTGTAAATATCCTTTCCGCTGTAGAAGACGGAAGACGTACGGTAGTCACCGACGAAGGCAATGGGGGCTTCGCCTGTATTCATGTGTTTTAAAGCGAGTCCGACTTCCTTGCCGGAGTGCTTCAGCATGATGGAAGGCGCTGCCAGGAAGGTGAGGGCGATGAGTACGACGAATGTGCCAAGCGCTGCTTTCTCGATGCGAAGGGAAATATTCTGGTAAAGGATGGCTGTCAGAATCGCCATGGAGAAGAGGGCGGGGAAGGTATATGTCGTGTACTTGGTGGCAATCAGTTCAAAGAAGACGAAGACGCCGAGCGCATAAAAGGCAAGGAGCTGGGTAGCGTCTTTGGCGCTCCTGAAGTCCAGTTTTCTTTCCTTCCATCTTTTGTAGAGGGAATAAGGAATGAAGATGCTCCAGGGAAGGAAGCCTACGAGGTAGACGATGATGTAGAAGTACCATGTATTATGGGACGGGTGCTCGGAAACCGTAGCGCGGAGGAAATTGTGGACACCGAGGAAATTCAGGATGAAATCATTCCCGTGGATATGCCACATGATGCCGTACCAGGGAGCTCCGATGAGAGCAAAGAGGATGAGGCCGGAAATCAGGTGGACATGGAGCATTTCACGGATGTCCTTCTTATAGAGAAGGAAGAGGACGCATCCAAGACCCGGGAGAAGGATTCCAATCGGTCCCTTTGTCAGTGTCGCAAAAGCGGCTGCCACATAGCAGAGGTAGTAGTACTTCCTGTTTTCTGCATATCCCAGATAGAAGAAGGCGACAGCAGCGCTCATGAAGAGGTAGAGCGTGGTATCCGTGATGACGGATTTGGAAAGGATCCATGTTTCTACGGAAACACCGAAGATCAGGGCGGAGAGCCAGCCGATCTTTTCTCCGTATACTTTTCTGGAGAACCAGTAAGTAAAGAGAAGGGACGCCGTGCCCATGATGGCAGCCGGGAGGCGCGCAGCTGCTTCGTTGAATCCGAAGACGGCAAAGGACGCTGCCAGTTCCCAGTAGTAGAAAATTGGCTTGTCATACCAGAAACGGCCGTAAATCTGAGGGGAAATCCAGTCGCCGGACAGGACCATCTCGCGGGCTGTTTCCGCATAATTGGC
Organism: Dialister hominis; assembly: GCF_007164725.1. Taxonomy (NCBI): domain Bacteria; kingdom Bacillati; phylum Bacillota; class Negativicutes; order Veillonellales; family Veillonellaceae; genus Dialister; species Dialister hominis. The sequence continues at coordinate 1,611,126 of NZ_AP019697.1, read as the reverse complement.
TTCTGCCGTATCCGTGACGGACAGAAGGTTGTTTCCTGCCAGATACAGGACAAGCGACAGGATGAGCAGCACCGCATAGGGATGACTGCGAATGAATTTGGACATGAAGCGCCTCCAAAGGATACAATTGCGGGCCGGTCAGGAGCGTATCATACGGCCGGTCACACGGAAAGAAAAAATAATCATCGCCATGGGAAAGGTCTTTCCGCACTCTTTCCCAAATTTTTCTATACCAAGCATACATGGCGGTCTTCAAGGAAATGACAAAAAATCTTAAACAAAAAATAAATAGGATAAAATGGAACTTGCATGAAGTTTTTTCCATGCGTATCATTAAGATAAGAAAGTCCATGAAAATGTTGGACTTCTGGAAAGAGGGATGGACATGACAATACGAATGAGGATGATTCTTTCCCACATACTGGTATGCGTGCTTCCTATCATCATGACGCTTTTCGTGCTTGCTTCATCCCTCGCGGGATTGATCCTGTATGCGAAGGCAGGCAACCATGTCATGCCGGAAAGCGATTATCAGTTTGATACGATCACAAGGGCGCTCAGCATGGATATTTTCCATACGATGCGCCATGGAGGGGATCCGCAGGATTTCCAGTGGCTCGTGGATATTGTGGACCCGGTGCAGACGTACGTGATCCTGACCCGTGACGGGGAAGTGATTTACGGATACGGCAATGAAGCGCTCAGGGGCGACATCATCCGCATGCGTCTGGGAATCAGGGATAATATTGGAATCGATAAGTCCAACAGCATTTTCAGCCTGACGGAAAACGGCAATTATGACTATATGGAGCGGCAGCTGATCCGAGGTCATGAGTATGACCTCTATGTCGCTGCGCGCCAGCCTGTCGGCAGGAATGACAATGCCATTGAAAAGGCTTTCCAGGAAGCGAATAAATTCGTCGGCATCTGCCTTGTGATTTTCATCCTCGGCACGAGCTGGTTCCTGTCCCGCTTCCTTATCAGAAGGATTGTCAATCCGCTGAAGGAATTAAAGAGAGGGTCTGAGGAAATCCAGGAAGGAAATCTGGATATTCATCTCCATTACGACAGGTTCGATGAATTCACGCCCGTCATGGTGGCGTTCAACCTGATGAGCGAGAAGCTGAAGGAGTCCCTTGAAGAAAGGGAGAAGGACGAGGAGAAGAGAAAAGAACTCATCGCAAGTATTTCCCATGATATAAGGACGCCTCTGACATCGATCCGCGCCTACGTCGAAGGGCTTCTGGACAATGTGGCCGATACGCCTGAAAGAAGGAAGAAGTACCTCCTTGTCATCCAGAAGAAGGCAGACGTCCTGGAGCGCATGATCGAGCAGCTGATGCTTCTGACGAAGATGGACGTCGGAGAGAAAGTCCTTCCGCAGGAATCCATCAATCTGTCGCATCTCACGAAGGAAATCATCGATGAGAACAAGATCAGTTGGGAGAAGAGCGGGGCTGAATTTGAAACGTTCCTGGAAGACAATGTTCCGATCAAGGGAAGCCATCTACTCCTGGAACGCATTATGGAAAACCTTGTGACGAACAGTCTGAAGTACAAGACAGAAGAGAAGGTCAAAATATTTGTGACCGTCAGGAAGGAAAAAGGCAGAGCCATATTCAATCTGGCGGATGACGGGCCGGGAGTTCCGGAAGAGGCGCTTGGGCGTCTTCTGGAAGCCTTCTACCGGACCGATAAGGCAAGGAGCAGGACGGAAAATGGCAGCGGGCTTGGCCTGGCCATCGTAAACCGTGCTGCGAGCCTCATGCATGGCGAGATAAAAGTAGAAAACAGAAAGCCGCACGGGCTTTCATTCACGATTTCATATCCATTGGAGGGGGACCATGACAAAGAGAATACTGATCGTTGAAGATGATGATGATATTGCTTCCATTGAGAAGGATTACCTTGAAGTCAGTGGCTACGAGGTGCATGTCGAGGAAGACGGCGCAAAGGGGCTTTCCGAAGCGCTGACGGGCATTTATGACCTTTTCCTCTTAGACGTCATGCTTCCTAACATGGACGGCTTTGAAATCTGCAGGAAGCTTCGCGACAAGACAGACAAGCCGATCATGCTCGTCACGGCAAAGAGGGAAGACATCGACAAGATCCGCGGCCTTGGCTATGGGGCGGACGACTACATCGCAAAGCCGTTTTCCCCGGGCGTCCTTGTCGCAAAGGTCAAGGCGCAGCTGGCGCAGTATGACCGTCTCAGGGGGACGAAGAAGGAAACAAAGCGCATCACGCTCGGCGACATCATGCTGGAACCGGATACGAGAAGAGTCTGGGTCGACGGCAAGGAAAAGGAACTTCCGAACAAGGAATTCCAGCTCCTTGAATTCCTGATGGAACATCCGGATGTCGTATTCAGCAGGGAATCCCTTTATACGCGCATCTGGGGCCTTGATTCCCTGGGAAATACGTCCACCGTGCCGGTCCATATCAACAGGCTTCGTGAAACCGTGGAAAAAGATCCGGCCAATCCACGTCACATCATCACCATCTGGGGCGTAGGATATAAATTCAAACCGTAAAAGACATTAATCAGAGGGCTGTGACGAAATGTACAATCATTTCGTTACAGCCTTTTACATTTTCGGCTTCCTGAAAAGAAACAGGGGGAGAAGTATCGAAATTTCTATGTGAATTCTTTTCTCGAAAGTAAAATCGTTGTATACTAAATGGTACAGTGATAGTTGATTCAGGTTTCATTCCTGGGAAAGGACGCGGGACCAGCCGGCCTAAATTTGTCAGGCTCTGCCCGTGCTTTTCGAGTGCATGAAAGCACTCTTTACATTCTGGAAAGAAAGGTTATTATGATACTACTTCAGATTCTGTGGGATGATATCCTGCCGCTCTTTGCCTTCATCGGGGCTGGGGTGTTTCTGGACAGCAAGTTCAAGATCGACATATCGACGTACAGCCGCCTGACGATCTGGGTCGTGCTGCCCTGTTTCATTTTTTACACGATGTACCGGTACCACTTCGAATCGGATGATCTTCTGATGATTCCTGCGGTGCTCATCCTTCTGGCGGTCATGTATTTCCTCTCGATGGGAATGGCGCATATGTTTCATCTGGGAGGGGCGGAAAAGGGCGCTTTTGAAGCCGTTTCCTCCTTCTCGAATGCCGGCCATATCGGAGCAGCTCTGGCTGTCATGATCTTCACGCATCCGCCCTTTGCTACGGAAGCTGGCAGCGCGCCGCATCTTGCTGAAGCCATGGGGACGATGGTTATCATCATGATTGTCATGAATATTGTCGTCAATACATTCGGCGCAGCGCTCATCAGAAGCCGCGGGTCGACGGTCAAGGAAGTCCTCTCCTTCATGGTGAAGATGCCGGCCCTCTATGCGGCCATCCTTGCCATCCTTGTCAGGAGCGCAGGCATCCATCTCGAGCATACCTTCCTCTGGCCGGTCCTCACGCATTTCAATGGCGCTTTTATCGTCCTTGTCACCGTCACGATCGGTCTTCAGCTTCACAGGAGCAAGCTCAGGAAGCCGGACCGTTTCATCCTTGCCACGTCTTTCAATAAGCTCATCCTCTGTCCGGCCATTGCATGGGGCGTCCTGACTCTCTTTGGCGGCGCCTTCAGCCCGATTGCTTCGCAGGTATTCTTCATCTGCGCAGCCGTCCCGTCTTCTATGGCGCTCATCATTTACGGCGTCGAATACGGTGAGGATGCAGGCCTTGTGACGCAGTCCGTTCTCTTCAGCACGGTTGCCGGCGCTCTGACGCTGACGTGCATGATTTACCTCGCGCGGGTTCTTTTCCCGCTGGCAGGCTGAGGAGGGAACGATATGGCATTCTTACAGATCATTACAGACAACATCCTTCCGCTTCTCGTATTCGTGGCAATCGGATACCTCATGGACAGGAAATTCAATATGAACGTCGCATCGCTCACCAAGCTGACCTTCTACGTCGTCCTTCCATGCTTCATTTTCTACAGCATTTATGTCGCCAAATTCAATATGGCGATGTTCAACGTATTCCTTCTGGCATGCGCCCAGATGGCGGTCATTGCCATTTTTGCCTGGTTCGTCGGAACGCTGCGCGGCTTCTCACCGTCAAAAATAGAAGCTTTCAAGAACGGCACTATGTTTTCCAACAGCGGAAATATCGGCATTGCGCTGATTGCTCTTGTCTTCACGAATGCGCCCTACGTCATTGACGGCAAGACGCCCTACCTTGCGGAAGCACTGGCAGCAGCCACACTGATGCTCGTCGAAATGAACATGACGCTCAACACGATCGGCCTGTATCAGGCAGGCAAAGGGAGACTGACACCGAGAGACGCCCTTTCCGTCGTCTTCCACATGCCGGTCGTCTATACGCTGGCTCTTGTCTTCTTCATCAAGTACATCGGCTTTGATATGCGCGCGGCCTTCCTCTGGCCAGTACTTCAGAACTGCGCCTCGGCTCTTGTCGCCATCGTCATGATTGCCCTTGGCATGCAGATCCACAGGAGCAAGGTCTCCTTCGGGGATATCGACGCATGGCTCGGAAGCGGCATCCGCCTGATCTTTGCTCCGATTTCCGCGTACATCCTGATTCACGTATGGGGCTTCTTCGGCATCGAATTTTCGCAGGCCGTCAATCAGACGATTCTGATCATGTCGTCCGTTCCAGCCGCCGTCAATTCCGTCCTGTACGCTGTCGAATTCCAGAACTGCGAAGACTTTGCGACCGAGCTCGTCATGATGAGTACGTTCCTCTCCTGCATTACCATGACAGGAACCATCTTCGTAGCAAGACTTCTCTTCCCGATCTGAGGATAGGGATTCAATGAATAAGCATTAAAAAAAGATGTGCACCCATTGCGGTGGCACATCTTTTTTGTTGCTTTATTGCTTACAGTATCCCTTTCACGCGAAGTTTGATTCTCTCGAAGAAAGAAAGCTTTTCAAGGCAACGGATTCTGGCGGCGCGGACGATGTCCGTGACTTCCATCCGTTCTTCTTCGGAAAGAGGTCTTCCGGAGAAGCGGGCATGGATGAGGATGTCCAGCATCCTGTCGAAGTTTTCAAATCTCGGGTCGAGGGAAAGTTTCTTCATTTCTTCATACGATGCGTTTTCCGGGATACCTGCCCAGAGGGAGAGGCGGGAAATGTAGTCGAGAAGGTCGTTGAAGCCTTTCTTGTCCTTCACGGCGCGGTCAAGGATCTTCGGTACCCTTCTCATCTTCATGATCGGATAGAGGGAAAGGAGAAAGAAGAAAATGATGACCGGGATGATGACGGGAAGGAGGGAAGAACGAGGAGAAACCTGCTGGGCCTGTTTGGGAGCCGGCTGCTCTTTGGGCTGGGGCTGAGACTGGCTCTGCTGCTGTTGCTGCTGGTCCTTCTGTCCGTTATTATCAGGCATCGTTCCTTTGGAATCCTTCGGATCCGACGGTGCATCAGGGGCACCTGTGTTGTTCCTCTTCTTGTCTTCCTGATTCGGGAACGGGTTTTCTGCGCCTTCGATGCCAGGTGTCACTTCGCAGGGGCGCCAGCCGATGCCATCGACGTAGACTTCTGCCCATGCGTGGGCATGGCGGTCATTGACGCCAAGCTTGTGAAGGCCCTGCGGCGAAAGCGAAGCACCGTTGATTTCATTCTTATCGACGGAAAGGCCGGACACGTAGCGGGCAGGAATGCCTGACTCGCGGAGCATCATGACAGCGGCGGAAGCAAAGTAAGTACAGTAGCCTTCGCGGCTCTCCGTCAGGAAGTAGGAAATGAAATCCTTGCCTTCCGGTGTCTTTCCCGGGTGCGTCGTGTACTTGTAGTTCTTGGCAAAGAAGCGCTGGATCTGTTCGACGCGGGCGCGTTTCTCAGCCATCGTTGTGACCTTCGTCAGTCCTTCCACCTGTTTCAGGGCGGGTTTTACTTCATCCGGCACAGTCAGGTAGTGGGCATAGACGAAATTGCGGTAAAGCGCTTCGCCGTTTTCATATGTCCTGAAGTAGGCATCGCCTGTCCGTTCATTGTCATAGAAGGAAAGGACGGCGCCTTCCGGATAGTCCCAGACATAGGTGCTGTATGCTTTTCCTTCGCGGCTGACTGGCGCGCGGTCGTAATCAAAGAGAGGAGCGCCGAAGCTGGCATCATACGGGAGCAGGAAGTAGCGGCTCTTGTCGTAGACGGCATCGACGGCGAAGTCCTTCTTGAGGAGCGGCACCTTCACTCTTTCAGGCAGGTAGTTTTCAAGGCTTTGCGAAAGGGCAGGGCTTCTGGAAACGACTTCCATGAGCCATGCGCCCTGGTCGTACCATTCTCCCTGATTTCCCTTGAAAAGGGTAAGGACGTCGTCATAATCACCGGCCGGAAGTTCCTTCCACTGGTTGTCCTTATAGACGCTTCCATGCCAGCTCCTGAGGTACATGCGCTTCGTCGCGCCGGCCGATTCGATATCGGCAATGATGCGGCCCGTGTAGCGCACGCCCTGTGTATCGCCCAGTTTCCCGGTGCCGGCTCCCTTCATCATGCCCGTGTAGGCATTGCCTGCGTAGAAGATCGGATCATAGGGATCCGTCATGGAGAGGATCGTGTCCTGCGCGCGGGCGAGGAGACGGGGCTGCTCATAGCGGGAAGGCGGGATGACGAGGGAGAGGGCAGCGCCCAGGATGACAGCGGCAATGAATGCGCCGACTTCCGGATCGCCCTGGCCCTTGTTTCCAAGCATCGCAGGCGTCGTCAGTGCATAAGCGCCCAAAAGGATGATGGAAAGCGTCGGCGGTTCGAAGCCGAAGTAGAAGGAGAAAAGAATGGCGGCCAGGGATAGGAGCGTCGCGATGACGCGTCCGAGCCTTGCGGTCGAACCGTAAAAGAAGATCCAGGAAATCGCCATGAGGAGGAAGGTCCTAGCCGGCAGCGGACTGAACCGGATGAGGAGCTTTGGTACTTCCATATCAAGGTTGTAGGCTTCGTTCAGATTCTGGATGAAGGGAATCGAAGCCGAAAGGGCACTCTGGTACAGCGTCCCGTAGGAGAGGAGGAGCGCTGTCGGGAATGTCATGAAGAAAATGAGGAGGACAGCGGTCCTTCTTCGAAAGCCGGCCGCCATCGTCAGGACGGAAAGCGCAAAGACGATGAAGGCGCCGCTGATTCCCATGAGGTAGCCGTAGGATCCGATGAGGGAAAAGACCAGATGGATCAGGCCGAAGGCGCCGAGCGCGGAGATGAAGGAGATGGTAACGTACTTCCTTGTCATGTTCCGCCTCCCATCGCGCGCATGATCGCGTCTTTTCCGGAAAGCTGCGCTTCCCTGGAATCCCTGGTGCACCAGATGACCGGGTGGAGGGACGGGGAAACGGAAGGCGCCGGATTATCTGTCATATAGAGAATCGGGACGTAAGGAGAAAGGCCGCCTGCTTTCAGAGCGTCTTTCCTGGCGCCTGCCAGGAAGGAGGCGATGGCATCGGACCAGTCTTCCTGATTTCTGATCATCTGTGTGATGACCGAGCCTGTGCCTGCATTCCATGCGAAGAGGAAATTCATGCGGGATGCGCAGAGGGCAAGGCCGGCGGAATAGAGTGCGTCGCACAGGAGGTCGCGTTCATCCGGTTTTCTGGCATAGTCAGCGGCAAGGACCAGGTTCGTGCCTTCGGCGGGATACATGTCACGCACATAGACATCGTCTGTTCTGGCGGTCACCTTCCAGTTGATCAGGTGCGGATTGTCGCCCGGCTTGTACAGCGTGGCACCGAAACGTTCCGGTTCATCGCTTCCTGCAATGAGGCGGAGCGTCTTCATCGTTGCCTTGTATTCACCCATCTTGAGCGGAAGGACGATGATGGATACATTTCCCGCATTGAGGGTAAATGTATGGAAACCGAAGGGATCGGTCCAGCGGATATGCGCCTCGCCCATGTCGAAGCGTCCGCAGTGGGAAGCCGTGCGGCGGAAGATGAAACGGATGCCGCCGTCAAAGGAGACTGTCTCATCGGACGTTTCCGCACCAAGGAGTGCTTCCGGCGATGAAAGGAGGGAAAGGAACGGGCCTTCAAGTGTCAGCTGTGCTTCGGCCAGGTGGCCGCGAAGGAGCCGGGCCGGTACTTTGATAGAAAGTCTCAGCCGTTTCCTGATCCAGTACATCGGAAGGATTGAAAGCAGGGGCGCAAGGATGAGCATGACGGCCATGAGAAAGGCTGCATACAGGTCATAGATCGTCATGACAAAGATCGCCGCGATGCAGATGAAAATATAAAGGAAGCGCCTCATTTAGTCCTCCTTCAGAGAGGGGCGCGGCACGGAGGAAAGGATGGAAGCCAGGACCGAGCCAGGCGTCTTTCCGGCAAAGCGGGCGTCGCCCGTCAGCGTCAGGCGGTGCGTCAGCGTGTAGGGAGCGACCGAGAGGACGTCGTCAGGAATGACGTAGTCTCTTCCTTCCATCAGCGCGTGCGCCTTGGACATGGAAGAAAGCGCCATCGTGCCGCGGGGCGAAATGCCAAGGCTGACGTCGGCATGTGTGCGGGAGGCGTTTGCGATATTGACCATGTAGCCGTAAATCGAGTCTTCGACGTGGATAGCGGCTGCTTCTTTTCTCATTTCCATCAGCTCTTTTGCAGAAACGATGGCTTCCACTTCAGAAGCGGCGACCATGTTCTCATGCTTCAGGATGGCGATTTCATCCTTCGCAGACAGATAGCCGACCGTGATGCGGATCATGAAGCGGTCTGTCTGGGAATCAGGGAGCTCCTGCGTGCCAGAAGAGCCGTAGGGGTTCTGCGTTGCCATGACGATGAAGGGCTGCGGGACGGGGTAGGTCTTGCCGTCGACGGAAAGCTTTCCTTCCTGCATGACTTCCAAGAGCGCGGACTGCGTCTTCGGCGATGCACGGTTGATTTCATCGGCAAGGAAAAGATTCGTCATGGCGCTGCCCGGCATGTAGCGGAACTCGCCGGAATTCTTGTCGTACATGGAAAAGCCCGTGATATCCGAAGGAAGGACGTCCGGGGTGAACTGCATCCTTTTGTAATCGAGCCCCAGGGCGTGCGTGAAGGCGACAGCGATCGTCGTCTTGCCGACGCCCGGAATGTCATCGATCAGGATATGGCCCCCTGCCAGGATGGCAGTCAAAATGCGGGATAGGACTTCCTGTTTGCCCAGGACAGCCTTCCCCGTCTCGGAAAGGATTTCATCAATCTTCTGTTTTGTATCCATAAGAACCTCACTGTATTTTTTTAGTATAATATTGATTATTATGCTATTTTATTTATTATACTCTTTATGTCATCTCGCTGACAAAAGAGGGGATTTCCCTGAATCATTTGACAGATTCAGGAATGTAAAATATAATAGTAAGATATGGAAGGGTGTCCGAGCGGTTGAAGGAGGCGGTCTTGAAAACCGTTAACTTCGTGAGAGGTTCATGGGTTCGAATCCCATCCCTTCCGCCACAGCATATGACCCGCGGCCAAGCCGCGGTTTTTTATTTTCAGGAGGAAGCATGACAGACGCACTTAGAAGAATAGATAAAGTACGCCAGATCCGGCGTGCCATAGGTCTTACAATCGGCGCTGCGATTTATTCTGCAGGGCTGAACCTGTTCCTGATCCCGAACCACGTCATCGACGGCGGCGTGACAGGTATTTCTCTTCTGATCCAGGCGCTGACGGGGATCCCTTTCAGCGTGCTCATTGTCCTTTTGAATGTTCCCTTCTTCTACATGGGCTATAAGAGCTTAGGGCCGAGACTGGCGGCATCATCCATGTTTGCCATCATCGTCCTTTCCCTCTGCTCGTCCAGGCTTGAGAAAATGATGCCGGCGACAAACGATCCCTTCCTGTCGACAATTTTTGGCGGGATTATCATAGGACTCGGCGTAGGCATCGTCATCAAGAACGGGGGGTCGACGGATGGCACGGAAATCGTGGCGATCTGGATGGGCAGCCGGTCGTCGTTTTCTGTCGGCGAAATCGTCATGTTTTTCAACTTCTTCATCCTGGGCGCCGCGGGCTTCGTCTTCAGCTGGAACAGCGCCATGTATTCCCTCATCGCGTACTTCATCTGCTCGCGCATGATTGATGCCGTCTCGACAGGGCTTGATTCCTCCAAGGGCATCTTCATCATCACGACATGCTATGACGACGTCAGCGATGCCATCGTCCATGACATGCACCGCGCCGTGACACGCCTCCACGGGCAGGGCGGATTCCTGAAAGATGACAAGGATGTCCTCTACTGCGTCATTTCCAGACTGGAAGTCACGAAACTCAAGCAGGTCGTCCGCGACATCGATCCCTCCGCTTTCATCACCGTATTCGACGTGCAGGAAGTCGAAGGCGGGCTTGTCGGCAAGAAAGTACAAAAATGAACAAGAAATAAAGAAAATTAAGGCCGGGAAAAATCTTCGGCCTTTTTTATTTTTCCCCTTTGCAAATCAGTAAAGTTGTTGTAAAATAAGACAATTTGTGCAGAATTCGGCTTACGGATTCTTAGTTGTACACCAGGGGGGGTACTATGTCGCAGAAAACAATTGAAGAATTGGAATTTGAGGAAACAGGAGTCACTCGCAAAGAGCGTTGGAAAATCATGTGGGCCTCGATCATCGGTTACGCCATGGACGGGCTCGACGTTCTGATTCTTTCTTTTGCGATGGCGGCTATCGTCAGTGAATTCGGCCTGACGCTTGGCGAAGGCGGCATGATTGCCACGTATACGCTGATAGGCACGGTCCTCGGCGGATACATCTTCGGCATTTTTGCCGACTGGTGGGGCAGGGTGCACACCTTCTCCCTCACCATCATTATTTTCTCCATATTCACGGGCGCATGCGCCTTTGCGGACAATGCAGTCCATCTGGACATCCTGCGTTTCCTGGCAGGGCTCGGCCTTGGCGGTGAATATGGCATTGGCATGACCCTCGTATCAGAAACATGGCCGGGCGCCAAGCGCGCCAGAGCCACAGCCGGCGTAGCGATGGGCTGGCAGGCAGGCGCCGTTCTTGCGGCTATCCTTGCTGCTGTCGTCCTTCCTGACTACGGCTGGAGAGGACTCTTCCTCGTAGGCGTCCTTCCGGCACTCCTTGCCGCATGGGCCCGTCACGGCATCAAAGAACCGCCGATGTGGGTCAAGCGCAAGGAAATGAAGAAAGCGCTTCAGGCAAGAAAAGATGCAGGCGAGAAGCTGACGGCTGAAGAAGAAGAACAGCTGACAGAAGCAAAGAAATTCCCGCTTGCGCACCTCTTCGCTGACAAGAAGACGACCATCACGACAATAGCGCTCACCATCATGACAAGCGTACAGAACTTCGGCTACTACGGCATCATGGTATGGCTCCCGATGATCCTTCTGAAGGAACACGGCCTGACCACCAAGTCCATGTCCGGCTGGATGATCGTCACTGTCATCGGCATGATTGCAGGCATCTTCGTATTCGGCTGGCTCTGCGACCGTCTCGGACGCAAGAAGCCGTACCTTCTTTTCTACGTATGCGCTGCTGCCATGGTGTATATCTACGTCAATCTCGGCACGCCGATTGCGCTCCTCTTCGGCGGCGCATTCCTCGGCTTCTTCTGCAACGGCATGATGGCAGGCTACGGCACGCTTCTCTCTGAGAACTACACGACCGACGCCAGATCCACTGCGCAGAACTTCATCTTCAATACCGGACGCGCCGTAGGCGGCTTCGCTCCGGTCATCATCGGTACGATTGCACAGACAAACGGCTTCAATACCGCTTTCGTCCTGCTCTCCGCCGTATATCTTGCGGCTGCTGTCAATGTCCTCTTCTTCGTCAAGGACACCAAAGGCACCATCATCCGTTAATTTTAAAAAGGACTGTGGAAATGATCATTCATCTTCCGCAGTCTTTTTTAGTGCAAAGATGAAAATTTATAATATTTATGCATATATATTAATAAAACTATGGACATATGCAGTATATGACTGTATAATAGGTATTAAATTTATGTAGTATGCAATGGGGTGCAAAATATGAAAAACTGGAAAAAGGGTATCATTCTCGCAGCTTCTCTCGCTATGGCAGCCGGCATCATGGCCGGATGCGGCGGTGAAAAGAAAGCGGCATCATCGGAAGGTCTGAAACCGCTGAAGGTAGCAACGAACGCAACATACGTGCCGTTTGAATTCAAATCCAAGGACGGCAAGGATTATACAGGATATGAAATCGACGTCGTCCGTGCTGTTGCTCAGGACATGAACAGGAAAGTCGAATTCAAGAACGTGGCATTTGACGGCCTGATCCCGGCTCTGCAGTCCAAGGAAGTGGACATGACGGCATCCGGCATGACAGCAACGAAGGAAAGAGCAGACAAGATCCTCTTCGCCGCTCCTTTCTATGCGACAAAACTTGCTATCGTAACCAAGGCAGATAGTGACATCCACAGTGTCGAAGACCTCCTGAAGGAAAAGGAAGTTGCTGTCCAGGTCGGAACGACCGCTGCTTACTATGCGGCTGAAAAAGGCATGAATACAAGAAACTTCGATCATTCCAGCGATATCGTCATGGAACTCAAGGCCGGCGGCGCTAATGCAGGCATCCTGGATAAACCGGCTGCCGATTACTTCGTAGCTACCGATGGCAAGGGCGCATTCCGCGTCGTCGATGTTCCGGATTCCAAAGTCCAGTACTTTGCCTTCGGCTTCAACAAGGACAATAAGGAACTGCAGCAGGAAGTCAATGCTGCCATCGCCAAGCTCAAGAAAGACGGCACGCTGAACAAGCTCCATGAAAAATGGTTCAATACACCGGCTCCGGATATGCCTTCCACAGCAGAAGAAGCACTGGGAATCAAGTAATATTAAAACAAGCCAACAAAAAAGGATGTGTTCCAAATGGTTCACATCCTTTTTGATTGCTTTAATTCCTGTGAAGCGGTATGTCGATGGCTTTTCCTAAGCGGAAGGCCCAGAGGGAAAGGCGTACGACGGGTTTTCCGAGGAGCTTTTCAGCGGCTTCTCCGTAGACCTGAAGCTGGATCTTGTAATGCTCTCGAAGTTCCTCTTCGGTCATGACGCGGTCCGTCTTGTAATCGATGACGGTAAGGCCGTCCTTCGTTTCAAGGAGGCAGTCCATGATCCCCTGCAGGAATATCTTCTCGCCCTTTTCGCAGTCGGGATAGAAGGAATCCGCAGGAAGGAGGATCGAGAAAGGCATTTCCTTCCCGACTGTCTCTGCTTCTTTCATGAGAGTGCCCAGAGGGCTTTCTGCGAAGGTGATGAGAGAAGCGACAGGATTTGTGTACTTTCTTTCTGAAAGGAGGACTTCCTCTTCATCCTTCGTGAAGATGCCCGATTCCGTAAGGCGCATGATTTCATTTCTTAAAGCTTCCCTTGTTGCCGGGACGGTCTTGAAATCTATCATTTCCATCGCCTTATGCATGAGTGTACCAAAGGAAGTCCCTGTAAAGCCTGGTTTTCCTCCGGAGAGGAAAGAAGGCGGCTCTGCATAATCGGCAGGAAGCGTTTCCTTCATTCCTTCTGTTTCCTCATTTTCTTCGCCCTCTTCCGTTTCAGGAAGGGAAGGAAGGTCCGGTGCCAGGACTTCAGAGGCATACGGCGGTTCATCGCTTTCCGAAGCTTCGAGCGTTTCACGAAGCTTGACCGCGGCTGTGGCTGTCAGTTTTCCCGGCGTATTGGCAGCGCCCGGGAAGTCGTAGCTCCATGTGAGGCGGCGGGAAAGATCTTCAGGTACCTCAGAAGGAAGGGAAGCAAGGAAGCGGTCAGCATTCGTCTCCGGTGTTTCTTCCACCTCGATCAGCTGCTTTTCCGTTTCTGCAGCATCCGCGGTTTCATCCGCTCTGAGGAGCGAAGTTTCCGGAGTGATGGAAATATCGAAAAGAGAGTGGTCTCCTTCTGCATCGTCAGCATAGGAGGGGATGCGCATGAGACGGTCCCATACATCTTTGGATGAGCGATGACGGAGCGCCGCCGGCATGATCCAGTCAAGGTAGGAAGCGGCACCGGATGTGATATAGGACGGGAGCGGGCGGACTTCGCCAGTTTCCGTGCCAGCCAGGGAGGCCATCCAGAGGTCAAGGGATCTTATGGTATCCTTCAAAGTAGCTGTAATGAAGAGCTTGTCTCTTGCGCGCGTCATGGCGACGTAGAGGAGGCGCGCTTCTTCGGCTTTGCTTTCCCTTTCGGAAGCGGAGCGGACGGAATACCAGTAGAGGCTGGGCCAGCGTGCATGGGTCTCTTCGTCATAGTACTGGATGCCGATTCCCCTGTCCTTGTGGCAGATGGCCGTTGCCTTCGTGTCGCGGAGGTTGAATTCTTTTGCCGCATCGACCAGGAAGACGACAGGGAATTCAAGCCCCTTGCTCCTGTGGATCGTCATGATGCGGACAGCATCGGCGGCAGAGACAGAAGGCGTCTTGGCGCGGAAATTACGTCCGTCCTTCGTCAGGCGCGAAAGCTCAGTGAGGAAAGAGTAGAGGCCGCTCCTGGCGCCGCTGTCTCTCGAAAGAGCCAGCTGATAGAAGGCAAGGACATGTGCTTTCCTGAATTCGCCGCCGGAAAGTCCGGAGACGTAAGTGAGGTAATCGGTATCCGCGATGATCTTCCTGATGAGCGGTGCTGCGCCGTCCTTGACAGCCTGCAGGCGCCATTCCTTGTAGAGGGAAAGGAAGGAAGAAACAAGGCCGGCTCCTCCCGGTTTGAGGATATGATCCGCATTTCCAAGGACAGGCCAGATATGCTCAGCACCGGCAGCCTTCTGGGCAAGTCGCAGGCGCGAAAGATCCTCTTCATCAAGGCCTACGAAGACAGAGCGCAGGACAGCCGTCAGCGCCAGGTCCTGCAGCGGATTGTCGATGATCTTGAGGAGCGCAAGGAGCGTCTCGACTTCCGGATTCTGGATGTAATCGTCTTCCCTGTCGGAAATCGCAGGAATGCCGTATTCTCCCATGACCTTCAAAAGGATGGGGGCTTTTCCTGCCACGGAGCGGAGAAGAATGACGATATCACTGTAAGTGATGGGGCGGAAGGTGCCGTCGCCGTTCATGACCTTGGCCTTGCTGTCGATGAGGCTGCGGATTTTCGCCGCAATCAGCCTGCCTTCGAGGCGTATGTTTTCCATATCCTTGATCTTGGGATTATCATTCTGCGCCTCTTCGATATCCTTGTCGATGAGGCCGATGGAGACAGAGCCGCCGCAGTAATCGGAAGGCCTCTCTTCCTCGTGGCGTCCCGGGTAGAGCGCTTCCGCCGCCCCGTAGTTCAGCTCCAGATTTCTTTCCGTCATGATCTGGCGGAAGATGAAATTGATGGAAGAAAGGATGGCCGCATCGCTTCGGAAATTCTTATTGAGGTCGATCCTGTGGTCTGTAGCAGCCTCATTCGTGCTGAAGTCATTGTACTTTCCGAGGAATATCGTCGGGTCCGCCTGACGGAAGCGGTAAATGCTCTGCTTGATGTCGCCGACCATGAAGCGGTTGTCTCCGCTGGAGAGAAGGGAGGTGATGAGTTCCTGCACGCCGTTCGTGTCCTGGTACTCATCGATCATGACTTCCTTGTAACGTGAGCGTATGGCAAGAGCGGCTTCCGACGGGAAATCAGCGGCCGTCTCAGGCGTGAATGCCGGATCATCCTTGTCGACGAGGACGTCTAAGACATAGTGCTCCAGATCATTGAAGTCCATGACGCCTTCCTGGCGTTTCCTCTCCGAAAGAGAATGCGTGAAGTCGATGGTAATGTCAGAGAGCACCTTCACGATCGGAGCCATATTGCGCGTCTCTCCGATCCACTGGTCTTCGGAAATCCCGATCAGGGGAGCTATCGACTTATTATACGTAGCCGCAGCCTGCTTCCGGAGAGCCTTGATGGTCTCGGCATCCGGAGTGGCATTGAACTCTTTGACAAGCATTTTATAGGGCTTCAGCACCTTGGCGGTTGCGATTGTGAGACGGGCGAAGGTAAAGGAGGGAAGATCATAGAGGTCTTTCCAGGAAGAAACTTCGGCGAGAGAGGAAATGAAGCTGTATTCATTCGAAAGCTGGTCACTGTAGACGGCACGCGCTGCATCATTCTGATCCATGATTTCAAAAGCGCGCCGGTAGTATTCGCTGATCTTCTCCGAAGTAGAAATGATCGAGGCAAGGAAATCATAGCTCCAGGGAATGTCGTCCAGCTTCGTACCATCGGGGATGTTGTAAGGATCGGGCAGATGCTTGAGCCAGTCGATCGGGAATGGCATCGAGCAGGAGAAGTTGTGGATGCGCAGGATCGTATCCTTCAGGTCGCGGTCCTGGTAGCGGCTGGCAAAGAGGTCGGCCGTTTTGAGGAAATCCGGGTCCGCTTCTTCGTACCATCTTTCCAGCACTTCGGCAAGGACGGCTTCCTTCAGCAGGTATCCTTCGTTTTCATCTGCCATGATCTGTGTCTTGGGATCCAGATCGAGGAGGTAGAAGTACTGGCGGAGAAGCGACTGGAAGAAGGAGTCGAGCGTGGAAATCTGCGCGCTTCCCATGAGAGAGAGCTGGCGCTCTAAGTGATGGATGAGGGGCAGATTGTTCTCCGCATCCGCTTCGCGGAGCTTGTTTGTCAAAGACGCCGAGACGCGGCTCTTCATTTCAGCAGCGGCTGCCTTTGTGAAAGTGAGGACGAGAAGCTCGTTGATATCGATGCCGCTTTCCATGTCGCCTGCGATGCGCGTGATGCGTTCGGTGAGGACTGCGGTCTTGCCGCTTCCTGCAGCAGCTGAGAGCAGGAGATTCTTGTTTCTTGTATCCAGCGCTTCCTGCTGCGCCGGGGTCCAGCGGTTAGCCATTGTCATCCTCCTTTCTTGGTTTTGTCATATCGAATGCTATCCCTGGAAGCTCACGCTTCATATCTTTGTCGCTGACAGCATGGATGTAATCGTAATTTTCTTCCCTGCGGCTCGGGTCGAAGCGGCAGATGGAGTGGTATGGGCAGTACTTGCAGGGCGAGCTTCCCTTGAAGCGGACGGGACGGATATCGATCCTGCCGGAAATCATCTCTTCATAGAGCATGATGATCCTCTTCTTCACGATCCGCAGAAGATGATCGAAATCTTCCTTGGAGAGCACATTTCCTGTATTATACGGATCTCCGTCATTCTTCATGCGGACAGGAAGGATCGAGTCATTACTGCCTGCGCGGCTGTCGAGATCGTAAACGGTTGCACCCGATGAAGTGATAAAGCCGGATGCACCGTCCTTGGCCGGAAGATCCGGAATACCATTACGCGGCACGGACGAGACGATCTTGACATCGCCTGAAAGGTAAATATACATGAGGGCGGCAGGAAGGAGCGGATTTCCATCTGCCTCTTCCATGAGGCCCAGAAGGTAGGTGAGAAGCTGGAGCTTGAGGCCGCTGACGATTTCCACAAGGCTTGCCGTCGTATGGCCCGTCTTGTAGTCGTAGACAGCGACGTTCTCGCCAAGCATATCGACGCGGTCGATTTTGCCGTTCAGCGTGAAGGTCTCCCCGTTTTCTGCCCGAAGGTGCAGGAAGAACTTGTGCTCCAGGGCTTTCGTGTCAAAGGAGCTCGACTTACTCCATTCCCTTAAGGAAGAAAGTGTATTCTTGAATGTCTTATTGAGCGCATTTTCCGTATAGCGGGAGGCCGCATCGGAATGAAGGGCGCCGTAGCGGACGCGGGGCGCGATGGAGGAGGCAATCTTGCTCGAAAGGTTCTCGATGTCCTCATCCGTCGCATCTCTCCACTGCTTGTTCTCCTTCCCCAGGACGCTTCCGAAACGGTGGAGCGATGCATGGAGGTAGTTGCCGAAGTCGAGCGACTGGAGGTCTCCTGTATCCCTTTCCTTGATGCCAAGGCCGTACTGCAGGAAATAGCGGTATGCGCAGCCGCGGTAATTTTCAAGGCGGGTGACGGAGCTTAAGAACCTTCCGCCCGGCTTGAAGAGGCGCGCGGCAATGTCCAGCGGGAGCGGCTCTGCCTCATTGGAATAGTGGAGGCTTTGCATCTTTAACCAAAGAGTAGTGCCATAAGAAGAATTGTTTTTTGCCCATGCGGCAAGGCCTGCCCAGCGGGAATCCTTCTCCGGGATGCTTTCGCGCAGGATGGAAGGGAGAAGGGAAAGCGCCTGATCGGGATTGCAGAAGAAGGACGCATCATCATTGGCCGGGGACGGCGGAAGGACGTGGATGTCTTCCGACGGATAACCGAGGCCGGAGAGCTGCGTCAGAAGGAGCGAAGGCTCGGTTTCCGTGCCGTCTTCCCTGACAGCGGGAAGGGAGAGGTAGAGGACGTCCGAGGCGCGCGTCAGGGCCAGGTAGCAGTAGAACTGCTCCTGATGGACGACCTGCATGAGATCGGCGCCGAAGCGGAGGCGGCTTTCTGCGAAAATCTTCTGCCTTTCCGATTCTGTGAAGAAGCCGGATTCCCCGATATTCTTCGGGAAATCCCCTTCGCAGATGCCCGGGATGAAGACGGCGCGCGCTTCCATGGCATACCCGCGGTCCATGCCTGTGACCGTCACATGGTCAAGGGACGGCGGAATGGTCGAGTACGTGAGCGAGGAAAGCCCGTCTTCGAGAAGGGAGAGGAAATCCTTTCCGCTCATGATTTCATCGCCGGCAGCATGGACGATTTCGTCCAGAAGCGAGAGCATCTTCTTCCACACCTGAAGGTGCGTGCGGATATTCGTATGAAGAGATTCGACATCATCGAGCCCGGCAAGTGTATCCGGTACCTTTTCGTCGAGGTAGAACTGATATAAAAGTGCGCACTTTTCGCGGACCGTCTTAGCCTTCTTCCATGCGGAGGCAAGGGGATCGAGGAGGCTTGTGAGACGGACTCTCCAGTCATTGGCTTCCCGGAGGGCAGCAAGCTCCTTTTCGGAAGGCGGCTGCGCTTCTGCGTCGATATCCCAGTATTCACGGAATTTCCATGCTTTATGCCACTGCCAGGCGCGGATGCCGTGGGAGAGGACGTAGTTTTCAAGACGGTCTGTTTCCTCGGGCGTGAAATCGCGCAGGAGGAAGGTCTTCAAGAGGCGGAAAATCGTTTCCTTCTGCCAGCCCGAATTCTTTCTCGTCGTCTCGGCTGTCAGGAAGCGGAGAAGGCCGTCCGTCATCATGACGAGCGGATGGTTGTTCATCGGATGCTTCTTGTCAATGAAGGCGGCGATCTTGTATTTCTCAAAAGAGCGCTCGAAAATATCCGTGTAATCGTCAGGTGTCCTTAGAAGGACAAGGATGTCCCTCCAGCGGAAGCCCTTGTCACGGACGAGTGTCAAGATGGCACGGGAAATCGCATCCACTTCTTCTTCTTTCCTTGCGGCGCGGAGGATGTGGAGCCCTTCTTCAGGGCGCACGTTTTTCTCCTTGGGAAGCGGGCAGGAAAGAGCGCGTCTGGCAAAGAAGGATTCATCCATCGAAGAAAGGCGGGGAGAATGGAAGCGGACTTTTTCCGTAAGCGTCGTGAAGTCCGAATGGCGCTCACGAAGGGACAGGTCCTCGTACAGCTTGTAAGGACGAAGGAAGGTCGTATTCTCTGCGGCATCTTCCGGCCTGTCCATCTGCAGCGTCATCGTGACTTCTTCTGCCGTATGGATGAGGGCGGAAACGATATTGATTTTCTGCGGCGCCATGCCGTTGAAGCCGTCGATCCAGATGCGTGAATGGCGGATCATGTCGGACTTGGGGATTTCGTGCGCCAGAAGGTCGAAAAGGCTGCCTTCATAATTGAAATGGCTGCGGAGGTATTCATTGTAAGCCGTATAGATGATGGAGAGATCCTTCATCTTACGTCCGAGTGGCGTGTCCCCTTCCTCTTCTGCGGCAGCAGCAAGATCATTTTCCGTTACGCAGAAAAGGTCGAGCTGGTGGAGAAGGAGGCGCACTTCTTCCGAAAAATGCGGGTGGGACGCAGCCTTGACGATCATCTGGAGCTCATCCTTCTTTTCATCAAGGATCCTTCTTACGATGATCTGCTGCCCAAGCGGCGAGAGGGCTTCTGCGACCGGCGAGTGCAGTTCCTGAAAGACGCGGTAGGCAAGGCGCGAGAATCCGCAGACGGTGACGTCTGTGAAGCCTTCGCCCGGAAATGATTTCGCGAGCAGGTACTCAGCCGTGTACGTTCCCTGATCCGGCACGAGAAGGAAAGCCTTCCTTCCCGTTTCCCCGCGTACATAATCCTGGATTTCCCGGCAGCAGCGGGTCGTCTTTCCTGTACCCGCGCGGCCGAATATGAAATGTAAGCTCATGGGATGTCCTTTCTGGCGGCAGACCCGCCAAGCATTCCTTTATTTGTTTCTATTATACTATGACACTTTTATTATAGCAGAAAGGAGGACAGGTTATGACATGAAAAAGAAAGGGCGGGGGAGTTTCCAAAAATTTTTACCATTTTCTAAATCCTGTGCTATAATAGAGAAACGTCTCCATTATAGATGTTTTCTATTAATAGGTAAAAATAAATTACCGTTGCGCCGGTGAAAGGAAATAGGTGATAGTATGCCGCAGCAAAAGCTTTGGACTCCTGAATTTATCGGGATGGGTCTTACGAATTTCTTTTATTTCATGTCACAGTATATTTTGATAGCCGCTTTGCCAGTCTTCATCATGGATGACCTGGGCGACGGACAGCTTGCAGCGGGGATGGCGATGACCTGTTTTCAGATCGGGACCGTCTGCACGAGGCCGATCGCGGGACGCATCATTGACGGCGTGAACAAGCAGAAGCTTCTTCTCATTTCGACCGTCTTCTTCGTTCTCATCATGGGAGGCTTCCTTCTGGCATCAAACCTCCACATGGTTTACGGGCTTCGTCTTGTCCATGGCATCGTCTTTGCCATCGGCACGACCGCATCGGCAGCCATGGCGGCTCTCGTCCTTCCTGCCAAAAGAAAGGGCGAAGGTATCGGCTACTTTGCCGTATCCGGAAATATGGCCATGGTCATCGGGCCTCTCGTGGGTCTTCTGATCATCGGCTGGTTCGGCTCGAAAATGCTCTTCGGCTTCCTCTGCCTTCTTGCGATTGCCGCAGTCATTGCAGGAAACAGGAAACGCCTCCCGGACGACGTCGTCAAACCTTCCGGCGAAAAGAAGAAGGGCATTCATGTGAGCGACTTCTTTGAAAAGAAAGCACTTCCCTTCGTTATCCTGGGCGGACTTGTCTTCTTTGCTTACGGCGGTGTCCTTACCTTCATCCCGATGTACACAAGATCGATGGGCCTGGCTTACTGGACGAGCCTCTTCTTCGTCGTCTTTGCCATCGTCATCGTCGTAACTAGACCTTTTGTCGGCTACCTCTTCGATTACCATGGACCGGACTATACAGTCTATCCGGGCTTTGGCCTCTTCGCTCTGGGATTCATCCTCTTCAGCCAGGCACACAGCCCTTTCACCCTTCTTTTCTCCGGCACCATTTTAGGCGTAGGCTTTGGAGCACTCGCCCCTGCCTTCCAGACACTGGCCGTGCAGAGCGCACCGGCTGCCCGCGCAGGCGTTGCCACATCCACCTACTTCTGGTCCCTTGATATCAGCGTAGGACTTGCCGCAGCCATCTTAGGCGCCGTCGCAGGCTCCGAAGGCTACCCCTTCATGTACGGCGTCGTCTGCTTAGCTTCCGCTCTGGCAGGCCTTGCTTACTACTTCTTCTGGAGAAAGACCTCCGGAAAAAGAGTCATGAAACGCGCAGCCGTGGAAGCCTGAAATTAAATATAGCAATAAAAAAGACCATGCATGGATTTTGTGCATGGTCTTTTTGCTTGCTTTTATTTCCCTTCAAAGCCTTCTTTCAAAAGGGTGAGGCCTTTGATGAGGGTCTCTCTCGGGCAGGCGGGATTGAAGCGGAGGAAGCCGTTTCCTTCCGGTCCGAAGATGTATCCCATGTCGAGCCAGAGGTGGCAGTCATAGACGACTTTGTGCTCGAGGTCTTCGTCGGAAAGGCCGTAGGCGGAAGCGTCGATCCAGAGGAGGTAGGTGCCTTCCGGTTCGATGAGTTTCATCTTCGGCAGGTTTTCCTTGAGGTAATCTCTCGTGAAGTCGACGTTCAGGCGGATGTATTCCTTGACGGTGTCGAGCCATTCGCGGCCATAGCTGTAAGCAGCTTCGCAGGCAACAAGGCCCATCGTGTTCAGCTGGTCATAGCCGAAGGAATCAAGGGCATCCTGGAAGGCTTTCCGGATTTCCGGATTCGGGATCAGGATATTGGATGTCTGTAGGCCTGCGATGTTGAATGTCTTGGAGGGGGCTGTGCAGATGATGGCATTCTGGGCAGCTTCCTTGCTGATGGTGGCAAATGTCGTGTGGGTGAATCCAGGATAGGTGAAGTCTTCGTGGATTTCATCAGCGACGATCTTGACGCCGTTTCTGATGCAGATGTCAGCGTAGCGGGAAAGTTCTTCCTTCGTCCACACGCGGCCGACAGGGTTGTGCGGGGAGCAGAGGAGGGCAAGCTTCACGTTTTCTGCTTTGATCTTTGCTTCGAGGTCGTCGAAGTCAAGTTCATAATGATCGTTCTTGAGGATGAGCGGGCTGTTCACCAGTTTCCTTCCGTTCTTCCTGATGGCTTCGAGGAAGGGGTAGTAGACAGGGCGGTTGATGAGGATGCCGTCGCCTTCCTTTGTCAGTGCTTTGACGGCAAGGTTGATGGCAGGAACGACGCCCGGGGTCTTGATGAGCCATTCGGGCTCGATATCCCAGCCGTAGTTTTCCTTCTGCCAGTTCTTCAGCGCTTCGAAGTAGGATTCGCCGGATTCCGAGTAGCCGAAGATGCCATGGTCGACGCGTTTCCTCAAGGCGTCAAGGATGGGTTCAGCCACTTTGAAGTTCATGTCAGCGACCCAGAAGGGAAGAACATCGGCAGGTTTGCCGCGCTGAACAGCGAAATCATATTTCAGGCAGCCGGTTCCGCGGCGGTCGATGACGGTATCAAGATCAGATAATTTCATGGTAAGCCTCCTTATGGACAATAGTGTATCAGCCGATAGCCTGGGCAAGGTCATCGATGAGGTCGCCTGCATCTTCGATGCCGACGGAAAGGCGGAGCAGGCATTCTGTGATGCCGCGGGACTGTCTTTCTTCTTCGGTGAGGTCGCTGTGCGTCTGGGTAGCCGGATAGGTAATGAGGCTTTCCACGCCGCCAAGGCTTTCAGCAAAGCGGATGAGCTTGACGTTCTTGAGGATCTCCAGCGCTGTCTCATGGGTGTCGGTGTAGAAGGAAAGCATAGCGCCGGCGCCTCTGGATTGCTTGTCATGGATATCCTTGTTTTCGAAACCGGGAAGTCCAGGGTAGAGGACTTTGGTGATCTTTTTCTGGGAAGAGAGCCATTCAGCGAGAATCTGAGCGTTCTTCTGGGCTGCTTCCATGCGGAGAGCCAGTGTCTTGATGCCGCGGGTGACGAGCCAGCTGTCCCACGGGGCGAGGCAGCCGCCGACGGTCTTATAGAGGAAGCGGAGCTTTTCAGCGATTTCCTTGTCCTTGCATGCGACGAAGCCTGCCAGGGTATCGTTGTGGCCGGCAAGGTACTTCGTGCCGCTGTGGAGGATGATGTCTGCGCCAAGGTCAGCCGGGTTGCAGAAGTACGGGCTCATGAATGTATTGTCTGCGATGAGGAGAGCGCCGTGGGCATGAGCGATGTCAGCGATGGCTTTGATATCGGTGATCTGCATCATCGGGTTGGTCGGGGTTTCGATATAGACAGCCTTGACCGTTTCATCGAAGGCTTTTTCCACATCATCCAGATGGGATGTATTGACATAGCGGAAGTTCAGGCCGTTCTTTTCATTGACGAAGCGGAAAAGGCGGATGGAGCCGCCGTAGAGGTCGTCACTGGAAATGATCGTATCGCCCGGTTTGAAAAGTTCCATGACCATGGAAATGGCAGCCATGCCGGATGAATAGCTGGTACAGTCGCAGCAGTGCTCAAGAGTGGCTACGAGTTTTTCCGTGCTTTCGCGGGTCGGGTTCTGTACGCGCGTGTAATCATAGCCGGTTGACTGGCCAAGCTCCGGATGGCCGAAGGTGGCGCTCTGGAAAACCGGAACGGAAATGCAGCCGGTCGGATCCTTCCAATCGCCGCCATGAATGCAGATAGTCTTGATGTCCATAATGAAATCCTCCTTATAAAATGCCGTGAAATGGGGCAGATTTGGCAAACAAAAAACCGCCCCTCTTACGAGAGACGGTGCTTAGCCGTGTTACCACTCTGTTTCTCCCTGCCGTCACCGGCAAAGACTCTGCGGGTACGCCGGACAATGCCATAAATACCCTGCTGCTGTATCGGGCAGTCCCGGCCGGCTTCATGATTCAGCCAAGCAGGCTCAAAGTCCATCTTCAGAAATCGTTCCCGGTCTGCTTCTCACACTCCGCAGCTCTCTTTGCCATTCCGGATTTCCTACTCTTCTTCTCATTGCCTATATAAAACTGACCTCATGATAGCATGGTAAAAAGGCGCTGTCAATGAGTGAAATATCAGAATTCAGCGGACGGTGGAGGACCGTTTGTCCGCAAATCTTTTCACGATGAACTGATGGAAACGAAGCGCTGCCGGAGACAGGGGCCGCGTCATGTTCCATGCGATGCCGATTTCTCTCTTGCATGACGGGAAGGAAACGTGGATCTGGCGGATGCCGATCGCATCGCTTCCTGGAATCTTCGGGAGGAGAGAAACGCCCAGATTGGAAGCGACAAGGCTTGCAATCGTATTTGTATCATCGCCTTCGAAAATGATTTTCGGATGGACATTGGCGAGCGCGCAGACGCGGTTGGTGAGGATCCTGAGGCTGTAGCTCGGCTTCATCGTGATGAAGGGCTCATTTTCAATATCCTTCAGCGTTGCCTGCTCCCAGTCGGCCAGGCGGTGATGGAGAGGGACGGTGATGTAAATTTCCTCGGAATAGAGGTAGGACCAGGCGATGTGCTTCATCGTGATCATCGTGGATCCCAGGCACAGGTCGCTCGTCCCGTCGATCAGTCCCTGCGCGAGCAGCGTGGAATCGTTCTGCTGCAGGTTGAACCTGGTCGAAGGATTCTGCACCTTGAATTCGGAGAGAAGGACAGGAAGCATGTAGGTGCCGAGGGAATGGATGAAGGAAAGATTGATGATGCCGCCCTGCGGATCATTTTCATGGTCGAGCTCCCGCCTGCCTTCCTCGATTTCAGAAAGGGCGCGCTCTACGTGGATGAGGAAACGCTGCCCATCCGGAGTGAGGGAGATTTCATGGCCCGTGCGGTCGAAGAGGGGATGGCCGAGCTCGTTTTCCAGTTTCGTGATGGAGCGGGACAGGGCGGACTGCGAGATGGAAATGGAAGCCGCCGCTTTTGTGAAGTGGCGGATATGCGCAAGCGCGCGGAAATATTCCAGTTGGCTGAGATCCATGGGGGACTCCTTTATAAAATACGGGATTCATTCTTTGTATAAGCCGGACACATAATCGTTAGTTCAATTATACCTTTAGGAAGAGGGGCGTTTCAATAAAAAGAGGCAATATTTATGAAAGATAGGAAGGATTTCAATGCATGACATGCATGATAAATAAATGATATAGAAAATTAACAATGTAATAATACGGTAAAATCGCGATTTTTGGATGAATTTGAGGATTTTCCGTTTTCTTTATGCATGGCAGGAATAGAAATAATCCTTGACCGGTATTAGACGAAACGGGGTGTCATGGATAGAATTGTACTTAACCAACCGGAACGCGGTTCTTAGGGACATCCGGAGGCAAAGCTGCACTGGCTTTTCTTATACCTGCCAATGAATATTCATTGAAGAAATTTCAGTAGACAGCGCCCCGTGGAAACATGGGAGAAAGCAGCCCCGTAAGCTGCAAAATTTTATATGGGCCTTTGCGCCATTGATCCCCTCCTTTCATCTTCCTATGGGGATCTATTTTTTTTTGCCCGCGAAAGCGGGATTTTTTATTGGGTTCTCCCTGTTTGTGCTTTCCTTTTATCTGTATAATGAGAAGAAAAGAAGGGTGGGAGGGACTTATGGAATGAAAATAAAAACATATGAGGCTGATGTAGTTGTCCTCAATGAAGAGAAAGGCTTTGCTGCGCTGAAAAAAGCGGCCGAGAGCGGAAGGAAGCTCTGGGATACTGAGAAGATCAGGGTCGTGATCGACAAGAAGGTGCCGCCGAATTCACCGGAAGAATCCAAAAGGCAGCAGGAGGTGCTTGCGCTTGCAAGGAAGCTTGATATTCCTCATGCGTACGGGAGAGGAATGGCTTTCCATCTGCTGGTGGAAGAGTCCCTCCCCGAGGGCTTTATTGCCGTATCCGGAGATCCTGACGTCTATGTGATGGGCGCCTTTGGCGGGAAGGGTTACTGCCTTGATGAGGAAGGCCTTGAAGAAGTGCTTCTTACGGGATCCTTCTCCATCCAGGAAGGCGGCGTATTCAATGTTTTTCTAAGCACAAAGGAAACGAGGTATGACCGGTTTTTCAGGGAAGGATACCGCCCCTGCAATTACGATAAGGCCTATGCGCTTTCCAAAAAGATTCCCCAAGGGATGCCCGTGTGTATTTCAGGAGAGCTTCAAGAATTCAGGAAGGAAGAGCTTGCTGTCATGTGCATGGCCGCAGGAAGAGCCTCCGGATGCACGGCTTTTGTGAAAGAAAACGTGCAGGGATCCCATATCCGGATCCAGTACGTTCCCTCTGTCGTCATCCATGAGGGAAAGGAAATCAGCCAGAAGGGACGGATCCCGATTTCCGCTGTCTTCATAGGCGGCGCGCAGGGCGGTTTTCTGGAAGATATCAAGCATGCCGCTGACATCATCCGCGGGGAGCATGTATCTGACGGTGTCCGTCTTTCCGTGGCTCCTGCCACAGCGGAGGTATACAAAAAGGCCGCTGACCTTGGATATATCAAGGACATCATGGATGCAGGCGGTATTTTCCTCAATCAGTGCGCCGATCCATCTTATGAGGCAAAGGCAGGAAAGGGCGAAATACTCCTTACGAATGACAATAAGGATTACGGGGATGAAATCGAGGCGGCCGTCTTCCATGTCAGCACGGAAAGAGCGGCCAATGCTGCCGTGAGAGGGTATATCGGAGCCGAATTCCTGAAAAGAAAGAGACAGGAAGAGGCTGAAGCACCGGTGCTTTTTGAGGAAAAGGCGGAAGAATCCGAAAAGCCTGCTTTGGGAACAAAGAGCCTGAGTGCTGATCCGATCCTCGCCTTCTCCGGCCGCGTGTGGAAGTTCGGAGACGATATTGATACGGACATCATCATCCCGACGCAGCATCTTTCCTATCCGTCCTGGGATGAAATCAAAAAGCACATGTTCGAGCTGCTCCGGCCTGAGCTTGCAGAAGAAGTCAGGGAAGGAGACGTCCTTGTCGCGGGAAACAATTTCGGATGCGGTTCTTCTAGGGAACAGGCCGCCGAGGTCCTTTCTGAAAGCGGCATCCGCTGCATCATCGCCAAGTCCTTTGCGCGCATATTTTTCCGGAATGCTGTCAATAACGGCATCCTTCCGATTGAATGCGCCGCGCTCTTTGATGATGTGGAAGAGGGCGATACGGTCATCGTCGTCCCGAATGAATACATCCTATGCAAAGGAAAAAAGTATCCGATTCCCAAAGTGAGGGGCGACCTTCTTTCGCTCATCATGGACGGCGGGCTTGTGAAGCATGTACAGAAGGAAAGGGGGAGGTAATGATGGGACATACTCTTGCTGAAAAGATCATCATGAAGAATACGGGCCTTGCCGATCTTCATCCGGGCGATCTTGTGACGGTCACGCCGGATCGGGCGGTCGTCCATGATATTTATACGAAGAGCCTTTATGAGAAGCTTATGGAAATGGGATTTGAAAAGGCCATGTATCCGGAGCGTCTCATCATTTTCCATGACCATCTGAATCCGGCCTGCCTTCCAACCGATCCGGACAGCCTTTCTTACGGGTACAAGCTGCGTGACAAGTACCATGTCGGTCATTTCCATGCTTCTGGCGGCATCTGCCATCAGCTCATCCCCGAGCTGGGCTACGGGAAGCCGGGAGAAATCCTCCTCGGCACCGACTCCCACACGACGACGGCCGGCGGTGTCGGCTGCTTCGGTACGGGCATTGGATATACGGAAATGGCATACTTATGGGGGACAGGGAAATTGTGGCTCCGCGTGCCGTCCTCGATCAAGGTACGCATTGAAGGGAAAATCCCGTCCAATGTTTATTCCAAGGACATCATTCTTCGCGTGCTGGGCGATCTCCGCGCGGCAGGAGGGACGTACCGCTCCCTTGAATTTACGGGAAGCGCCGTGGAGAGCCTTTCTGTCGACAGCCGCCTGACGATATCCAACATGGTCGTCGAATGCGGCGCCAAGGCAGGCCTTTTTGCCGCCGATGAAAAGACGGCAGCTTACTGCAAAATGCCCTATGAATCCATTTCATGGGTCAAGGCAGACGAGGATGCCGTCTATGAAAGGGAACTCTTCTACCAGGCAGAAGACCTTGTGCCCGTCGTTGCCTGTCCGCCCCATGTCGACAACATCCGTCCGCTTTCTGAAGTCGAAGGGGTGAAGGTCGATCAGGTTTGCCTCGGTTCCTGTACGAACGGAAGGCTGGAGGACCTCGAAGAAGCGGCAAAGATCCTGAAGGGACGCCATATAGCAGAAGACCTTAAATTCATCGTGGCGCCGGCTTCCGCCTCCATTATGGAAGAAGCCGTAAAGCGCGGCTGGATCCAGACCTTCGTCGAGGCAGGCGCTCTTGTGACGCCTCCGTACTGCTCCTTCTGCGAAGGACGCACGATGGCCCTCATGGGGGACGGGGAAGTGATGCTCGGCACGAACAACAGGAATTTCCTGGGGCGCTTCGGCTCTGCGAAAGCAAAAGCCTACCTTGCTTCTCCTGCCGTGGCCGCGGCGACAGCCGTCAAAGGCGTCATCACCGATCCGGCCCATTTGTAAAAATATGGGAAAGTCTGCCGTATGGAATTTATTTCCGCTCCTTGTACGGTATAATAGAAGGAAAGCATATCATTTAATGAATCACGGAGGTTCTAATGTCACAAAGCTCAATGTCTGAAATCACCTGCCCGGCCTGCGGCAGCAAGCATGAATTCAAAGTCTGGGATAGCATCAATACGAAGCAGGATCCGGAATTGAAGGAAGCCGTCAGGACGGGGGATGCTTTCCGCTATACCTGCCCCGACTGCGGCGCGACTGCTCTCTTGAATTACAATTTCCTGTATCATCAGATGGAAGACAAGTACATGGTCTTCGTATCCGTCGAAGGCGATGCATGGAACCAGATGATGTCCATCCTCTCTGCCCGGCAGAAGGATCTTCCAGACTACACGATGAGAATCGTCCGCTCCTACAACGATTTCCGTGAAAAGCTGATGATCCTTGATGCAGGCCTTGACGACCGCGTCGTGGAAATCATCAAGAGCAGCGTCTGGCACAATGTCGAGGAAACGTATGCCGACAAGGGCATCGATGAAATCCTCTTTGCTATGAATGACGACGGCGAGCATGGATTCCTTTTCAGAAGCAAGGACAAGATGATCGCATCCATGGAATTTGACATGGACCTGTACAAGGTAGTGAAGAATGCGGCTGAATCCAGGCTTGACTTCTATTCCAGAGGCATTTTTGTCATCGACCGCGCATGGGCTGACCGCGTGGTGGGTGAAATGGGCTGATTCTTTTGAAATTTTCCTACACTTTTTCACTTATTGTGCTAAAATGGTTAAGGCGAATTACAGAATAGTCTAAATTACAGGGAGGCAATCATGCAGATTCATATTATTGATCACCCGCTCATTCAACACAAACTCACGATCATGCGGTCCAAGGAAACAAGCTCCAGCGAGTTCCGCCGCCTGCTCCAGGAAATTACACTCCTCATGGGTTATGAAATCACCCGTGATCTTCCGCTCGAAGACGTCGAAGTGGAGACCCCGCTCGAAAAGATGCGCGGCCGCCGCGTAGCCGGCAAGAAAGTCGGCATCGTTCCGATCCTCCGCGCAGGCTTCGGCATGGTGGACGGCCTTCTTGAACTGATGCCGTCTGCAAGAGTCGGCGTTATCGGCCTCTACCGCGATCCGGAAACATCCAAGCCGATCGAATACTACTGCAAGCTGCCGGATGTGGACAACCGCGATTTCATCATCGTCGACCCGATGCTCGCAACCGGCGGAAGCGCTGTCGCAGCCATCAACATGATGAAGGAAAAAGGCGTAAAGAACATTAAGTTCATGTGCCTCGTATCCGCACCGGAAGGCGTTGAAGTCGTCAACCAGGCTCATCCTGATGTGCCGATCTACACAGCTGCCCTCGATCGTCAGCTCGATGATCATAACTACATCCTCCCAGGTCTCGGCGATGCCGGCGACCGTATCTTCGGAACCAAGTAATACAATAAAAAACGGGACCACGCAAAGCGGTTCCGTTTTTTTATTTACAACTCTATGCTCCTCGAGAGGATTTCGGGCAAAAGAAAAGAGAGACTCGGGGGAAGTCTCTCTTTTTAACCCGGAGCCGCCGGGGGGACGGAGTTCCGGTCCGTTAAATCCCTTCATCTTTCATAAGGGAATACAACGGTCAAACACATTTTCATTGGTTCCAGCGCATAGACTGCATGGTCTACGTCATGAGGCATCAGTATGGATTCTCCTTCGGAAACCTCGAAGAATTCCTTGCCGACCATGATGCGAGCTTTTCCTTCCAGTACCTGGATCATGGCATCGCCCGTGGACTGATGAGAGCTGATCTCTTCGTCTTTATCAAAGGCAAAGAGGGTTAGGCTGACGTTTTTGTTTTGCGCCAGCGTCTTGCTTGCGATCTGACCTTCCTGATAGGAGATCTGATCCTTCAAAGTGAGCACGGATGCTCTGGGTAAATGGCGAATAAATTGCTTTTCCTCCATGTGGTCCTCCTTTAGCGTGATCAAAGATAGAATTTGTCCTATCTTTATCTTCATTATACTATATGTTGAGGATTAGTCAACGCTAAAACTTAGAACCAAACGAATTTTACTATACTACAGAACATTTTGCAAGGATAAAAAATTTATGAGGGGTGATAAACGGTATAAAACGCAGAACGGGTGACAACGAGGCTGATTTGATGTAAAATAACAGTGTTAGTATCTATAAATCAAGCAAATGAATCCAGAGTATGAATCATCTTTATTCAGAAAAGAGGAAATATATGAAACACAGCAAACTGACCGCTTTACTCTGCGCCCTGGTCATGACAGGCGCCGGCTCTATGTCCGCTTTTGCAGCGGATGCAGCACCGGCAGCGGCTGCAGCTACAGCTGCACAGCCGGCCAAGGCACAGGAAACGACAGCTGCCGCAGGCACTCCGGCCGAGGCTGCTCAGCCGGAAGTCAACTACACTGAAGCACTTCTGAAAGGCATGTCCCTGACACTGCCGGATGTTGAAAAAGCCGTAGAAGCCGGCACATTCAAGAACCTTTCTCCGGAAGCGCCGAAACCGGCTGAACCAGAACCGGCTCCTGCCCCGGAACCCATTCCTGAACCTGAGCCCACACCAGCTCCTGAACCGGAGCCGGAACCCGAGCCCGCACCGACACCGGCGCAGACTGCCAAGTACACGGCTGATCAGGGAACAAGCGCAGCAACGATTGAAACAGACGGCACTTATGATGCTCAGACTTATACGTCTACAACCGCTGACCAGAATGCACTTCGCGTTTCCTACGCTTACATGAGCGCAGCAGGCGACACATTCACAAAGACCGGCGATGCTACGAATACAGAAAGCTCCAATCAGTACGGCATGAACGCAGCACTCCTTGTCACCCATGGCGGCCACGGCGCATTCACCAAGGCATCCATCACATCCTCTGCTCTCGGCGCACCGGGCGCATTCGGATACGGCAAGGGAACCTACCTCAACCTGACCGATTCCACCGTTACAACGACAGGAAATAATTCTCCTGCCCTTGAAACAGCAGAAAGAGCCATGATGAAAGTCGTTAACACGACCGTTTCCACATCCGGCTATGCATCCCCGGCTATGAAGGTATCCCAGAACGGCGGCATGATTCTTGCTGAAAGCAGCCATTTCACCACGACTGGCAAGGACTCCCACGGCGTATACGTCAATGGCGACGTCACACTGACAAACAGCAGCGTGAACGCACAGAACACCAAGGCAGCCGTTGTCCGCAACAACAATACGCTTTCCCTTGAAAACTCCACGCTCGAAGGCAATGAAACAGGGTCCGTACCGTACAACATCGTTCTCTACGCTGATCCTTCCGCTATCGGAACCATGGGTGTACAGCAGTTCAATGCAACAGGCTCCACCCTGATTTCCCATCACGGCGGCATGTTCCTTGTCACCGGTACACATAACCGCATCACGCTGAAGAAGACAACCCTCCAGCAGGATCCGGGCCTTCCGATCCTCTCAGCCCTTGGCAATGACGGCGCTTACGGCTGGGGCACCCCGGGCGCTAACGGCGGCCATGTCGAACTGATTGCTGATGAAGAAACACTGAATGGCGATATTGTCGTCGATACGATTTCCGACGTCAACCTGACCCTTAGAAACAACTCCGTATGGACAGGCGCCATCACCATCATCCCGAACGCACAGGGCGGCGAAAAGTACAAGACCAATGCCGACATCTTCATCGGAGCAGGCTCTGTATGGAACCTCACCGCTGACAGCCAGGCAACCACCGTCAACAACCTTGGCACCATCAACTTCAACGGCCACACCATTACCCTCGCGGACGGAACAGTCCTGAAATAAGGGCTTATAGCAAAAATACATATATATAGTATATATATAATAAAAGAAGAGGCTCTCCGGAAATCCCGGGGCCTCTTTTTTGCGGGCGGCTATAGTATAGTGCCAGTAAAAAAGACCATGGAAATCAGATCCACGGTCTTTTTCTATTTCCTTAATTAGTTGATCAGAATGCAGGAATGACAGCGCCTTTGTAGGTGTCTTCGATGAATTTCTTGGATTCAGGGCTGGTGAGCGCTTTCATCAGTTCCTGGATTTCCGGACGGTTTTCATCGCCAGCTCTTACAGCTACGATGTTAGCGTACGGGGAGTCCTTGCTTTCTGTGTAGATGGCATCCTTCGGATTCAGCTTGGCTTCCAGAGCGAAGTTTATGTTGATGACAGCAGCATCGACGTCAGCCAGGGATCTTGGGAGCTGCGGAGCTTCGAGTTCGGAGAACTTCAGGTTGTGCGGGTTTTCAGCAATATCCTGCGGGGTAGCAGTGACAGGAGCACCGTCACGGAGTTTGATCAGGCCGGCAGACTGGAGGACGAGGAGAGCACGGCCGCCATTGGTCGGATCGTTCGGAATGGCAATGGATGCGCCGTCCGGCAGTTCAGCGAGGGATTTGTACTTATTGGAGAAAACGGACATTGGTTCAAGATGAACAGCACCGACGGAAGCAAGCTTCAGGCCTCTGGATTTGCAGAATTCATCCAGATATGGTTTGTGCTGGAAGAAGTTTGCGTCAAGGCTCTTGTCGTTCAGGGCCAGGTTCGGCTGGACATAGTCAGTGAATTCGACGATTTCTACATTGATGCCTTTCTTGGCAAGCTGATCCTTCACTGCATTGACGATCTGTTCATGCGGAACGGGGGAGACGCCGACTTTGATGGTCGTTGTTTTGGAAGCGGAGCCTGCAGCCTTGGAAGCAGCCGGTTTTTCTCCGCCGCAGCCGGCGATGAGACCAGCGGCAGCAAGAGCAGCGAGGGAAACGGCGAGAGTTTTGCGGTAGTTCATAGTAAGTCCTCCTTATGATTTCGTGGAAATAACGATTCCGGGTACAAAAAAATCCCTCTTCCCGACGGGACGAAGGATTCTGTTTCGTGGTACCACCCATGTTCGCCTTTCCGTCGCCGGAAAGACCTTGTGAAGTGCAAGGCACTCCTGTCCTGTAACGGGAACTCCCGGGCCACTTCATCATTCGGCGGCGCATGCTCCAAGGCCATGTTCGGCGGATGTCCGGCGTCCCTTCTCACCATTCGGGACTCTCTTTGGCTTTCTTTCCGCGTACTCTTCTCTTCATCGCTTGTATCAAGTTGGACATACTATAGCATTTCGTCATGAAAGCGTCAAGAAAATTTTAAAATTGTTATTTTGAGAATACGAAAGTAAAAGAGAGAAAAAGTGAAGAAAAAGCGCTTTAAAAAAGAAAAGGACGAAAGGGCGTGCCGTTGCCCTAAAAGAATCAGTCTATTATAATGAGATACGGAACAAAGTGGTTCCTTTTATAGAATTTATTAGCCGGAGGTGGAAATGGGTCTTTTTGGCCTGATGCATAAAGCATGCTCGCGCGAGCATGTCCTCTATCTTTTATATTTGACGCTGTTCCTGATTCCGCTGAATCCATTCCTTTTCTATGCGCCCCTCATCCCGGCCCTCATCCTGTGGCTGGTCAACTGGCGTACATCAAAGGAAGTGTCCCTCCGCGTCCCTCCATACTGGGGAGCAGGAGCCGTCTTTTTAGCGTGTTCGCTTCTGTCCACGGCCGTATCCAAGGACAGCTTCTTCTCGATTTTCAACTGGTCGCTCCAGCCGCTTCTTTATGCGGCTGTCTATCTCATGGTCTTTTCCACGATCCGTACGGTCAGGGAAAAGGAAAAGGCGCTCTATGCCTTCCTGGCAGGTGCTCTCTGTGTAGCCGCTTACGGTTTCTTCCAGTATGCGGATGCCCATGACATGGCAAAGGATCTTACCGCGCAGAGCTGGGTCGATCCGGAGCGTTTCCCGCTTCTCCGCCGCCGCATGTATTCGACGCTGGAGAATCCGAACCTTCTGGGCGCTTACCTTCTGATGATCATCAGTGCGCTTTCCTCTTTCTTCCTCTATGAGAAGAAGGGGAGAAGAAAGTACATTTTCGGAATCGTCCTGCTGGTGCTCCTTACCTGCCTGGCGCTTACCTATTCCAGAGGCGCGTGGGTGGCAGCCGGCGGCATCGTGGCAGGCCTTGCCATTTTCCATGATAAGAGATTCGGTCTTTTATTCCTGCTCGTTCCGATTGGCCTTCTCTTTTATCACGGACAGATTGCCGAACGTTTCCTTTCCCTTTTCAGAGGGGATGACACGTCCGTCGATCTTCGCTTCGCTCTCTGGGAAAGCACGAGAGCCATGATTGAAGAACATCCTCTTCTGGGCATCGGCTGGGGATCGTATCTCCTCGCATACCCGGATTACAATTTCTTTATACAGAATGACAATGTACTGATTTTCCATGCACACAACATGTACCTGAACATGCTGGCCGAAGTAGGGATCCCGGGTGGCCTTGCATTC
Source organism: Dialister hominis (assembly GCF_007164725.1). Lineage (NCBI taxonomy): Bacteria > Bacillati > Bacillota > Negativicutes > Veillonellales > Veillonellaceae > Dialister > Dialister hominis. The sequence goes on along the minus strand of NZ_AP019697.1, from coordinate 1,575,955 downwards.
CTGGCTGCTTTCTTTGCGCAGGGTATCATCGCCTACAGGATTTTCAAAGGGGGAGAGACTGCCTTTGACCGTGCCATGGGCCTAGGCGGCATGCTTGCCGTCATCTTGATTGCCATTATCAGCTTCGGAGACCATGTACTTTTTAGCCGTTCCGTATCATTTTGTTTCTGGAGTCTGGCGGGTTTGTGGGCTTCATGCATAAGTCATGCAAACGAAAAATAGAAATATATGATTATGGTTTTCTGTAAATTACATGTTATACAACATGTAAATCATAATTTGTCTAATAGGAATTATTTATATGACCCATAATAGAAATTAAGAAACAGAGAACCTATTTTAGGGGATACAATCTCAGAAAATGTGGTATAATGATAAAGGTGATAAGGTAAATAAAAATGCAGTCAGTATGATGAATTAGATTAGGAAATGGATTTTTTGAAGTAAATGTTTACCGAACATTTTCGATAAAGAGAAGAAAACATTCCCGTCTCGTATAGACTGTGTTTTTTACTGAGGTAAAAAGATCTGCAGCAAAAGCAGGTAAATCAAGCTGTGGACTTTTATATATTATTTTATTTTTGGGAGGATGATAGTAATGATCGACACCAATGATAGTGAATTCCTTAGCAGGATTGAGGACAAGAGCCTTCTCTCCAAGGTCATGCCAGGCGCAGCAGCTGCAGCTATGATCAATGCAGGGGACATCATCGGTATTTCCGGATTTACGCCATGCGGCTATCCGAAAATTACAATGCATGAACTCGCAGAACGCATGAAACAGACCCCGTTCCAGGTAGATATCTGGACAGGCGCTTCCACCGGTTCCCAGATCGATACCGAACTGGTTGCTGTAAACGGCGTCAGAGTTCGTATGCCTTACCAGACAAACGCTAACCTGAGGAAAGCCATCAACAATGGCCAGGTAAGCTACTATGACCTGCATCTGTCTCATGTAGCACAGCAGGTTCGTGCTGGCTTCTTCACCAACGTTAAAGGCGAACGCGTAACCGGCCCGGACTTCGCAGTCGTTGAAGCATGCAAGATCGGACCGAACGGCGAAATCTACCCGACAACCGCTATCGGCAACTCTCCGGTATACGTAGACACCGCTAAGAAAGTCATTGTCGAAGTTAACACCACTCAGCCACTCGGCCTCGTAGGCATGGCTGATATTTACATGCGTAAGAACCCGCCGCACTGCGAACCGATTCCGATTCTCCACGCTGGCGACCGTATCGGCAAACCGTACATCAAATGCGATCCGTCCAAGATCGTAGCTATCGTTCCATGCGATATGCCAGACGTAACCCGTGCACTGGCTCCGCTCGATGACGACGCTGAAGCAATGGGCAACAACCTTGTAGAATTCCTGACCAACGAAGTTAAACATGGCAGACTTCCGGAAAACCTGCTCCCGCTGCAGTCTGGCGTAGGCAACGTTGCTAATGCAGTTATCCATGGCCTCGTTGAATCCCGGTTCAAGAACCTGTCCGTATACACCGAAGTTATCCAGGACGGCATGTTCGAGCTGATCGACAAAGACAAGATCGACATGATTTCCGGTACTTCCCTGTCTCCATCTCCGGAAGGCCTGAAACGTTTCTACGACAACATCGAAAAATACAACAAGAAGATCGTTCTGCGTCCGCAGGAAATCTCCAACAACGGTGAAGTTGTTCGTCGTATCGGCGTTATCGGCATGAACACGGCTCTTGAAATGGATATTTACGGCCACGTAAACTCCACACATGTAACAGGCACCAAGCTGATGAACGGTATCGGCGGTTCCGGCGACTTCGCTCGTAACGCATTCCTGTCCTGCTTCTTCTGCCACAGCTCCGCTAAGGGCGGCAAGATCTCCGCAGTTGTTCCGATGTGCTCCCATGTTGACCACACCGAACACGATACCCATGTATTCATCTCTGAACAGGGTGTCGCAGATGTTCGCGGCCTGAGCCCGAAGGAAAGAGCAAAGGTTATCATCAACAACGTTGCTCATCCGTCCTACAGAGATCAGCTCATGGACTACTATGAAAGAGCAGTTGCCGCATGCGGCCACAGCCAGACCCCGCACATTCTTCCGGAAGCTTTCAAATTCCATGAAAGCCTGGCAGAAACCGGCGATATGCACTTCAAGAAATAATTTAGTGCTGTATTAAAATTTTTAATGCTTTACAAATAAACTCAGTACTGTATAATAATCTATGATGATGACTGCCCATTGACAGTGTCATACACATGGGTTTCGCAAGTGTCCTGAAACCGCTGCAAGAAGACTTGAAAAAGCGCTGCAGCGGGGAAGGCGTTGCGGGCCCTGGACCGGAAAGAAGTTCCCTTAGAAAACAGTGAGAAGAGCATAAAGACGCCGCCGCTGATAAATGATGGGAAGTTTTTTCCCAGAAGTTACTTACTTACTTTTTTAGGAGGAAGATGAACTCATGTCTAACGAATCCCTGAAAGCTAAACTTGATGCCTACAATGCAGAATATGCAAAACAGACGGCAAAACATCCGGAAAGAGTTGGTCTTAAATACAAGAACCTGTACACACCTCTCGATCTCGAAGGTTTTGATTATGAAAGAGACCTCGGTTTCCCGGGCGAATATCCATACACCCGTGGCGTACAGCCGACCATGTATCGTGGCCGTCTCTGGACCATGCGTATGTATGCAGGCTTCGCAACCGCTGAAGAATCCAACAAACGTTATCGTTACCTGATTGCTAACGGCGGATCTGGTCTGTCCGTAGCATTCGACCTTCCAACCCAGATCGGTTATGACTCCGATGATAAGATGGCTGAAGGCGAAATTGGTAAAGTAGGCGTTGCTATTGATACCCTGAAAGATATGGAAATCCTGTTCGATCAGATCGACCTGGGCAAAGTTTCCACATCCATGACCATCAACGCACCGGCATCCGTTCTGCTCGCTATGTACATTGCAGTTGCTGAAAAACAGGGCGTTCCTGCTTCCGCACTCCGCGGCACCATTCAGAACGATATTCTGAAGGAATACTCCGCTCGCGGCACCTACATTTTCCCGGTTAAACCATCCATGCGTTTAATCACCAACATTTTCGAATACTGCTCCAAGAACGTTCCGAAGTGGAACACCATCTCCATTTCCGGTTACCACATCCGTGAAGCTGGTTCCACCGCTGCTCAGGAAATCGCATTCACCATTGCTGATGGTATCGCTTACATCGAAGCAGCTCTGAAAGCTGGCATGCACATCGATGAATTCGCTCCACGTCTGTCCTTCTTCTGGAATGCACACAACAACGTACTCGAAGAAGTCGCTAAATTCCGCGCTTCCCGTCGTCTGTGGGCTACAATTCTGAAAGAAAGATTCCACGCTGAAGACGAAAAATCCATGAAACTGCGTTTCCACACCCAGACCGCAGGCTCCATGCTGACAGCTCAGCAGCCAAACAACAACATCGTTCGTGTTGCTCTGCAGACAGCAGCAGCTGTTATGGGCGGAACCCAGTCCCTGCACACCAACTCCCGCGATGAAGCTCTGGCTCTGCCAACCACTGAATCCGTAACCATCGCTCTGCGTACACAGCAGATCGTTGCTTATGAATCCGGCCTGGCTGACGTAGTTGATCCGCTCGGCGGCTCCTACTATGTTGAAGCTATGACCAACGCTATCGAAGCTGAAGCTAAAGAATACATCAGAAAGATCGATGAAATGGGCGGCGCTGTAGAAGCTATTGATAAAGGCTATATCCAGAAGGAAATTCAGGACTCCGCTTATGCTTGGCAAATGGCTGTTGAATCCGGCGAAAAGACAATCGTTGGCGTCAACAAGTTCACAATGGAAGAACCACCGGTTGAAGGCCTGCTGAAGGTTGACTCCTCCGCTGGTGAATTCCAGAAGAACAAACTGGCTAAAGTTAAAGCAGAACGTGATAACGCTAAGGTTCAGGAAGAACTGAAGAAGCTGGAAGTTGCAGCTGCTGATGAAGAAGTAAACCTGATGCCAGTTATTCTCGACTGCGTACGTGCTTATTGCTCCCTCGGCGAAATCTGCGGAGTACTCCGTAAGGTATTCGGCGAATACAAACCGCACAACACACTTTAATTCGATAATCGGAAATAGTTCTGGAGGTAATTAACAATGGCAGATAAACGTATCAGAGTACTCGTAGCTAAACCGGGTCTTGATGGACATGATCGCGGCGCAAAGGTTATTGCCCGTGCACTCCGTGATGCAGGCATGGAAGTTATTTACACAGGTCTTCGCCAGACCGTTGAACAGATCGTCGAAGCAGCTGACGCAGAAGACGTTGATGTAGTAGCACTGTCCCTGCTGTCCGGCGCTCACAACACACTGTTCCCGGAAGTTGTCAAAGCTCTTGAAGCTAAAGGCATGGGCGATGTACTCGTAATCGGCGGCGGCGTAATTCCGGCTGCTGATATCCCAGGTCTGGAAAAAGCAGGCGTAAAGGCTATCTTCACACCTGGCACACCAACCAAAGAAGTTATTGACTTCATCCAGGCAAATGTAAAATAATTAGCTTTTAGACTACCACTTGGCGGTTTATTAGTGTAATTTAGCTGTTAAAGGGCTGGGTGCACTCTCAGCCCTTTACAACTATTTATTTCTCTTGATTTACTCCTCGAAAAGGCGGTGTATCCATGGAATTTTCTATGAAGGATTTTTGGAATGGAAATAGACGCGCCTTAGCGAGAGCAATTACCATCGTTGAAAACGAACGTGATGGTTATGAAGATATCATGAAAGATATCTATCACCATACCGGTCGTGCTCAGGTCATCGGTATCACTGGTGCGCCTGGTGCGGGTAAGAGCACACTGTCTGATGCCCTCATAAAGCAGTTTCGCAAACAGGGTAAAACAGTAGGCATCGTCGCTGTCGATCCTACCAGTCCGTTCTCCGGCGGCGCCATTCTTGGTGACCGTATTCGTATGAACGACCTGACGTTGGATAAGGGTGTTTATATCCGTAGTATGGGTACACGCGGCAGTCTCGGGGGTTTGTCCCGCAAGACCGCAGATGCGGTTAAACTGATGGATGCTTTCGGTCTCGATGTAATTTTCATCGAAACAGTAGGCGTAGGACAGTCCGAAGTCGATATCGTTAAGAATGCGGATACCACACTTGTTGTGCTCGTACCCGGACTTGGCGACGATATTCAGGCAATCAAGGCTGGTATCCTTGAAATCGGTGACGTATTTGTCATCAATAAATGTGATCGCGACGGCGCAGATCGTTTGAATGTTGAGATCGAAATGATGCTCGATCTGGGCGAAGCTCAGAACTGGCGTCCGCCGATCGAAAGAACGATCGCGAATAAAGACCAGGGTGTAGAAGATGTAGTAACAGCTCTGGGTGATCATAGAAAGTATCTCGAAGAATCCGGCTTGCTGGAAGAACGCAGACGTGAACGCGCACGCAGCGAGATGCTCGAAATGATTCACGACCGCATTTCCCGTCATATTGAAGAAAACCTCTCCAAGACGGGTGAATTCAATGGCTACGTGGAAGACGTATTTGAAAGGAAAACTGATCCATTCACTGTCGTCGATTCCATCGTGGGCAAAATATTCAAATAATTTATAAAGGAGGAGTTATTATGGCATTCAAAGTTTTGTGTGTCGATCATGTAGGCGTAGCTGTTAAAGACCTGGCTCTTATTAAACAGCAGATGAAAGACATTCTGGGACTGGATCCATCCCTGCCGGATGAAACCGTTGAAGATCAGCATGTAACAACAAGCTTCTTCAAACCATCCCCGCAGACCGAAGCTTGCGAACTCGAATTCTTGGGTTCCACAACTCCGGATGGCCCGATCGCTCGTTTCATTGAAAAATCTAACGGCGGCAAGAACGGCTTCCAGCATGTTGCTCTTCGTGTTGACGACATCGAAGCATGCCTCGCAGATCTGCAGGCTAAAGAAGTTCCGCTCATCGACAAGAAATGGCGTGTCGGTGCAGGCGGCTGTCATATCGCATTCTTGCATCCAAAGGCTACCGGCCTTCTGCTTGAACTGACAGAACGCCCTGGCGGCCCGTCCTTCAATAAATAAGTTGAATGATGGCAAATGATTCGCCCATTCTGGGCGGATCATCCCCCTTGCGGGGGACCCTAATATTTTTGGAGGTGTAAGAATGGCAACTGTTGAAGAAAGAATTGAACTTCTCCATAAGAAACTCGCTCATGTTGAGGCTATGGGTGGCGAAAAACATATTGAAAAACAGCATGCAAAAGGCAAACTGACTGCTCGTGAAAGACTCGCTCTTCTGTTTGATGAAGGCACTTTCGTTGAAGTCAATGCCCTCGTAAAATCCCGCTGCCACAACTTCGGCCAGGAAAAGAAAGATCTCCCGGGCGAAGGCGTTGTAACAGGTTACGGCACTGTTGATGGAAGATTGGTATTTGCATTCGCTCAGGACTTCACCGTTGAAGGCGGCTCCCTTGGTGAAATGCACGCTGCAAAGATCGTTCACGTAAATGAACTGGCTCTCAAAGTCGGTGCACCTTGCGTAGGCCTGAACGATTCCGGCGGAGCTCGTATTCAGGAAGCTGTCGATGCCCTCTCCGGCTACGGCAAGATTTTCTGGTGCAACACCATCGCTTCCGGCGTAATCCCGCAGATTTCTGCAATCATGGGACCGTCCGCAGGCGGCGCTGTTTACTCCCCGGCTCTGACCGACTTCATTTACATGGTTAAGAAAACATCCCAGATGTTCCTGACCGGCCCGGCTGTCGTTGAATCCGTCACCGGCGAAAAGATCACCGCTGAAGCTCTCGGCGGCGCTATGACCCATAACCGTACATCCGGCGTAGCTCAGTTCGCAGCTGAAAACGACGAAGACTGCATTAAACAGATTCGTTACCTGCTCAGCTTCCTCCCGAGCAACAACATGGAAGACGCTCCGATCGTAGAAACCGGAGACGATCCGACCAGAACTGATCCAGCTCTGGACACCATTATGCCGGAAAGCTCCAATGCACCGTACAATATGTATGATGTACTGAAATCCATTGTTGATAATGGCGAATACTACGATGTAGCTAAGGAATTCGCAAAGAACATCATCACCTGCTTCGCTCGTATGGACGGACAGACTGTTGGTATCATTGCTAACCAGCCAGCATTCATGGCAGGCTGCCTTGACTACAACGCATCCGATAAAGCAGCTCGCTTCATTCGTTTCTGCGACTGCTTCAACATTCCGGTTCTGAACGTTGTCGACGTTCCTGGCTTCCTGCCTGGCAAACAGCAGGAATATGCTGGCGTAATTCGTCACGGCGCTAAGATGCTGTTCGCATACTGCGAAGCTACAGTTCCGAAGATCACCATGATTCTGCGTAAAGCTTACGGCGGCTCCTACATCGCTATGTGCTCCCGTGAACAGGGCGCTGACCAGGTATTCGCTTGGCCAACCGCTGAAATCGCAGTTATGGGACCTGCAGGCGCAGCTAACATCATCTTCAAGAAAGACCCGAACAAAGAAGAACGCACAAAGGAATATGTCGAGGAATTCGCTACTCCTTACAAAGCTGCAGAACGTGGCTATGTAGATGCAGTAATCGATCCAAGAAATACCCGCCCGACAATCATCAATGCACTGAAGATGCTTGCTTCCAAGCACGAAGTACATCCGGCAAAGAAACACGGAAACATTCCGCTCTAATATTTGCCGCTTAAATCTCTATATTGAAAGGATGGGTACAGATGGATAACAGTACAGTTATGTATATCGCGGTTTTTGCTGCTATCGTTGCAGTAATTGCCCTGATCATGATCTGGCAGGTACGTTCATCTCTCAATCAGTCCGCAGCACCGGCACCAGCTCCTAAAAAGGCAGCAGCTCCAGCAGCAAGAGCAGCAGCTCCTGCAGCAGCTAACAATGGTGCAGTCGTAGCAGCTATCGCTGCTGCTATCGTTGCTATGGGTGGCGGCGAAATCGTCTCCATCCGCCCGGCAGCTAGACCTGGCTGGACTTCCGCAGCTCGCATTGCGGGCGTTTCCGGCAACCAGCAGTTCTAATTGAAAGTTGAAAGTACAATCATTTAGGAGGAAAGACAATGAGAAAATTTACTGTAACAGTTAACGGCCAGGATTACGATGTAGTAGTTAAAGACGGCGGCGCTGCAGCAGCAGCTCCGGCTCCGGCAGCAGCTCCAGCTCCGGCAGCAGCTCCGGCTCCGGCAGCAGCTCCAGCTCCGGCAGCAGCTCCGGCTCCAGCAGCAGCTCCAGCTCCAGCTCCGGCTCCGGCAGCAGCTCCTGCAGGTGCAGGCGAAGCAGTTGAAGCTCCAATGCCTGGTAAAGTCATCCGCATCAACAAACATGTTGGTGACGCAGTAGCAGCAGGCGACGAAGTCCTCGTACTCGAAGCTATGAAGATGGGCAACCCGATCATGGCTCCATGCGATGGCAAGATCACCTCCATGCAGGCTCAGGAAGGCCAGTCCGTACAGGGCGGCGATCCGCTGTTCACTGTTGGCTAATATTAGCTTAATGAACATCGCTTAATCTAAAAGGGCAGTGCTTCGGCACTGCTCTTTTTTTGCGCGCAATTGCGGATTATAGGCTTATAGGACATTTCGTGTTGGTTTTATAGCCGATGAGGCCCGTGTTTACCTGGTTTCATTGACATTTTAATTTGGGTTTTCACGTTTTTGGGGAATGGCATTTTGATGCCAGCCCCTCTTTTGTGACTCATCCCCCTTTTATGAATCGACTGCCATTACCGCGTACTAATGGAGAGGATAAATACTTGATCAGTGCAAGGAGTACTCATCACTTCCGTACCCATTCATTCCGTATCACGGACATCAGGAACGGCAGATTCATGAAAGGCAAATTGGTACTTTATATTTTAGTAGAGATTTGATATAGTTGACCAAGAGAGCATGTAGATTGCATTCCTTTCCTGGTTTTGTGGTGATTCTAAGAATGGAGCATCTTATGCTCTTTTTCTATGTCTCTTATTCGGTTTTCAAGGGGGATTTGGCATTGAAGATGTGGAAAAGCATGAACAGGAACATCGCAGCAGGATTCGGAGATGATGCAAGTATTCAATCCTTTGGACAAGTATCATGGGAAGTATGTCAGTATATTCCATATTCGGCTCATGATCGTTTTCATGGAATGAATCATTGATATGTGATTTTGCCTTGAAATTAATGCTTTTAAGGGAAGACAAATGGGGAACGAGGCTTCCATCTGTTTTATCCTGACTGCATGTTCTGACAGGCTTTAAATGCAGCCGAGAGCGAATATTTCTTTCAATGACTCCTGGTTCTTATATAAAGGAACAAAAGAAATGAGAAACTGATTTGCCTGTCAGGCTGTTAGAACTTGCCATCAAGGTTTTTTGCCCTTTGACAGCTGATCCGTTGGAATTACCTGAAAAGTGTTTTAGTGCTGCATGTGCTGCGGGCAGAAGGAGATCTGATCCTTATATAGAAGATATCGCACGAAGCAGCTTTAATTTCCCATATATGCTTCCCGGAATATCTTACTCAATATCGTACACACGAATATATGCATTTTGCGCGAAACAGATTGTTTGATAGAATCAGAGAAATACCGAGATATCGGGAATCTTGTATAGATAAGAAGCACGCAGTGTATATAGAATAGGCATATATGGCACTTTTAGGTGATTTTGAGAATCTGTCACATTGACACCTACAATATATAGTGATATGATATCTACAGTTAAATACGGATAAGACAGGTGCCCGTCAGGGCTTAATAGGGAAGACCGGTGAAATGCCGGCACGGTCCCGCCACTGTAATGCGGAGCAACTCCAAATATGTCACTGGGAAACCGGGAAGGCAGGAGAAGCGTTGAAGCAAAGTCAGGAGAACTGCCTGTTTTTTGTCACCGATTGTACCCACGAGCGATGGGAAGGGGATGTCTATGATGTCTCTTTGCGTTCGTGCAAAGGGTTTTTTTATTGGGGATTTCCGGTTTGACTAACTGAGGAGAATAAACTGAATCAAGGAAACAGGTGCCCGTCAGGGCTTAATAGGGAAGACCGGTGAAATGCCGGCACGGTCCCGCCACTGTAATGCGGAGCGACTCCAGTAATGTCACTGAGGAGATTGGGAAGACAGGAGAAGCGAGGAAGCAGAGTCAGGAGAACTGCCTGTTTTTAATCACCGCAAAAACCTACGAGCGATAGGATGGTGTGAGAATGTCTTTTTGGCGTCCACTCTATCCGTGTCGGTAGAGTGGATTTTTTGGTGAATGAGGAGGATTCAGGGTCATTCATGCAAGACTGGAGGATGGCGCCAGGGAACGTCATTCTCCGCCTGCGGCTGGAGCGCCAAGGGAAAGGCGCTTCAGCAGTAAGGGCAGGTTAGCAAGTTGTAAACGGCGCTTATGCACCTTTACATAGATAGGGTTACTCCACAGGGGTCCCGACATGGTTCTTCTTCCGGGTGATGGAGTAAAGATGGAGTAAAAGGGAAATACGATCATCACCCTCACTTTTTACAGATCCTTCCGCAAGGAAGTTCTCATATATCGGAGTTCATTAATATGCAGCTTGAGGGAAAGAGCTGCATCTCCTAATTCAGGTAATAACGCTGCAAGGTGTTATTATACAGGTTTCTCATTTTTTGGGGCTGGTGCCCATCCCCTTTTGAAGCGGCTCTACCGCTTCTTTTTTTTGCAAAAATTCTGGAGATCTTGATGATTCAGCATAGCCTTTTCCTTTGAATTTGACGTAAAAATTACTTTTTTCACATTGACTATTTCGAAATCAATCAATATAATAAAGATAAAGGCATTTCAATGTTTTAATATAAAGGAGGAAACATAATGAGCGTTTATGATTTTACATGCACCACCATGCAGGGCAAGGAAGTTTCTCTCTCTCAGTATAAAGGCAAGGTTATTCTGATCGTCAATACAGCAAGCAAGTGCGGATTCACACCGCAGTTTGCAGGCCTTGAGAAACTGTATAAGGAATACAAGGACAAGGGCCTGGAAATCCTCGGCTTCCCGAGCAACCAGTTCAATGAACAGGATCCGGGAACCAATGAAGAAATCCAGGAATTCTGCAAGGTCAACTATGGCGTTACCTTCCAGATGTTCAAGAAGGGCGACGTACGCGGTGACAACCCGCAGCCTCTCTTCGCTTACCTGACCAAGGAAAAAGGCTTCAAGGGCTTCAACATGGATCATCCGATTGCACCGAAACTCGTTCCGATGCTGAAGGAAAAACATCCGGAAATTCTTGAAGGCGACGGAATCAAATGGAACTTCACCAAATTCCTGATCGACCGCGAAGGCAATGTCGTAGAACGTTTCGAACCGACCACCACACCGGAAGAAATCGCTCCGGCTATTGAAAAACTTCTGTAATACATGAATGAAAGAGAGCTGCCGCTGAGGCGGCTCTTTTTATTGTCCGGTTTGCAAGAATCATTCGGTAAAGTCTCCGGAATGTAGTATAATGAAAGTGATTATACGGCAGGAGGAGTAAGGATGAACGGAAGAAAATTCTTTTTCTTTGATATCGACGGGACATTGACGACACCGCTGACGAACGATTATCCGGACAGCACGAGAGAGGCCATCAAGGAGCTGAAGGATAACGGTCATTTTGTAGCGATTGCGACGGGAAGGATGCAGGCGGACGCCTGGGAAGTGGCGAAGGCCCTTGGCATCTGCGCCGCTGTTTCCGACGGGGGAAATGCTCTGACCATTCATGGGGAGCTGATTTATGATGAGGGTCTTCCTCTTGAAGACTGCATCAGGACGCTTTCGGAAATCGACAGTGAGAGATTTCCTTTTGCTGTCTGCCCGGAAAATAAGAAAATGCGTGTGGCGACTTCGGACTTGTACCTCTCCCGCGTGAAGGACAGGTACTATGAAACGGTCGTCGATCCTTCCTTTGACTTCAGGAAAGTGGACACGATCCACAAGATTTTCGTTGCCTGCACGAAGGATGATCTTCCTGAGATTCCGCTTCATACGCTTCCGCATGTCTGGTTCAGGAAGGATAATATGCTGATCGAGCCGGTCCATAAGGAAAGAGGCATCTTCGAAGTCATGAAGCGCTACAACCTTTCAGATGAGGATGTCGTCGTCTTCGGCGATGGCATGAACGACCGCTCCATGTTCAGGGATGAATGGTTCAGCATAGCTATGGGCAATGCGAAGCCGCAGCTCAAAGAAAAAGCGAAGTACATCACGAAAAGAGCCGATGATGACGGGATTTATTACGCCTGCAAGAAGTTTGGCTGGATTTGATTGTCAATACAAAGCGAATAAAATATTTGTTAATTAAGCGCGGCGCTGCGGGTTGACTGTAATGCCGCGCTTCTGTTATATTATAGATTGTTAAATTGTAATGATTTCCTGTTGAGTAAGAGAAAGAGGAAAGATGGATAAAGAAATCAGGAAAGATGGAGAAGGGGAAGTCCTCTTCGACATCCGTCACTTGACCCACACGTTCGAGACAGAGGACGGCAAGACGTTCGATGCCCTGAAGGACGTGACGGCCCAGATCATGAAGGGATCCTTCACGGCGATCATCGGAACGAACGGGAGCGGCAAATCCACGCTGGCCCGTCATTTGAATGCGCTCATGATGCCTACGTCCGGTGAAGTGATCGTCGAGGGAATGTCCACATCGGATTATTCCCATATCTGGGATATAAGGCAGAAGGTAGGCATGGTATTCCAAAATCCGGACAACCAGCTGGTGGCTGCGATTGTGGAGGAAGATGTCGCTTTCGGCCCGGAAAACCTGGGCGTGCCTCCGGATGAAATCCGCCGCCGCGTCGATGCCGCTCTTGAAAAAGTCGGCATGACCGAGTTCCGCACGCATGCACCTGCCATGCTTTCCGGCGGGCAGAAGCAGAGAATCGCCATTGCAGGCATTCTTGCCATGCATCCGGACTGCATCGTCCTTGATGAACCGACGGCCATGCTCGATCCTTCGGGAAGAGCCGAGGTCATGAAGACGATTCATGAACTGAATGAAAAAGAGGGCATCACAATCGTCCTCATTACGCATTTCATGGAAGAAGCCGTGACTGCCGATCACGTTCTGGTCGTCGACCAGAGCGAGCTCAAGATGCAGGGAACGGCAAGAGAAGTATTTTCTCAGGCAGAAAAGCTGACAAAGATGGGTCTTGATGTGCCGGTCGCAGCCGACCTGGCGCACGGCCTTCGCGAGAAGGGATTCAAGATTCCGGAAGACTGCCTGACCGATGAGGAGCTGGGAGAAGCGTTATGTCCATACGTGTCGAAGATATAAGCTATATTTACGGCAAAGGATCCCCGTTTGAAAAGACGGCGCTTTCGCATGTCGATCTCACGATCAATAAGGGCGAATTCATCGGCGTCATCGGACATACGGGGAGCGGCAAGTCCACGCTCATCCAGCATTTGAACGGGCTCATCCATCCGACGAGCGGCAAAGTCACCATCGACGGCATCGATCTTGCAGCAAAGACGAAGGATGCCGTGTCCAAGCGCCATTCCGCCGGGATGGTATTCCAGTACCCGGAGCATCAGCTCTTCGAAGAAACCGTAGCGCAGGATATCGCTTTCGGGCCGAAGAACCTTGGATGCGACGAGGAAGAAGTGGACAAGCGTGTCAAAAGCGCCATGCGCTTTGCCGGCATTGATTATGAAAAATTCGCAGGCCGCTCGCCGTTCCGTCTTTCCGGCGGACAGCAGCGCCGTGTTGCCATAGCGGGTGTCATTGCCATGCATCCGGATTTCCTGATACTTGACGAACCATCCGCCGGTCTCGATCCGATTGGAAGAAGAGAAATCTTCAGCCGCATCTGGGACTGGTACAATAAGGGTGTATTCTCTGTCATCCTCGTTTCCCATAATATGGACGACATTGCCCGCCTTGCGACAAGGCTTCTTGTCATGCACAAGGGGAAGCTCGTCCTTGACGGCGATCCGATGGATATCTTCCTGAATCACAGGGAAGAGCTGAAGGAATGCGGCGTCGACGCGCCGCCTCTGACGCAGACACTGCAGGCGCTCAAAGCCCGCGGTATCCCCGTTCCGGAAGACGCAAAGACGACAAAGGAAGCCATCGACCGCATGGCAAAAATGCTGGGAGGGAAGAAATCATGCTGACAGATATGACGCTTGGACAGTACTACCCGGGCGACTCTTTCCTGCACAGGATGGACCCCCGCGCGAAGATTCTCTGCACGATGATCTTCATCATTGCGATATTCCTGGCCAATAACCCGTTTTCCTACCTTCTCGTGGCCGCTTTCACGCTCGGCGCGATTTCCGTATCCGGCGTGCCTTACAAGCTTGTATGGAGAGCCGTGAAGCCATTATGGTTCATCCTTCTCTTCACACTGGCCATCCACGTATTCACGACACCGGGAACCGAGCTTTTTTCCTGGAAATTCATCCATATCAGCGAAGAAGGTATCAGGAACGGCGTGGAAATGACGCTCCGTCTCGTATTCCTGATCGCTTTCACTTCGCTCTTGACCTACACGACGAGCCCGATCGTCCTGACGGACGGCATCGAAGCACTCCTCATGCCATTCAAGCGCATCGGCGTTCCGGCGCATGAACTGGCCATGATGATGACAATTGCGCTCCGCTTCATCCCGACACTTCTGGAAGAAACAGACCGCATCATGAAGGCGCAGTCCTCCAGAGGCGCGGACTTCGTGAATGGCAATCTCTGGCAGAGAGCGAAGAACATGGTTCCGCTCCTCGTGCCGCTCTTCATTTCCGCTTTCAGAAGAGCAGACGACCTGGCGACCGCCATGGAAGCGCGCTGCTACAGGGGCGGCGAAGGACGCACGAAGATGCACCAGCTCGCCTACACATGGAGAGACAGAAATGCCATGATCGCTGTCGTACTTGTGACCGCAGCGCTCATCGGACTTTACGTATATTTCAGATAAATAAGAAGGGCCGGGGCGATGCTTCGGGCCTTTTTGGCAGGGAGAATCATGAGAAACATTTGGATTACCGTTTCCTATGAGGGAAGCGGATACGCAGGCTTCCAGCGGCAGGAAAACCGCATGACGGTGCAGGAAATGCTGGAAAACTGCCTTCTGGAGCTGACAGGGGAAAAGACCACCCTCTACTTCGTCGCAAGGACGGATGCAGGGGTCCATGCTTACGGGCAGGAATGCACCTTCTATACGGATTCGACGATTCCGGGCGACCGCTTCATCTATGCGATGAATGCACGCCTTCGCGGCGACATCCGCGTGACGAAGAGCTGCGAGATGGATGAGGACTTCTCCGTCAGAAGAAGAAATTACGGAAAAACGTACGGCTACCTCCTGACAGAAAGCAGGGAGGCCTCGCCGTTCTTGAAGCGCTATATCTGGCGGACGGGAAAGAAACTCGACCTTGAGAAAATGCGGAAGGCGGCAAGGGCTCTCGAAGGCCGCCATGACTTCACGTCCTTCCGAGGAAACAATTCCGTGCCGTCCGATCCGGTCAGGAACATCCATGAAATCCGCGTAGAGAAAGACGGGGATCTCGTCCGCATCTACGTGACAGGCGAAGGCTTCCTCTACCACATGGTAAGGAACATCGCAGGCTGCCTTGTCGATGCAGGAATGGGGCTTCTTTCAGTCAAAGACATAGAAGAAATCCTTGCGGCAAAGGACAGAAGGAAACTGGGAATGACAGCGCCGGCAGAAGGCCTCTGTCTCCTTCGCGTCTACTTCTCGCCGATTACAAAAGAGAGCATCGAAGAAACACTCGCCATGCCCCTTTTCCCATGGTGCAGGTAAAAAATGACTTCAGGAATCCGGTAAAATCGATACTTCGCCTTCCCAGACGGGGTAGGGGGACCGCGGAACACGGTGGATAGGGTTGATTTCCTCAGCCGAAGGCTGGTGGTATGGTTTTTAGATAGCACAAAAATATAAATATGTTGGTATCCTCTAATTGCATATATCCGCACAAAAGGAGCTGTAAAAATGTGAAATCATTTCTGCAGCCCCTTTTTCATATGCGTATATCTCATGGAATCCCATCGAACGTTGCGAATTCGAACAGTTTAATCGTTTAGCTTTAATTTACCATTCTAACGTATTATAATAAGAGTAAATCATCTTAGAATCCACAATAACAGGGGGACATGGCATGACAAAGAAAGAACTGATCAGGAAAGCTGCCATTCAGATTTTCCGCGAGAAGGGATACAGCGGCACAACGCTTCGGGATATCAGCCGGGAAGCGGGCGTCAGCGTTTCTACCGTATCCTACTACTATGGCTCGAAGGAAAACATGTACAAGACACTTTTCCCCGAAGATATGGCACAGCAGGAACCGAAGCGCCGCGAGCAGATCGAGAACGCAGCGATCCGCCTCTTTGCGCTGAAGGGCTATTCGGACGTTTCCATCCGCGACATAGGAAAGGAAGCCGGGGTGAACAGCGCGGCGATTTCCTACTACTTCGGAGGCAAGAGAGAGCTCTATTCTGCGATTCTTCAGAAGGGGAGCGCCCTTCTCGTCGACTTCGTGGAGCAGGCGGCCCATGGCGACCATACGCCGATGGAAATCATGGAAATGTACTCCCGCTTCTTCTACCGTCTGATGAAGGAGCATCCCTACATTCTCCGCATCTTTTCCTGGGAAATGATTCACCCGACCGACGTTTTCGCATCGATCGGGAAGGAACGCTTCGCCATGGTTCTCGTCGTCCTCAGGGGCGCCCTGACCGAAGGCATTGAGGAAGGATGCTTCAGAAAGGACTTAAAGCCTACGGAAGTCTGTATTTCCTGGGCAGGCATGGTCGCTTACTACTACCTCATGAATGAAATCAAGAAGCGCTTCTCCGTGAAGGAAGAAATCACGGAAGACTCTTACATGCATCAGGCATTCGATGTATTGATGAACGGGATCAAGAATAAGGAAATCGGCTGAGGGAAGGCCGCATTTGAAAAGGGGAAAAGGGTATGAAACGATGGGCAGGAATAGCGGCAGCCGTGATGCTTGGCATGTCGCTTTCACTGACGGGATGTGGAAAGGCCGTCAATAAAGGACCGTCTGCGCCGCTCGTGAAGACGATCGTCATCGGAGAAGACGCAAAGGATGCGAAGGATACATTCTCCGGCACCGTGCACGGATTCTTCGAGTCTCCGCTTGCTTTCCAGACAGGCGGGCGAATCATGCAGCGCTATGTCACAAGCGGGGAGCGCGTGACGGCCGGACAGGAACTCTTCAGTGTCGATTCGAAGGATGCAGAAGAGCAGGCGGCAGCAGCCAGATCGTCGCTTGATGCGGCAGGGGCTTCCCTGAAGCTTGCGCAGTCGACACTGGCAAGGTATGAAAAGCTCCATGCTGCCAATGCGATTTCCGATCTGGCCATGGACCAGACAAGGAACAGCTACGACCTTGCGCTGACGCAGTACCGGTCAGCCGAGGCGGCTCTTTCGCGCGCAGAAAACAATCTGGGCTTCACGACGCTTGTCGCCGATCGTGACGGCATCGTGGGGACGACACTGTATGAAGTCGGGCAGGTCGTTGCCGCTGGTACGCCGGTCGTTACGATCATCGACGACTCCAAGCTGGACGTGTATATTTCTCTTACAGAAAAACAGTACGGGCTCTACTCGGTCGGCATGCCCTGCGAAGTGACCTTCTGGGCACTTCCGGGGGTCAAAGTAGCGGGCAAGGTCAGGGAAGTGGCGGCAGCGCCGAATGCGGTGACAAGCACTTATGATGCCAAAGTCACGCTTGAAAACCCGCCGCAGGATGTTGTCGTCGGCATGACAGCACAGGTGAAATTCACCGATCCTGACAGCGCAAGGGGATTCATGGTGCCGCTTTCGGCCATGGCTTCCCAGCAGGCCTCTCCTTCCGTCTGGGTTATCCGTGACGGCAAGGCGCATCTCCAGAAGGTAGAAACGGGACGCTACGGCAAGGATGCCGTCGAAATCACCTCGGGTCTTAAGAAAGGAGACCGCGTCGTGACAGCCGGCGTCGCCCGCCTGAGTGAGGATGAAGAGGTACGCGTATGAAGCAGATCAATCTGGCGGAATGGGCGATCAAGCACAAGCAGATTGTCTATTTCTTCATCTTTTTCATCCTCTTGGGAGGGATCATGTCTTACTTCTCTCTGGGGAGAAGCGAGGATCCTGCCTTCACCATCCGCGAAGCCGTCGTAACAGCGGCCTGGCCGGGCGCATCGGCAGAGCAGATCACCGAGCAGGTGACCGATCCCCTCGAGAAGACGCTGCAGGACGTGAAGGGGCTCGATTACCTAAGGTCTTTCACGCATGACGGCAAGACGGTCATCTATGTCGACCTCAAGGACGATGTGCCCAAGGAAGACATACAGACACGCTGGCATGAGATGAGGAACCTCGTCGAAGATGAATGGGGAAGCCTTCCGGCCGGCGTCGTGGGGCCTTTCATCGACGACCGTTTCGATGATGTGTACGGCTCGATTTATGCTGTCACAGGAGACGATTTCTCCTATGAAGAAAAAAGAAAATACGCTGAAAAAATCCGCCGCCGTCTGACGTCCGTGGAAGACGTGCAGAAGGTCGAGCTTCTTGGCGTGCAGGAACAGAATATTTACATCGAGATGGACCAGAACAAGCTCGCTACGTTCGGCTTGAGCCCGACGGATGTATTCACAATGATTTCCCAACAGTCCGCGATGATGCCCTCGGGCATGATCCATACGTCCACAAGAAATGTGGCCATCCGCGTCGACGGGCTTCTTGGA
Organism: Dialister hominis; assembly: GCF_007164725.1. Lineage (NCBI taxonomy): Bacteria > Bacillati > Bacillota > Negativicutes > Veillonellales > Veillonellaceae > Dialister > Dialister hominis. The sequence goes on along the minus strand of NZ_AP019697.1, from coordinate 1,557,260 downwards.
AGCGTTGAATCGCTCGAAAATCTGCCGATCCATGTCGGCGAGAGATCGTTCCATTTAGGCGACATCGCCAAGATCACGCAGAGCTATACGACCCCGGAAACGTCCCTCTTCTACTTTGACGGGAAACCGGCGATCGGCATTGCCGTTTCCATGAGAGATGGGGGAAACAACCTCACGCTTGGCGAGCATCTGAATGCGGAAATCGAAAAAGCGCAGAAGGAAGTCCCGGCCGGCATGACAATCAGCCTCGTCGCCGATCAGCCGAAGGTCGTCAATAATTCCATCCACGATTTCACGGAATCTTTGCTGGAAGCCATCATCATCGTCATGGCAGCTTCCTTCCTTTCCCTCGGATTCTGGAGCGGCATCGTTCTTGCCCTCTGCATCCCGGTCGTCGTCTGTGGCTCCTTCATTTTCATGAAATGGCAGGGGATCGACCTTCACCTCGTATCTTTGGGATCCCTCATCGTGTCACTGGGCCTTCTTGTCGATGATGCGATCATCGTCATCGAAATGATGCAGGTCAAGCTCGAAGAGGGCATGGACCGCATGGCAGCGGCAGAAGCGGCCTACAAAGGCTGCGCGAAGCCTATGCTGGCCGGTACGCTCATCACGGCCGCCGGCTTCATCCCTGTCGGCCTTGCCCAGGGACAGACTGCCGAATATACCTCCTCCTTCTTCTGGGTCATCGGCTCGACACTCCTGATTTCCTGGCTGGCCTCCATCTTCGTTTCACCGGTTCTCGGCTATAAATTCATCCGCGTGAAATCGAAGGAAGAACGCGCCAAGGAAAAGAAGAAGGGCATCAAGGAAAAGATCGGCGAGAAGTCGTACCAGATCTTTGACAGACTCATCAAGGGAAGCATCAGGTACAGGAAATCTGTCATCGTCGGCACCTTTGCTCTCTTTGCCGTCACCATGATGTGCCTTCCCTCCGTCAATCAGGAATTCTTCCCGAACTCCAAACGTCCGGAAATCATCCTGGACGTGAATCTGCCCTCCGGCGCCTCCATCGAGGAAACGAAGCGCGTCATGGCAGGCATTGCAGACAACCTGTACGGGGACAAGCGCATCGAGTCCTTCTCGACCTATGTTGGAGACTCCGCGCCCCGTTTCATCCTTCTCTTTGATCCGTCAGCACCGGAAGACGGCCACGGGCAGATGATCATCGTCACGACAGGAAACGACGTCAGGGACGATGTCAGAAGCGAGCTCGACCAGTTCATCGCTGACAAGTATCCGGATGCCCGCGCGCATACAAGGCTCATCACGACCGGCCCGCCATCCGATTACCCTGTCATGTTCCGCCTGATCGGCGAGGACAATAAGAAGACAGCCGAGCTTGCCGGCAAAGCGCTCGACATCATGAGGAAGAATCCGGACATCGTGAATGCAAGCCTTGACTGGCCGGAAGAAATGCCTTCCATCAAGCTGAAAATCAATCAGGACCGCGTCCGCGAGCTCGGCATCGACAACTATGCCGTATCGCTCGACCTGTACTCGAAGCTTTCCGGCTACAAGGTCGCTGAATCGTACCAGGGCGACCAGCTCGTCCCGATTTCCTTCAAGCTCGAAGGAAAGAATGCGGCCCAGCTGCCCGACCTTTCCTCCATGCCGGTCCATGTAGGAAACGGACGCTACGTGCCTCTCGGGCAGTTTGCCGATATTTCCTATGAGAATGAAATCAGCACCATCTGGAGAAGAGACCTGAAGCCTACGATCACGCTCCGCGCTGACTGCAAGGACGGCGTCATGGCAGACTCCCTCATGCAGGAACTCTACAATGACGACTTCGCTTCCTTCAAGGCAAGCCTCCCCGACGGATACACGCTTGAAAAAGACGGATCCGCCGAATGGAGCGACAAGTCGATGAAGTACATCTTCCAGGCCGTGCCGATCATGATCTTCTTCGTTCTTATGGTCCTCATCTTCGAGCTGGGGACGATACCCAAGCTCATCATCGCCATCGTGACCGGGCCGTTCGGTCTCATCGGGGCGATTTTGACGCTCCTTATCACAAGGCAGCCGATAGGATTCGTTGCCATCATCGGCATGATTGCCCTTTCGGGCATGGTCATCCGGAACAGCATCATCCTTCTGGACCAGATCCGGCAGCACCTCGAAGCAGGGCTTACGCCGTATGATGCCGTCGTGAAATCGGCCGTGCTCCGCTTCCGTCCGATCATGCTTTCCTCGGTGACCGACGTCCTTGGCTTCGTGCCTCTCATTACGAACCCCTTCTGGCGGCCGCTTGCCGTCTCCTTTGTCGGCGGGCTTCTTCTTGCCACCGCCATCGGGCTTCTCTTCGTGCCTGCGCTCTACAGCCAGATCTACGGAGTGAAAATACCGAAAGGGGAAAAATAAAGATATGAAAGAGCTGTGAGAACTTTCCGTTTTCATGGCTCTTTTTATATTGAAATTTTTCTTGACAAGTTTTTCTGAAATGGCTAAAATGTACACAATACAGGAATAGTATTGACGGAAAAAAGTACTTATTGGAGTGCTTCTCAGAGATCCGGCGGATGGTGCGAGCCGGAAACCAGAAAATAAGGAAGTTCTTTCCCGAACTGCCGCGCTGAAAGTCGAGTAGGAGCGGCCGGAGTGATCCGCGTTACAGGATCGAGAGTCGATCTGATCGAGTAGGGTGGTACCACGGAACTTCCGTCCCTTGGGTACCACCCTTTTGTGTTTATCAGATAACTTGGGTGGTACCGCGGCGGATTCCGTCGTCCCCTGCTTGTTTTGAAGCAGGGGATTTTTTATTGGACCGCATGGAGTTCCGGATGACCGGAGAGGAAGAGCAGGAGGAAATATCATGAAGAAATGGATGAAATACGGAGCAGCAGCTGTCATGGCAGCTGGCATGGTATTGGGAGGAAGCATGGAAGCGCTCGCAGCGCATCTGGAAGACATTACGGCAAGAGGGACGATCCGCGTAGGGACGACCGGGGATTACCGTCCGATGTCCTACAAGGATAAGGAAACAGGGAAATACGAGGGCTTCGATGCCGAGCTTGCTGAAAGGCTTGCCGATTCCCTCCACGTGAAGGTCGAATACGTCCCCACGACCTGGAAGACACTGACAGCCGATACAGAGGCAGGGAAATTCGACCTGGCTCTCTGCGGCATCACAAGGACCTTCGACAGGGAACGCGTCATGTCCATGTCGGACGGCTACCTCCTCTTCGGCAAGACGATCCTCTGCAGGAAGGGCGATGCAGGGAAGTACAAATCCATTCCCGACATTAACAGGCCGGAAGTGAAGGTCATGGTCAATCCGGGCGGAACGAATGAAAAGTTCGCCAAAGCATACCTTCCGAAAGCCACGCTCATCATTCATGAACAGAATGCGGAAATCCCCGGTCTTATCGCTGAAGGAAAAGCAGACATCATGATCACGGAAACAATGGAAGCGAAGAAATATGCGAAGATGGATTCCCGTCTGGCCGATCCGCTCGTGAACCAGCCGTTCACAAAGAACCGTTTCGGCGCTCTCATGCAGAAGGGCGATCAGGAATTCCTGAACTACGTCAATTTCTTCCTGGCAGAGCTTGAAACGAACGGCACGATGAAGAATATGGAACAGAAGTATATCGGATGATAGAAGGACAGCAGGAGAGGAGAAGCATCATGAAAAAATGGATGAAAGCAGGCATTGCCGCAGTTCTAACGGCTTCAGCACTCATATACGGAGGATGCGGCGGGCAGGCGCCAAAGAGCGCAGGCTCTGACGCAGGAAAGATCAAGATCGGCGTCGTCCAGATTGTCCAGCACGGCTCGCTGGATTAGGCCAATAAGGGCTTCATCGACGGCCTTGCCAAACGCGGCTACGGCCCTGACAAGATCGTCGTCGATCAGCAGAACGCGCAGGGCGACCAGTCCAATCTGAAGACCATCGTTTCCCATTTCAAGGACTCGAAGCCGAATCTGATCTGCGCCATTGCGACCCCGGCTGCGCAGGCGGCTGCCAATGAGATCAAGGACATCCCGATCGTAAGGACGGCCATTACCGACTACACCTCGGCCAAGCTCGTCAAGAGCGATGAAAAGCCAGGCGGAAACGTGACGGGCGTCAGCGACCTCGCATCAATCGATGCACAGATGGATCTTGCCAGAGAGCTCGTCCCGAATGCTAAGAACATCGGGCTCATCTACTGCTCCAGCGAAGTGAACAGTGAAATCCAGGCAAACATGGTGAAGGACTACTGCAAAGCAAATGGCCTTAATGTCGTCGAAAAGACCGTCAATAACGTGAACGACATTCAGCAGACCGCTGAATCCCTTGCCGGCCAGGTCGATCTCATCTACACGCCGACTGACAATACGATCGCCTCTGCCATCCCTGCCCTTGTCAAAGTGAAGGATGCCCGCAAGATTCCGGTCATTGCCGGTGCTGACATCATGGCCAAAGACGGAGCCCTTGCCGCTCTTTCCGTGGATTACTACAAGCTCGGCCTTGAGACAGGCGAACTGGCTGCCGACATCCTCGACGGCAAAGTGAAGCCGGCAGATGCACCGATCCGCCACCAGAAGGAATATGACACTGTCATCAATAAAATAAGAAGGATGCAGAGACCCTTGGAATTCAGATTCCTGACGCTCTTAAAGCTAAGGCAAAACTTGTCTGAAATAGGGATATCCTAAAGAAATAAAAAGGCATACAGGAATCAAACAGATTCAAACGAAAAGAAAAGGCCGGCCGCCTCCGATGGCACCGGCCTTTTTTATGCATGAAAAACGGGCAGAAACAAAGTTTAGGGGAGGCTGTGACCCAAAATTGACCGCCTCGGAAGAAAGAAGTGGGGAACAAGAGAAAATAGTTTTGAAAAAACCGAAGAAAACGAGCTTTTTCATAAGATAAATTAATTATGAATACATGTGAAAACGCCAATATTTATGTTGTTTTACTATTTTTCTCAAAAAATATCTGTGCTATAATATTTACAAGTATATCTATCTGCAAAAGTACGGGACGGATATGCTGAAAAATTCTGTAAAGAAGGCGGGGCTATGTCAGAAATAGAAGAAAGATTAGCCCAGGTAAGAGCCCGCATCGCGGAGGCTGAAAGGAGATCTCCCTACGGACAGGAAGTCACGCTTGTTGCTGTGACGAAGTTCCATCCGCTGGAGGATATGGAAGAAGCCATCCGTCTGGGCGTTACCCAGGTGGGCGAGAACCGAGTGCAGGAAATGGAAGAGAAGAGAAGGTCTCTGTCAGCTCCTGTCGTCTGGAATTTACAGGGACATTTGCAAAAGAACAAAGTAAAAAAAGCCGTAGCCTGTGCGGATCTCATCCAGTCCTGTGACTCGGAAGAGATCTTGAAGGAAATCGACAAGAAAGCGGAAAGCGCGGGAAAGGTGCAAGACGTTTTTCTGGAATTCAATATTTCCGGAGAGGAGAGCAAGTATGGGTTCTCCCCGGAAGAATTCAAAAACGCCGTGGAGGCGGCCAAAGCGTGCACGCATGTGCGCGTGAAAGGCCTGATGTGTATGGCGCCGAATGAAGAACCTGAAAAGACGCGCCCCGTATTCCGGGAAGGCCGCAGGCTATGGACTGAAATGAAAAAGGAATTTCCTGAAGGACAGATCACGATACTGTCCATGGGCATGACGAACGATTTTGAAATAGCCATTGAAGAAGGGGCAACAATGGTGCGCATAGGCACCGCTATATTCGGAGCCCGGCAATACCACTGAGAGGAGAAATGATTATGAGTTTACTGGACAAGTTCAAAGGTAATTTTGTTGACAACGATGATGATGAAGAATTAGATGAAGAAGAGGGCATGGAAGAAGAAGGCATGCCTGCTTCTCCTGTCAATCCATCCGCTCCTGTACCGCCGAGATCTCAGGCTGTACGCAGCAGCGTAGGCCGCGCAGGAGTACCGGTCCGCCAGACATCCAAACCATATACCATGGTCGTCGTTTCCCCTAAGGAATACGCAGATGCTGAAAAAATCGCTGACCATCTGAAAGCCATGCGTCCTGTTGTCATGAACATCGAAAAGACAGATGACGACGAAGCAGAAAGAATCGTAGACTTCGTACAGGGCGTCATGTATGCGCTTGACGGCCGTCTGGACCGCATTTCCGACAAAATCTATCTCTGCGCGCCGAGCAATGTCAGTGTTTCCCAGGATTCCCTGACACCTCAGCCTGAACCACAGGCCGCTCCTGAAGCTCCGCAGTGGAATCAGGGCGCACAGGCTCCGCGGATCTGATGGCAGGCTTATTCTCAAGCCTGAAGAACCTGGCAGACGGGTTCTTCATGGAGGAAGAGGATACAGACGATTTACCGGAACTGGAAAGGGATAAGCCTGTACCGGCAGGCGCGCTGCCAGTCAGGAGTATCCGCCCTCTGGAAATCGTCACCATGGTCCCGGGTGAGTACCGGGATGCCGGACGCGCCGCTGATGCCCTTGCAAAGGGGCTCGTCGTCGTCGTGCTCCTGGGAGACAACGTGGACAGCGACACAGCGAAACGGTTCGTCGACTTCCTGGCCGGCGCCGTCTACCTGACGCACGGTGATATCGAACTCCTGAACGACAACGTTTTGATTATCACGCCCGATACCGTGCGCGTCGAAAGAGACACGTTCATCCCCGTATCGGACATTCCGATGTGGAAAGGACCGCAGGGATGAAGAAAGTTATCATTATCGGGTGCGGCGCCATGGGAGGAGCGATCCTCTCCGGGTGCCTTGCCCATGACATATGGAAAAAAGAAGAAGTCAGCGTGAGGGAACACAGCGAAGAAGCTTCCGCTGCAAAGGCAAAACAGTACGGGACAGAGGTCTGCCATGACCTCAAGGAGGCAGAAACGGCCGATCTTGTCCTTATTGCCGTCAAGCCGAACATCGTTCCTTCCGTCCTGGAAGAACTCCGTCCGCATCATCCGAAGAAAGTCATTTCCATCGCAGCGGCCGTTGCTTTGGAAACCCTTGAAAAAGGACTTCCGGATGCGGAAATCGTCCGCGTCATGCCAAACACACCGGCTTCCGTCGGCGAAGGCATGACAGCCATAGCGCCAGGGAAGAAGGCATCGGATGAACTCGTAAAGACGACAGAAGAAATCTTCACCGCACTGGGGAAGGCTGCCGTCGTCACAGAAAGACAGCTCGACGAACTGGGCGCGCTCTCTGGAGCAGGCCCGGGATATGCATTCGTTATCATTGACGCTCTGGCGGATGCAGGCGTCCTCGTCGGACTTCCAAGAAAACTCGCCATCGAAGCCGCAGCGCAGACACTCTACGGCGCAGCCAAGATGGTCCTTGAGACAGGAAAACATCCGGCCGAACTCCGCGATCAGGTCACAAGCCCGGGCGGAACGACGATCGCCGGTATCTATGCCATGGAAAAGAGAGGCATCAGGGCCGCTCTGATTGACGGCGTGAAAGCCTGCCTCGACCGCTCAGACGAAATGTCCGGGAAATAAAGAAACCCTTGGATACAGGAAGAATTTCCCGGTATCTTGGGGGGAATTGAGGAATACATGAAAGATAGAGAAAAAATTCTTCGCTACTTTACGGCAACAGGCGAAGAAGCAAAGGACATGGCCATTCGCCTGCTGGATCTCGCCGATGCGGTAGACCGCGGCCGTCCTTTTGCTGTAGGGCCTTTTATGAGTCCCTTTGCCGCACAGGTCGGACAGACGATTGCCGCGCATGCGGGAACCATCACGGCCAAAAGCTTCGGCGGTTACCACGAAGCTGAAAGAATAAAAGTAGCCTTTGTCGATGGCGGCTATGAAGGCCCCGTAGACTTTGGCATCAAACTCCTCTCCGTCAAATGGGACGGCAGGTACCGCCTCATCGGACACAGGGATGTCCTGGGCTCCCTCATGGGCCTTGGCATCGACCGTGCCGTCCTGGGCGACATCCTCATGCAGGAAAACGGATGCCAGATCCTCTGCGATGCAGATATGGCACAGTGGATCATCGACAACTTCCATAAAGTCGCCATGGTCACCGTTACCGTCGAAGAAGTCCCGATGGAAGAACTCCATCCGCCGGAAAAGACAGCCAAGGAAGTACGTGCTACCGTCGCCTCCCTTCGCCTCGATGCCGTCGGAGCTGCAGGCTTTGGCCTTTCCAGGACGAAGATGGTCCAGCTCGTCGACGACCAGAGGACAGAAGTCAACTGGCAGATGGCAAAAAGCGCCTCCCAGGCAGTCAAGCCGGGTGACGTCATCAGCGTCAGAGGACGCGGAAGAATTGAAATCAAGGAAATCACCGGTAAAAGCCGCAAAGGCCGCATCGGGGTTTTGATAGAAAGATACCGCTAAGATTTTGCGGCAGAGGAAGCAGGAAGCTGCTGCACGCCGGCCGGGGAAACCCGACATTTCCTTTGCCATAGAGGCATGCGTCACACATCGTACACTAGGAGGAAATTTTATGATCACACCGATGGACATTCACAACAAGACATTCTCCAAACAGATCAGGGGATACTCTTCCGAAGAAGTCAACAGCTTCCTCGAAGAACTCGCAGGCGATTACGAAAGAATCTACCGCGAACACCGTGAAATGGAAGAAGAGATGGACGCCATCAAGACAAAGCTCCGCAACTATGAAAAGATGGAAGAAACCATGTCCAGCACCCTCGTCATGGCTCAGCAGACCGCTGAAAACGTGAAGAGAAATGCGAATAAGGAAGCAGAACTCTCCATCCGCGAAGCACAGAATGAAGCCAGAAAGATCGTTTCCGACGCTGAAGCAGCACGCCGTAAAATGAATGCAGACCTTCTGAAAACAGAAGGCGACATGAACCTTTATATCGAAAAGCTCCTGTCCAACTTCAAATCCGCACTCTCCCTGATCGAATCTGCCAAAGCTGCACAGGCTCCGCAGCCGATCCAGACTGCGCCGAAGACGCAGGAAGTACCAGCAGCTCAGGAAGCTCCTGCAGCAGAAGCACCGGCTGAAGACATTCCTGTCCAGACAGAAGAAACTGCCGAAGGCGCTGAAGAAACAGCAGAAACCGTTGAAACAGCAGAAGCTGAACCTTTCGCAGAAGCGGAAGAAGAGGCTGCTGCTGATACAGAAGAAGAAAAAGAAGAAAAAGGCGCCAACGTATTCGACGTGGCTGCTGAAACCGTAAAGAAGGAGGAAAAGAAGGACTAAGCCTATGGAAGAGAAACAATACGTCACCGAATGGGCCAATGAAAACCTTGGCCTCACACTGAAAATCACAAAAATGCTCCATGAAGAACAGACACCGTATCAGAAGATTCAGATTGCTGATACCCTTGAATACGGCCGTCTGCTCATCCTTGACGGCGTTTTCCAGACATCCGTCAAAGATGAATGGACATATCACGAGATGATCTCCCACGTGCCGCTCATGCTGCACCCGAATCCGGAAAGAGTACTCATCATCGGCGGCGGTGACGGCGGCGTAGCCAGAGAAGTCTGCCGTCACGACTGCGTCAAGCAGGTCGACCTCTGCGACATCGACGGCCGCGTCATTGAACTCTCCAAGGAATACTTCCCGACCATTGCATCCGCGCTCCTTGATCCGCCGGAAAAGCTTCACGTCCATGTAGGAGACGGCATCGCCTTTGCGAAATCCGTCAAGGACTTCTATGATGTCATCATCATCGACTGCTCCGACCCGATCGGACCCGGTGAAGGCCTTTTCACCCGCGAATTCTACAAGAGTGCGCATGAAGCCCTCCGCGAAGACGGACTCATCGTCCAGCAGACAGAGTCCCCGATCGTGCAGCAAAAGACCGTCCATGACGTCTACAAAGCCATGGGAGACGTATTCCCGATCGTCAGGATGTACTACTCCCACGTGCCGATCTATCCGGCCTGCATGCATTCCTTCATGCTTGCATCCAAGGTGCATGATCCGCTCCGTACCGGCGTAAGACGCCCGGTTCCGCAGCCGATGAAGTACTACAACAGAACGATCCAGAAGAGCTGCTTCGTCCTGCCAAACTTCATCAAGGAACTCCTCTACAAAGGAAACCTGAGCTTCTAAAAAATATAAAAGAGACTGTAAAAGTGCCAGTGAGCATTTCTGCAGTCTCTTTTTTGCTGGAATTTTCCAATCCAGTATATGATTTCCATTTCTCTAAAAACTCATTTAAAGGGGCCTTTCCCAGTCTGATAACGCGCAAAATAAAGGAGACCGGGAGGGAAGGCCCGGCCCCCAAGGAAGGGCGTTTTTTATGAAATCTGAATCATTTATCCCTTAATACCATCTCGTTTCTTCCGGCGATATGCCTCGTCTTTCCATTTCAGGATGATGGTCATAGAATTCGGATTTGTTCTTGTACATTTTCTCATCCGCTCTCTGGAAGACATCCATGTAGCTGTTGTCCGTGCCGGGCACATAGCTTGCCATGCCGGCTGCGAGGACGACCTGGCCCGGGAGCTCACGGTAAGATTCGGAGTGGTCTCTCATTCTCTGCCGGAATCCGCGGATCATTTCGCCGCAGAGATCGGAAAGCTTGTTTTCCATGATGATGACAAATTCATCGCCGCCGATACGGTAGATTTCCGAGCGGGGGAATTCCTCCGTCAGGAGCTGGTAACCGTTCCTAATGAGGTGGTCGCCTGCTGCATGGCCCTGCGTGTCATTGACATGCTTCAGGTTATTGACGTCGAAGACCATGACAGAGAAGATAGCGGTGCCTTCGTTGATCTTGTCCCCGATTTCCGTGATGCGTTCGATATAGGAAGAACTGTTGCCGGCGCCTGTCAGCGTATCGGTATGGGACATCTTGAAAATGCGGCGGAGGATACTCGTCATCGTGAGGATCAGGATGGCGGAAATGGCTGCCGTCAGAAGGAATATCGTGTACGTCATGACATCCTGCTTGTAGTTCAGTTCCGCTTCCGGGACGAGGATGGCCAGACGGATGCCATTTTTGATCTGGCTGCTTTCCACGAAGACGCGGTTCTGGTGATCCGTGTAGCTCGTGGAGAGGCTGTCACGGGCGGGGTCCATGATCTTGTCGATTGTTTCCTGCGGGATATGGACAGAACGGTTGCCATCAAAGAGGAGATCTCCTCTCGGGCCGAAGAGAACGGCAAAGCCTGATTCATAAGCCGTCATGTTGTTGATGCGCTTGCAGAATTCATCGAAGTCGATATCTGCGCCGACGATGCTGATCAGGGTATCGCCCTTGTAAATCGGACGGACATAGGAAATACACTGGCCGCCCATCATCGTATTGTAGTAAGGAGGAAGCCAGGTCGGTTCCTTGCGGGAAACCGGCACGTAGTACCAGCCTACATGGTTCATGTCGTCTTCATCGAATTTATGCAGGTTGACCGGTGTCAGTTTGAGGACACTGATCCCGTCTGCCGAGCGTGCTACAGTGTAGCCTGCCTGCGGGTTATTCGTGAGTTCCGGGCTCAAGCGGTAGTAGAGGGAAGCAATCTTGAAATTCTCAGAGAGAAGATGGTAGCCAAGATTTTCCGTCTTGTCTTCGTAAGCGGAGAGGAATTCGGGATCTTTCAGGAGAGAAAGGTCGTCAGGGACGATGTCCGCATAGCTGGCGGTCAGTGCATTGACCGTCTGTGCCGTTACGCGCAGCGTATCATTCAGCTCTTCCATATCCGTCTGCTGGATGGACTTCATGATGGCGCGGTTATCATTGCTGCTGATTTCGCGGAAGGTGAAAGTGGAGATGCCGCCGATCAGCGCCGCTGCGAGCATGATGCCCATGACCAGTATGATGATCAAGTGCTTTTGCAGCTGTTTCATAGGCTCTCCTTTCCGCTTTCGCCGGCATTGAGATCCTCCAGCTGGCTTCTCGCTTCATCGAGGGCCTGCTGCGTTTCTTTCTGCCTGGATTCAGAGCGGTCCAGCGCTTCGATCGTTTTCTTGTGGCTGTCCTGCTCCTCATTGAGAGCATGCTTTGTCTTGCGTTCTTTATACTGCGCTTCTTCAAGCGCTTTCTGCGTTTCCTTCGCCTTGGCTTCGGAACGGTCCAGCACTTCGAGCGTCTTCTGGTGGTCGTCCTGCTGTTTCTTGAAAATACCCTTGTACTTGTCGAGCTTTTCCCTTGTCCTGCGTTCCTGGGACTGCGATTCCTCGAGTGCCTTGATGGTCCGTTTCTGTTCTGTCAGGGCAAAGCGCAGATCACGGTCGCTTTCAAGGTCCTGTACCTTGAAGAAATGCCAGAGGTAAAGGATCATGGTACCGATCGTTGCGCCGATATTGATAGAAGCAAAGGACGTGAACGCAAGCTGAAGGATGCCGGAAATGATGAGCACGCCGAAAACAGCTGCCAGGCAGCACCTGTCTTCCTTGATGATACGGTCACGGCGCTGATGGATTTTGTAGAGGCAGTGCCCATAAATGATAACAAGAATGCCGTAGAAGCAGAGGAATCCAGGACCTCTCAGGTAGTTATTGTGGATGTCGTAGAAATAGAAGAACCCGGTGAACTGCGTCACGCCGAGGAGCACAAGTCCGATGGCTGCCGCCGCTTCATTGAAGTAGAGCCAGACGGCAGAACGGACTCTCAGACGGGCATGGAGATAGTACGTGAATTCTACAGCAAAAACGAGCATCAGGACATAGACGGCAATATTGGCCGACTGTGAAATCCAGATGCCTAGCTCCGATTCATCCCCGCGGTAAAGGCAGGACATGCTGTCGCATGAAATCGTCAGCACATTCGTCAGGAGCAGAAGCCAGAGACGTTTTCCCGGCTTGTCATTTTCAGGGATCCTATGCGTCGTCAGGAGAGCGATGATGAGGGAAATGATGCACCCCCCAGAATTCCAGGCTGACCTGCAGGATGGTAGGAATAGATATATTGATAGACATATGAGATCCTTCTTGCAGTAAAGAATCCGAAGAACCCGTAGACCTGCGGATGCCGGTTCGTTCTTCGCATATGTACCTACACTAATTTTATCATGATTCATTATAAGTGTAAAATTATTTTAATAACTCTTTTATATTTAATTTATATTCTACAAAAGGTAAAATGGTATGAAAAAGCAGCGGATAGGATCGTAAAATAGGGAAATGGAAAGTACCGCAAAATGAAGGAAAATGGCGGATCTCAGGAGAATTTCGCAAAACCGGGCAGCTGATTTTCAGAAGTTTTTAGACCATTTGAAGAGGAATCAGCGGGGGAAGTGACAGGTGAAAATATAGATGCAGAGTATATACTAAAACTGCTATTTGTCCTGTAACAGACTGGCGAAATAGAAGGGGGGAGAAAGAGACAGAAAATGGAAAGTGAGTGATTTCCAAAAGAGTACCATTGTCTCTATGCCCATAGAGGCGATATAATATAGAAAAGGTTCGAAGGCTGTTGTATAAAACGGAGGCGGTAATGATGGAGTCCCTGACGAAACTCAATTGTCCCTGTTTAAGGGAAAAAGCAGTGAAAGCTATGTACAAAGGTATGAATTTGATGACAATTCCCTTGTCGCGCTGGGGACTGTCCCATGTGGAAATCCATGACGATGCTGACATCCTGGATATCGGATGCGGCGGAGGCAGGAATATCCAGCGCCTTCTCCGTGCAGCACCGAAAGGCCATGTGACAGGCATCGACCCGTCCGAGACAGCGGTATCCATGTCCTTTGCACTGAACCGCGAAGCCATTGCGGACGGACGCTGCGACGTCTATGAGGGAACGGCAGACATTCTCCCCTTCGGAGATAACCGCTTCGATCTCGTCATGGCATCGGAAACGATGTACTTCTGGAAGAATCCGGACGAATGCGTCAGGGAAATCCTCCGCGTACTGAAGCCGGGCGGCATTTTCCTTGCCGTCAATTCCAAAGGCGGCACCTGCCCCCTTGATGACATCTACGAGAAGATCATCCCGGGCATGAAAATTTTCCATCAGGAAGAACTCGAAGAACTTTTCCTGAATGCAGGTTTCCGCGACCTGGATACCGATTACAAACTGGGAGCCCTCGCTCTTACGGCTGTAAAGCCGATGACCAAGCTTGATGCAGTCAGGAAGAGACTCCTCCTCAAGGAACCGGCATCCTACGGAAAGATTGCCATCATGGCAGGCATCCTTGCGCTGATCGGCGTCGCTATCGCTGCTGGATCCAAGAAGAAAGAATAAAAGAATAAGTCATATAAGAGAGCCTATGGACGAGACCGTTCCAGGGCTCTCTTTTTTTGCCCTGAATGATCGTTTATGCGCAATATACTGCATAATATGCATATGAAGATTTTGGAAATTTACAAAATATGTATGCAATTTTATTCGATAAATACGAGTCATTTCCAAAATATATGCAGAAAATTCCAAAAAAGTTGAAAAAAATACAGTTTTGCCTATTGCGTAATTATACATTGCGTTGTATAATTATTTCATCTTCAGAAAAGCCCCCGTGAAGGGCCAGAGAAATTGTCTATTACTTATTTGGAAAGGCGGTCATCATTATGACAGATATCAATGGCGTTAAAAAAGTAGTTCTTGCTTATTCCGGCGGACTGGATACATCCGTTATCATTCCGTGGCTGAAAGAAAATTATGGCTGTGAAGTTATTGCCTGCACCGTAAACCTCGGGCAGCCGGAAGACTTCGATGCCATCCATGAAAAAGCACTGAAATCCGGTGCATCCGTCGCTGAAACCCTCGACGTTAGAAAAGAATTCATCGAAGAATACGCTTACAACGTACTGAAAGCTGACGGCATCTATGAAGGCAAGTACCTCCTGGGCACCTCCTTCGCTCGTCCGCTCATCGGCAAATGCCTCGTCGACATGGCCAAGAAATACGGCGCTGACGCTATCTGCCACGGCGCTACCGGCAAGGGCAATGACCAGGTTCGTTTCGAACTGACCATCAAAGCACTCGCTCCGCATATGAAGATCATCGCTCCCTGGAGAATCTGGGACATGAAGTCCAGAGAAGATGAAATGAAGTACGCTGAAGAACATGGCGTGCCGATCGACAAGTACGATGAAAAGCAGTCCGAAGAAGAAAAAGCTGCCCAGAAATACCCGTACTCCATGGACTGGAATATGTGGCACCTGTCCCATGAAGGCGACGATCTGGAAAACCCGGCAAACGCTCCTCACAAGGATATGTACCTCGTTACCTGCGATCCGGAAGACGCTCCTGACAAGCCGGAATTCGTTTCCATCGACTTCGAAGCGGGCGTACCGGTTGCTGTCAATGGCAAGAAGATGGACGGCGTCGAACTCGTCAACACACTGAATGCCATCGGCGCAAAGAACGGCGTAGGTATCAATGACCTCGTTGAAAACAGACTCGTAGGCATGAAATCCCGTGGCGTTTATGAAAACCCATGCGGATCCATCCTCTTCTACGCACACACCGAACTCGAAAGACTCTGCCTTGACCGCGCTACCTTCCACTTCAAGGAAGTCGCAGCTGTCAAATACAGCGAACTCGTATACGACGGCATGTGGTTTGCACCGCTCCGTGAAGCACTGCAGGCATTTGCCGACAAGACCTCTGAAACCGTCACCGGTACTGTCAAACTCCGTCTCTACAAGGGCAACATCATGAGCGCAGGCGCAACAAGCCCGTACTCCCTCTACAACGAAGAATTCGTAACCTTTGGTGAAGACGACGTTTACAACCAAGCTGATGCAGAAGGCTTCATCAACCTCTTCGGACTTCCGCTCACCATCAGAGCCCTGATGAAGGAGAAGAATGAAAAATGAGTGAAATGATGTGGGGAGGCCGCTTCACGAAAGCCGAGGAAAAGAATGCGCTGGATTTCAACGCCTCCATTTCCTACGACTGCCGGATGTACAGGGAAGATATCGCCGGATCGATCGCCCATGCGAAAATGCTGGCTGCTCACGGCATCATCTCCGCTGAAGATCAGGAAAAAATCACAGCGGGTCTCAAGAAAATCAAGAAACAGATCGATGAGGGACAGTTTGACTTCTCCATCGAACTCGAAGATATCCATATGAATATCGAAAAGCGGCTGACGGACGACATCGGCGATGCCGGTGCCCGCCTGCACACCGCAAGATCCAGAAACGACCAGTGCGCCCTGGATCTCCATATGTACATGAAGCGCCAGATCGGCCGTCTCTCTGAAAAGCTCATCGCTGTCGAGAGCGCGCTCCTCTCCGCCGCCGTCAAGTACAAGGACGTCATCATCCCGGGATATACCCATATGCAGCGTGCGCAGCCTGTCTACTTCGCGCACCACATGCTTGCATACTTTGCCATGCTCGAAAGAGACTTCAAACGCCTCGAAGACTGCTACGAAGCCTGCGACATGTCCCCGATCGGAGCATGCGCTCTGGCGGGTACAACCTATGACACCAATTCGCTCGAAGAAGCAGAGGACCTCCATTTCTCCTCCGTCTATGGAAACAGCCTGGATGCCGTCTCTGACAGAGACTACCTCCTGCAGTTCCTGTCCTTCGCATCCATCTGCGCCATGCACCTGTCCCGCCTGTCCGAAGAATTCATTTACTGGAGCACCAGCGAATTCCAGTTCATCGAACTCGACGACGGCTATTCCACAGGAAGCTCCATCATGCCCCAGAAGAAAAATCCGGACATGTGCGAACTCATCCGCGGAAAGACAGGCCGTGTCTACGGGCATCTCATCGGCCTTCTCACTGTCATGAAGGGCCTGCCGCTTGCCTATGACAAGGACATGCAGGAAGACAAGGAAGGCGTATTTGATGCCATCGACACGCTCTACTTTGCCCTCGACATCTATGCCGGCATGATTTCCACCATGACCGTCAATGGCGACAAGACACGCGAAGCCCTTGAACACGACTTCTCGAATGCCACCGACATGGCAGACTACCTTGCCAAGAAAGGACTTCCTTTCCGCCAGGCCCATGCTGTCGTCGGCAGCGCCGTCCATTACTGCATCGAACACCATAAGTACCTCCTGGATCTCACCATGGACGAATTCAAATCCATGAGCCCTCTCTTTGAGGAAGATATCCTGGAAGCACTGAAAATCGAAAACTGCGTCAACCTCCGTGAAAGCTACGGCGGCACCGGACGCAAGTCCATCGAAAGACAGGAAGCCCATGCCTCCGAAACCATCGCCAAGATGAAGGAAGCCTCCGCATCCTGGAAGGAAGAAATGGCTTTCCTGGACTAAGACGAAACCACGGCATTCCGCCTAGTATAGACAATTTCACACGGGAAAGGCTCTCCGAAGAGGGGAGCCTTTTCTGCTTTTATGCGGATTCCGGGGTCATGCATACTGAGGCTTATAGGACATTTCGTGTTGGTTTTAATGCCGATGGAACCCGTATTTATCGGGCTCCATCGGCATTTTAAGATTTTCAGTGATTCTTAAAGGGTGGACAAAACGTGTTGGTAAAAAGTCTCAGACACCTTGTAAATACGGGCTAAAATGGTATTTTATCTTTCCTGGGAAATGAATTATTTTCTAGGAGGTTATTTTATGAAAGAAGTTAGATGTCGTTATTGTGGTTTTACCTGCTACAAATATGGAAAAACACGGGCAGGAACACAACGCTGGAAGTGCCGAGAATGTGGGAATGTATTTACTTTTCCTATTAATCGTGATGCGAAGGATTTCAGTATGTTTCTTGATTGGTTATTCAGCAAGGATACACAGAAGGATATGACAGGTGAAGGGCGTAATTTCCGAAGAAAAACAGCGAAATTTTGGGATATCTGGGCCATGCCGCCGAAGATTGAAGAGCCGAGGGAAACTGTATATGTTGATGGCATTTATCTTGCCAGAAAAGCCTGCATTCTGATCCGTTGTGATGAGCATCATGTATTAGGATGGTATTTATGTAGATATGAACGTGCTTTTGCCTGGGAAGCCCTGATGAGTCGTATTGCTGAACCACGTATAGTCGTTTCTGACGGTGGTCCGGGTTTCCAAAAGGCATTAAAAAAAGTCTGGCCAAATGCCAGACTGCAGCGCTGCATATTTCATGTATTTTGCCAGGTACGACGTTACACAACGACTCGTCCAAGAACCCTTGCCGGTGCCCAGCTGTATATGCTTGCCAGGGATTTGTTGGAGATAAAAACTCTTAAAAAAGCAGAAAAATGGGTAAGCCGATTTGAATCTTGGACAATGAAGCATAAGGAATTTCTAAAAGAAATGACAATGGACGATAGAGGCGTAATGCGACACACCCACGAACGCCTCATAAAGGCAAAAACATCGCTCATTAGTCTGATAAAATCCGGGAATCTTTTCACCTATCTGAAAGAGGCTGATGAATTCCCAAGTCCTTATCCGGCGACAAATAATCTCATAGAGGGCGGTGTAAATGCACAGCTTCGAGCGATGCTCAGAAACCATCGTGGATTATTCGTTGAAAGACGAATAAAAGCGGTTTTCTGGTGGTGTTACATGCACTCACCGAAACCGCTTTCACTCTCAGAAATACTCAAGGTTATGCCGACCGATAAAAGCATTTCTATTATCTATAATAGCATAAGCTCACAACAAAGACTGGCAGATTCAATCCCAGCTTGGGGTGATGCCATAATGTGGGACGAATTACATAATTCTGGATTTAATCCCAGTCATGGCTGGGATTAATTACCAACACGTTTTGTCCTATGACCCCATACTGAAATCATATCGAAAAAAGTTGTTATGAAATCCCTCTTCTTGGTATAATACTTGGTATAATATATGTATATTAAATAAAGAAAGAACCAGATCGGGGGAAATGTATGACGATACTCAAAGAAGATTTTGATAAAGAATACGAGAAATCGAAGACCAAAGTCACCGTCGAAGAATACGAAAAGCTGTCGTCCAAGCTGCTTTTCGAGATCATCCGCCACGATGGGGAGAAGGAACTCGAGCGCCATTCCGGGCCGCTCTTCTTCTCTGCGCTGGCAGCCGGCATCATGGTCTCCTTCTCCTTTTACTTCCGCGCCGTCCTTGCCATGTACGCAGGCACTGCGCCTTATGCGGATGCCATCAGCGGCATCGGCTACACGACAGGCTTCCTCATCGTGATCCTGGGCCGCCTGCAGCTCTTCACCGAGCACACGATCACGGCCGTCATCCCGCTCTGGGAGCATCCGTCCTGGTACAGGCTCATGCGGATCCTTCGTCTCTGGGCGATCGTCCTCGGTTCGAACATGGTCGGCACCTTCATTGCCGCGCTCTTCATGACCTCGCCGTACTTTGCAGGAAATGAAATATCCACGTCGCTTGGCATCGTCGCCGGCCACGTCATGCACTTCTCGGCAGGGGAGAATATCTTCCGCGGCATTCCGGCCGGCATGCTCATCGCGGCAATCGTCTGGATGCTGCCGATGTCCCGCGGATTTTCCTTCTTCACCATACTAACCTTTACCTACTTCATCGCCATCGGGGGATTTGCGCATGTCGTCGTCGGGTCAGGGGAGGCGGCCTATGCCGTCCTGACAGGCGCTTCTACCGTTTCAGACTACTTCTTCCGCTTCCTCATTCCGACAGGACTTGGAAATATCATAGGCGGTACAGGCATATTTACACTCCTTGTCTCTGCACAGGTCAAATTCGGCCATGAATAAAAGATAAAAATAAACATAAAAGAAAACATAAAAAGGGATGCGTTCAGTGAATACGAACGTGTTCCTTTTATGCGTCCATTAGATAAAAGACGAATTTTAAAAAGTTACAGAACAAATTATTTTGTATAAGACTTATCGAGGAATTTAATTTGCAAACATACATGTTATAAATGAATTTTTGCAAAAATACGATAAAATCGGGTATTGGCAAGGTCAAAATTGTAAAAAACATGCAATTTAATTCATGCATTGTAGTCTATGTTATAGACTACAATGCATGAATTAGGCCTCAAACATGTATTATTCACGATATGATTTATGGGGTATACTCAGGGCGAATTCAAGAGAAACGTTTCTTTTACAAAGCCGGGGAGTGAATCTCCTCAAGGTTGTTACACAGAAAATGTGGAAAGGGAATTACTATGATTAATTTGGAAGATTTCTTAGCCGTTGGCCAGAATGCTATTGCCCGCAGAGTTGTTCAGCAGTCCGACTGCGCTGATAACTACGAAAACGATTTCAAGGGACTTCTTTCTACCCCTCGTCTGATTCACTGGGCACTCGATGCTTCCATCGAAGCTATCGATCCGTACCTCCCAGATGACTATGCATCCATCAGCTTGGGCGTCAGCTTCGTTCATACCGCTCCGACAAGCATCGGCATGACCGTTACCGTACATGCTGCTATCATTGCCATCACTGATCACGACGTAACACTCGACGTCAAAGCATGGGATGAACAGGGCGAAATCGCTCACGGCACACACAGACGTGCCATTGTCCTGAAAGAAGACGTACTGAAGAAAGTTGAAGAAAGAGCACGTCTCCTCATGATCCGTCAGGCAAATGAACAGATAAAGGAGATGAACTAATATGACAATGATTCCAGATACGCTGGAAGGTGCACTCCTTCTCTCCGCTATCGACTTCGTTCTTTCATTCGTATTCATCTCATTTATCGGAGTAATCCTCCACTTCTTCCCGCTTCTGAACAAGCTCGGCGAAGTAAAAGAAAGGAGAGACTAATAACATGGATATGGGTCAGCTTTTAGCAGCTCTCCTCACAGAACTTCTTCATCAGACAGACCTCCTGGGCCTGACTCTTGGAAATCTCATTATGATCACCGCGGGATGCATCCTGCTTTACCTTGGTATTGTAAAGAAGTACGAACCATTCCTTCTGGTCGGCATCGGCTTCTCTTGTATCGTCGTCAACGCTGGCGGTTCTTCCCTGACTAATCCTGGTGGCCTCTTCTATTTTGCGTATCAGGGCGTAGAACAGCTGATTCTTCCTCCGCTCATTTTCCTGGGCGTAGGCGCAATGACTGACTTTGGTCCTATGATCGCAAACCCGAGCCTTGTTATCCTTGGCGCAGCTGCCCACCTCGGCATCTTCGTTGCCCTGATCGGCGCTAACTGCCTCGGCTTCAACCTTGGCGAAGCTGCTTCCATCGGCATCATCGGCGGCGCAGACGGCCCGATGGCTATCTACACCACCATGAAACTGGCTCCACATCTTCTTCCTCAGATTTCCGTTGCAGCATACTCCTACATGGCACTGATGCCTCTCATCCAGCCGCCAATCATGAAGATGCTCACCAACTCTGACGAAAGAAAGATCATGATGAAACAGCCGCGTTATGTATCCCGTCTTGAAAAGATTGCATTCCCGATCGTTATCGGCGTCATCGTTAACATTTTCCTGCCGCCAGTTGCTCCGCTGATCACCATGCTCATGCTCGGCAACCTGCTTCGTGAATGCCTCGTTGTTACAAAACTGGCTGAAACAGCATCCAACACACTTCTCAACATCGTAACTATGGTTCTGACCGTTGCAATCGGCTCCACGATGGCAGCAGGAACCTTCCTGACCTACAAGACAGTCCTCATCATTTTCCTCGGTCTCGTTGCATTTGCATTCGGCACAGCATCCGGCGTTGTATGCGCTAAGATCATGTGCAAACTCTCCCACGGCAAGATCAACCCGCTCATCGGTTCCGCAGGCATCGCTTCCGTTCCGATCGCAGCTCGTGTATCCCACCTCGTTGGCCAGAGAGAATCCAGAAGCGTATTCCTTCTGATGCACGCTATGGGCCCGAACCTGGCAGGCGTATTTGGTACAGCTATTTCCGGCGGTATCATGCTCGCACTCCTCGGAGGCTGAGTCTAAGGCTGTAAATGCTGGTCTTCCCACCAGCTTGGCATAAAAAAGATGTGAAATCCCGATACCAGATTTCACATCTTTTTTTTATGCCCGAAGGAAATAGTGATGGGGCGATATGGAGGCGCATAAAACAGCTTTTTTCTAACCCCTCCTATGCCCAGCTTTAGCAGAGCACTTCAGTTATAGCTGTCCCGTTAGAGGAAGGAGTATGGCAGGGATGGGATTACATAAGGTTTCAAACAAATAAAAGCGGAGCTTTTTCTTTTATTCCATGCGAAGCTGTCCCCGTTAGGGGAAGGAGTATGGTAGGGATGGGGTTATATAAGGTTTCAAACAAATAAGAGCTGAGCTCTTTCTTTTATTCTTTGTGAGGCTGTCCCCGTCAGGAAAAAGTGGATCGTATACCGATTGACACTATATTAATATCAGTGCTGGCTCAATTGTTTTGCACGGGCCGAAAGGGGTTCATTTCCAGCAACGCGAAGCATCCTTTAATCCTTCCCGATACCACAAATATATCCTCCAGCCGAATATAACTGCACAAAAACGCACAAAAAAAGGATGTGAATGACAACTGATCATTCACATCTTTTTATAGTTAATTATCTTTTCGGCGGAAGGCCCGCGTATTCTCTGGCAAAGTCAGCAAAGTTTTCCTTGATATAATTCTTCAGCAGTTCAGCTGGCGGAGAGAGTTTTTCACCCTTCTTCCAGGAAAGGGAAATGTATCTCTGGCAGTTCGGGGAAGCAATCGGGACAAGTGCTACATGGTCGCCGCCTACGCCGTGCCAGGTGATTCTCGGAGCGAAGGAAACGCCGAGGCCTGCGCGGATGAATTCACGGACTGTCGTCGGGCTGTCGCTTTCAAGGACGACATGGGGGACGAAGCCTGCCATGCGGCAGTAGAAGTCTGTGATCGTACGAAGGCTTGCGCCTGCTTCCAAAGAGATGAAGCCTGCCTTTTCGAATTCGTCCAGATTGACAGATGGTCTCTTGGCATGCGGATCGGTATCAGGCATAGCCAGCATGATATCTTCCTTCAGGAGAGTGACAGAATGGTCATTCTCGATCGGATTGATCGAAGAAGAAAGAGAGAGGTCGACGTGCGTCTGATTCGTCTGGCCCGGCTTGTTATGCTGCTGCAGGATTTCGAAGCGGATATCCGGATGTTCCTGACGGAAACGGGTGAGGAAAGCCGGGATGATCATGGAAGCAGCAAAAAGCGAGATCGTGACGGTCAGCTTCTGTGCTTCCTTCGTGTCGGCCAGTTCCTTCTGTGCGCCGTTCAGTTCCTGCATGATGCGGTTCGTGTGGCGGAGAAGGATTTCACCATAACGCGTGAGGACGATATTGCGCCCGCTTCTGGAGAAAAGCGGCACGCCCAGCTCGGTCTCGAGCACTTTGATCGTGTGGGAGAGGGACGGCTGTGAAATATGAAGTGCCTCTGCAGCTTTCGTCAGGTGCTGCAGCTCGGCGGTTTTCTGGAAATAGCTCAGAGCGAGGAGTGTTAATTTCATGGGACCCTCCTAGGTTCAGGTATGGAAATGAATAAAAAAAGCATCTGATTACTTTGTCCCTAATTATACCTGTTTATCTATCAATAATCAATGAATAAGGT
The DNA here is from genome assembly GCF_007164725.1 of Dialister hominis. Lineage (NCBI taxonomy): Bacteria > Bacillati > Bacillota > Negativicutes > Veillonellales > Veillonellaceae > Dialister > Dialister hominis. The sequence goes on along the minus strand of NZ_AP019697.1, from coordinate 1,534,017 downwards.
ATTATATGCATTATAAGTCAACTATCATGCAGATTTATTACTTGCACGTCAAGTTGATGAAATTTTCTCGATTCGAAACGATATCCATCAATAAAATCATTCATTTGACTATGAATTCCGCCACATATGGGTGAATAAGGGAAGATAAGCGAGAAATTCGCTTCTCACGGCGTCCCATCGCGTTTTATAGATAGAAAAGGGCTGAGAATGCCCATGAGGGGATTTTCCCTGCGCCTCATAATGTATACGCTTGTCTTTTCATCATGGAAGGGAAATGGAGGTCTTGCTCCCTCATCGTGAAAAATGCCGGAAAACACTGTATTTTGCGGCATTTCCTCCTATATCGTCCTGGATGAAATCCTGTTTCTAGTATGCTATTTTTACATGCATTCCTTTTATTATTGACATTCCGCCGAATCAGTGCAAAAATGGAATACATGCTGAATATATTATAAAGATAAAAGGAGAAAGAAATGGAATTTTTTATTGATACCGCTGATGTCGAAGCCATTCGCAAAGCCAATGACATGGGATTCATTTCCGGCGTAACGACGAACCCGTCCCTGATCGCCAAGGAAGGAAAGGACTTCCATGCAGTCATTAAGGAAATCGCCTCCATCGTGGACGGCCCTATTTCCGCTGAAGTGCTCGCTGATGACGCAGAAGGAATGATTGCAGAAGGACAGGTCCTCGCAGGCCTTGATCCGCATGTAGTTGTCAAAGTACCGATGACCCCGGAAGGCATGAAAGCCGTCAAAGGTCTGAAGAAACTTGGCATCCGCACAAACGTTACCCTCGTCTTCTCTGCTAACCAGGCACTGCTTGCAGCACGCGCAGGCGCATCCTTCGTCAGCCCGTTCGTTGGCCGCATCGATGACATCGGCTGGGACGGCGTGGAACTCATTCAGACCATCTCTGAAATCTTTGAAATCCACGACATCGATACAAAGATCATTGCTGCTTCCATCAGAAAGCCGCAGCACATCTCCCAGTGCGCACTCGCAGGCGCTGACATTGCTACCGTTCCGTTCCAGGTACTCATGGATGCCATGAAACACCCGCTGACAGACAACGGCATTGCACGCTTCAAAGCTGACTGGGCTGCTGCCAATATGAAATAAGAATGATAGAAAAAGGCTCCTCAACCGGGGTCTTTTTTTATTGCCCGAAACGGGTTGGGGAAGGGTGCATCGATGAAGTATAATAGAAGAAGAATCCCAGTATTTTCGAGGGAAATACGCGGCCAGTCCGCAAATCAGGGGAGGAATCATGAATATAAACTTTAATCTAGGGCAGCGCTACCGCTATCCGTCCAGAAGAAGCGTCGTCTTCGGAAACTGCGGCATGGTTGCTACGGCATCCCAGCTCGCAGCCGGCGCAGGCATGGACATGCTGAAAGCAGGCGGCAACGCCGTCGACGCAGCGATTGCGACAGCCATCTGCCTGACCGTTGTAGAACCGGTGTCCAATGGCATCGGAAGCGATGCTTTTGCCATCATCTGGATGAAGGATCATCTCTATGGATTAAACAGCAGCGGCTTTGCCCCAGGTGCTATCAGTGCAGACATCGTAAGAGGCATGGGGCACACGGAAATGCCGATCCGCGGCTGGCTTCCCGTCACCGTGCCGGGCGCGCCTGCCGCATGGAGAGAACTCTCCCGCCGCTTCGGGCGCCTTCCCTTCAGGAAACTCTTCGAACCGGCCATCGGATACGCCAGGTACGGCTATGCCATTTCGCCCTTCGTTGCTCACGAGTGGGAGCAGGAGAGGAAAGCCCTTTCCGTCTATGCAGAAGATCCTGCCTTTTCCGGCTGGTTCGATACCTTCCTTAATGCAGGAAGAGCGCCGCGTCCGGGCGAAATCGTCCGCCTGAAGGACCATGCCGATACGCTGGAAGAAATCGCAGAATCCGAGACGGCTGCTCTCTATGCAGGATGCATTGCAGACATCATCGATGCCTTTGCCAGAGAGACCGGCGGGTACCTTCGGAAAGAAGACCTCTCCGCATGGAATCCGGAATGGGTCGATCCCGTCAGCATCAATTACAGAGGCTATGACGTATGGGAACTTCCTCCGAACGGCCATGGCATCGTGCCTCTCATGGCGCTCAACATCCTCAAAGGATACGATTTCACGGAAAGAGACACCGTAGAGACACTGCACCGCCAGTTCGAAGCCATGAAGCTTGCCTATGCGGACGGCAAGAAATACATCACCGAGCCATCCTGCATGACAAGGACCGTAGAAGAACTCCTCTCTGACCGCTATGCCGAAGAAAGAAGATCCCTCATCGGAGAAACGGCAAGGGAACCTGAAGCCGGCGATCCCAGATGCGGCGGCACCGTTTACCTTTCCACGGCAGACGGCGAAGGAAACATGGTTTCCTTTATCCAGAGCAACTACAACTACTTTGGAAGCGGCATCGTCATCCCTGGGACCGGCATTGCTCTTCAGGATAGAGGCGCCAACTTCAGCCTGGACGAAAACCATGACAACTGCCTGGCACCGAGGAAACGCACCTACCATACAATCATCCCCGGCTTCCTTACAAAAGAGGGAAGAGCCGTTGGACCCTTTGGCGTCATGGGAGGCTTCATGCAGCCGCAGGGCCATCTGCAAGTCATCACAAATACACTCGACTTCGGCATGAACCCGCAGGAGGCCCTCGACTGTCCGCGCTGGCAGTGGGTCGGCGGGAAATCATTCCAGGTCGAAAGAGGCTTTGATCCATACCTGGTAGAACAGCTCCGGAAACGCGGCCATGACATCATCATCAAAGATGACCTGCAGGGCTTCGGACGCGGAGAAATGATCTGGAGAAATGAAGAAGGCGTCCTCATGGGCGCTACAGAACCAAGAGCCGACGGCACCGTCGCTGCCTGGTAAAGGAGGAATTATGAAAAAGAAGAAAATCCTGAAACCCATGACCAAGAAAGAACGCATCGAAGCTGTTATCCTTGGTGAACACGTCGACCGCATTCCCTATTCCCTCTGGTCGCACCTGCCCGGCATCGATCTCGATCCTGTAGCCAATGCAGAACATACCTATGATTTCTACAAGACTTACGACGTGGACATCCTGAAAACCATGAACAATGGCATGTACAGCGTCGAGGACTACGGCGTCAAAGTCGACTACTCCGAAATAGAAAAAGGCGGCGTAGCCAAGAGCGTCGACACACCCGTCAAGACTCCTGAAGACTGGGAAAAAGTCACATCTGTCTCCGTCAATGAAGGCGCCCTGGCCCGCGAGCAGAAATACCTGCGTCTCCTCCTTGATAAGACACAGGGAGAAGTCCCCGTCGTATTCACCATCTTCAGCCCGCTCACCACAGCATCCAAGCTTTGCCCTGACATGATGAAGCACATCCAGGAAGGCCACGGAGAACGCGTAAAAAAGGCCCTTACAGCCATTACCGAGACGACATGCGCACTTGTTCAACGCGTCATCGAAATGGGCGCTGACGGCATCTTTTTCGCCACACAGCTCTCTTCCTATGCCAAGACAGAAGAGTCCTTCTACAAAGAATACGGCATGCCCTATGACCTCGCCGTCCTCTCCGCCTCCTCCGGCTGGTGCAACGTCCTCCACGCCCACGGCCCGGACATCATGTTCCCGCTTTTAAGGAAATACCCTGTCCAGATTTTCAACTGGCACGCATGGGAATCCCTTCCGGAAATCGGCGAAGCGGCCCTCCTGACAGGCAAATGCCTCATGGCAGGCCTCGAACGCATGGACATCACAGAAGGCCATAAGAACGAAATAGAAAGACAAATCTACGAAACCCTTCGCCAGACAGGAGGAAGAAGAATCATCGTCTCCCCGGGCTGCGTCATCCGCTACCCCCTGGACCGTGAAATGCTCTCCTTCGTCAGAAAAGCAAAAGAAGAAATAGAAGAGAAAATGTTCCCGAAACCCAAGATGAAATAAGAGGGGAAAGGAAATGAAAAGGCAGCCGACGGCTGCCTTTTTCAATGAAGAATTTGATAATAGCGGAAGAAGCTGTACAGGAAGGTTTTGACCTGCCCCAACGGGGAAGAATGGCGCGGATGCGGCAGAAAGGGGTGCAGTTCTGCGCGATCTTATCGCGGTTGTACGGTTTTTCATGACTTCTGACTGGATGATTGCTAAACATCACAACCAGCCTGCGGCTGGGGACATGCTGTATCTGTTTACAGTTTTCCCTCCGGCTCAAGCCCAGATATCATTCCTTAATCCGCCCACAAAAAATCTCCGCATTTCTGCGGAGATTTTCACGTTCAATTATTTCTTGATTGGCGGATAGGTTTCCATACGCGGAGCGCTGTAGCGGAGCTTTGGAGAAACGATGAAGTAAATCAGGAGACCCATAGCTGTTACGAAGGCGCCTTCCAGAATGACAGACCAGCCGCAGCCGTATACTGCGTATACGCTGTAGATGCCGCCGACGATAGCTGCCATGTTGGCAAGTTTTGCTTTGTCATGCGGAATCATTTCTACCTTCTGGAGATCAGCGACAGCTGCCATAGCCAGGAGGTAAGGAATCAGGTTGATCATGACAGCCAAGTTGATGAGTACGTTGAACTGCTTAAGCAGGGTCGGGCTCATGGTGGAGAGAGTCATGACGATCTGGATAGCTACCAGAGTACCGATAGCTGCATATGGAGAACGGAAACGGTTTACAGTGGAAAAGAACTTCGGGAAGAGTCCGATGGAGGAAGCTTCTCTAGCTACTTCAGAAACGGTGAACTGCCAAGCGGTCAGGGATACGAAGCAGGAGCAGACGAGCATGCAGGAAACGATGTAGCCTGCGGTTGGTCCGAACATGGTAGCGTATGCAAGGCCGAAAGGAGCATTGGCATTCATCAGTTCAGTGTAAGGAACGAGGCCGCCGATGATAGCGGTGGAAGTGGTGTAGCAAGCGCCTGCGAGCAGTGTGCCTGCAAGAACAGCGATCGGAACATTCTTTTCCGGATTTTCAACAGTGTCGGAGTTAGCGCATGCAGTTTCAAGACCAAGGAAAGCCCAGAGGATGACTGCGATGGATTGCTTCATTGTTTCGTAGAAAGGAAGATCTCCCGGGTTCCAAGCCTGTACATAGACGTCAGGGCTGAAGAAGAATGCACCTGCGAAAAGCAGGCCGATGACCGGGGTTACGACGCACATAACGCCCAGGGTGGAGAACTTGCCGAAATTCTTAGGTCCTACGAGGCTGATCGTAGCAGCGGCCAGAAGGACGCCGATTGTAGCCAGGCAGACTTCAACCGGATCAAGGTTGAAACCGAAAACATAAGAACCGTAGCTGACAACGCCGCTTGCAATAGCAACGTTGGCGATGATCAGAGAAATCGTGTAGCAGAAGTTGGAGAGGAAATTGCCGGCTCTCCCGAAGCGGTATTCTGCGTAACCGCCCATGCCTCCTACCTTTTTCGTGTACATCCCGCACTTAGAGAAAGCGTAAGCGAGAAAAGTTGCACCGATGGAGGCAAGAATCCATGCGAAAATAGAGACCGTCCCGATTTCAGCCAGCGTAGCTGGAAGAAGAATAATACCGGAACCCATCATGTTGATGGCAGTGACTGTCGTTAACTGGACGACTCCCATTTTTTTGCTCTTAGACAAGGTTGTTCCCTTCTTTCTTTTGTTGCTTCCATAATCAGAGGGAATCCTCTGACAGGGGGAAAAAGTTGTCCCGGAATGAACCGGATGATGCTGTCGTGAAATCATCAAGGCATGCATGAACCCCATTTGCTTTCATTATGGTGAAAGAAACAGGGTGAAAAAGAAAACCATCTGACGCAGACCGCCAGGCGCTGCTCTACTGCACTTCTGCAGGGCGCGGTGAATTTTTATTTACTGAAATATACCACAGATGAAGGGGTATGACAAGACCTTTTTTAAAACTTTTTTGTAAAGTTTTTGAACACAAAGTACCACGGACTTTTGAGAACTTTGAAGGAAAAACGAGGAAAACGGAAGAAAACGCTAGCCATCACGGATTGGCATGGATTGGCATTATAAATCAATATGTATCCATTTTTGCGACATAGAAATGCAGAAAATCTCAGAATGCCCATTTTATGGCGCATTTCAGCTTTTGACCTCAAATTTCATAGTATCTATATGTAAATAATTATGCAATGTACAAAATAAAAATACACAATGTTGTATACTGCCTAAAATCCATTTAGCCCCTCAGCGCCTGAAAACGCCTAAAATGCCCCCAAATAACCCCACAGAGCAAAATTTCAAATTTTAAATGAGAAAAAAGAAGATAAAATGAGAATAAAAGTTTTTTTGCTATCATAGGTAAAGAATTATTTTATATAAAAATTTCCTAGTCTGCCTCAAAGAAATCCCCACTTTTTACAGAGAGAAAAATCGAAAGAAAACAGGAAATCAATAAAATGAAAAACGAAGAAAAACGCACGCCATCATCCTCTATCCATATCTATCCCGGAAATTTACAGGAAATTCAGGAAATTTAAGGGTACTCACCGACCCGAAATTGACCGCAGCCCACCCCAGATCCCCGCCAGTCCCATAGAATCAGCCAAAAAAGAAGCAAAAGGGAGGAGAGAGGCAGCCTTGGGTTAAGGGTGTTTGACCTTGCCTCGTAGAGGAAGGTGTCGCCGAAGGCGACGGATGAAGTTCATTTCCCACGAGCGCAGCTCGGTTGTTTGGTTTAAACTTGCCTTCCCAGACGGGGAAGGGAGTATGGGATGGGGTACGAAAGGTCCGAAACAAATCAGAGCTGAGCTCTTTCTTTTATTCCGCGTGAAGCTGTCCCCGTCAGGGTAAAGTGGCGCGCATGCGCCGAAAGGGGTTCATTTTCTAAAAGAGTTGGATCGGGTTGATTTCTTTCAAGGTGCAGCGCGGTCGTATTATTTTCTTTCTCCATCCCATAAATTTCCAAACGATCAGGATACCATTTAAAATTGAAAGAGCATTTTTAGCAAGCACTGTCCCTTCCAAATTTCCATCCTTCTCTATAATGTACTAATTATATTAATAATATATATCCTTATATATAAAGAATCTCAAAGACTTTTGAAACCTTCTCGCGATATTTCCCGATTTCCATTGACATGACTTTTTATTCTGCTATATACTATGAAATATGCCCTTACGCAGGGCGTCTTGTTTGTGTTTAAGAAATACTTAAGAAAAGAGGCAAATTGTCATGGCAGAAATGCAGAAGACCCTGATTACCAAAGAAGGCCTTGAAAAGATGCAGAAGGAGCTGGAAGACCTTCGCACCACGAAACGTGCGGAAGTAGCCCAGCGTTTGAAGGAAGCCATTGCAATGGGCGACCTTTCAGAAAACTCCGAATATGATGAAGCAAAGAATGCCCAGGCATTCCTGGAAGGCCGTATCGTTCAGTTGGAACAGCAGATCCGTACCGCTCAGATCATCGTCAAAGGCAAAAAGAACCGCATTGACGTTGGTTCTACCGTTACCATCGAAGATATGGAAGAATACGTAAAAGAAACCGTTACCATCGTCGGCAGCGCTGAATCCAACCCATTCGAAGGCCGCATCTCCAATGAATCCCCGGTAGGCCGTGCCCTCGTAGGCGCTAAAGCTGGAGACATCGTTGAAGCAGACGCTCCGAACAGCGTAATCAAGTACAAAGTCATCAGCATCGACGACTAAGATCCTGATGAAGAAATAAACTAGTTGAAAGGAATTTCTAATGGCAGAGAATAATCAGAACAAGAACGTACAGACCAGCGGCCCGAAGCTGAATGACCAGATGATCGTTCGCCGTGAGAAGCTGGACAAGATTCGTGCTCTTGGCGTTGAACCATACGGTGAAAAGTTTGAATGGGACCACCATGCAGCTGATATCCGTGCAAACGCAGAAGAACTTGAAAAGAATGAAACCACGGTCCGCATCGCCGGCCGCATCATGATCCGCCGCGGCGCAGGCAAGGCAGCATTTGCAGTCCTCCGCGACCAGACAGGCGACATCCAGTTATACTTCAGAAAAGACGTCCTCTCCGAAAAGGAATGGGACCTCTGGAAGCTCGTCGACATGGGCGATATCCTTGGCATCGAAGGCGTCGTATTCACCACACATACCGGTGAACTCACCGTCCGCGTACACCACTTCACCATGCTGTCCAAATCCCTCCGTCCGCTGCCGGAAAAATGGCACGGCCTGACTGACAAGGAACAGCGTTATCGCCAGAGATACCTCGACCTCATGGTCAATCCTGAAGTCCGCACCACATTCGTCAAGAGAGCAGCCATGATGGCAGCTATCCGCAAATGGTACACCGACCACGGATTCCTCGAAGTCGAAACCCCGGTTCTCCAGCCACTCTATGGCGGCGCAAACGCAAAGCCATTCACCACCCATTTCAATGCACTCGACATGACCATGTACCTGCGCATTGCACCGGAACTCTACCTGAAGAGACTCCTCGTGGGCGGCTATGAAAGAATTTTCGAAATCACCAGAAACTTCAGAAACGAAGGCATGGATACCCGTCACAACCCGGAATTCACAGCCATCGAAACATACCAGGCATACGGCGACATCGAAGACGTCATTAAACAGACAGAAGAAATCGTCGAAGCCTGCGCACTCGCATCCTACGGCACAACCAAAGTCACCTATGAAGGCACCGAAATCGACGTCAAAGGCCCGTGGCCAAGACTCACCATGGCTGGCGCTGTCAAGAAATACACAGGTGAAGACTTCGATGCATGCGAAACCATCGAAGACGCTCGCAAGATTGCTGACAAACTCCATGTAGAATACGGCGAATTCGACGGATTCGGCAAGATCCTCTCCGCTTGCTTCGATGAATACGTAGAAGCAAAACTGATCCAGCCAGTTCACATTACTGAACACCCGATCGAAGTATCCCCGCTTTCCAAACTCGATCCGAAGGACCCGAGATACACCATCCGCTTCGAATCCTATATCTACGGCCGCGAACTCGCAAACGGCTTCTCCGAATTAAACGACCCGATCGATCAGAGAAAACGTTTCGAAATGCAGGTAGAAGAAAGAGCACACGGCGACGACGAAGCTCATCCGATCGATGAAGACTTCCTCACCGCCCTCGAATACGGCATGCCTCCTACAGGCGGCCTCGGCATCGGCCTTGATCGTCTCTTCATGCTCATGACCGACTCCTCCAGCATCCGCGACATCATCCTCTTCCCGGCTATGAAACCGGAAACCGCACAGGAAAAAGCAAACGCGAAAGCTGCTGAAGAAGCTGCCATGGCAGAAACAGGCAACGATGGATTTTTCAAGCCGAACAGCGAAATCGACTTCTCCAAAGCCAAAGTAGAACCACTCTTCACAGACTATGTAGACTTCGATACATTCAGCAAATCTGACTTCAGAGCAGTCAAAGTCAAGAGCTGCGAAGCCGTCAAGAAATCCAAGAAACTCCTGAAATTCGTTCTCGACGACGGCACAGGCACCGACCGCATCATCCTCTCCGGCATCCATGCATTCTATGAACCGGAAGAACTCGTTGGCAAGACCCTCATCGCGATTGTCAACCTGCCACCGAGAGCTATGATGGGCATCGACTCCTGCGGCATGCTCCTCTCTGCCATCCATGAAGAAGAAGGCGAAGAAAAACTCCACCTCCTCATGGTCGACAACCACATCCCGGCAGGCGCAAAACTCTACTAATCAACAATGAAAAAGCGTTCTTTCCAGAAATGGAAAGACGCTTTTTTTCATTGGGAAATTGGGGAAAAGCGAGGGCGGCGAGATTTAGCTGTCCCCGTTAGGGGAAGGAGTATGTAGGGATGGGGTTACATAAGGTTCCAAACAAATAAGAGTTGAATTCTTTCTTTTATTCCTTGCGAGTCTGCCTCCTTCGGGGGAAGTGGCCATTATACCAATGATTACATATGAAATCACAGAAATGTTTGTGTTATTTCCATAATGGCCGAAAGGGGTGCAGTTTTAAGTAAAGCCATTCCTCTCACGCAGAAAGGGGTTAATTACCATCAGCCGCAGGCTGGTTGTACGGTTTTATCCATCAATACTTCTTTTGTGAGTTTTTAAAGTCTCCACTTTCTATTTCCTCATTCCTCCGTCCACAAACCTACACACTGCAAGATACGGTGCGTTTTTGCTCCTATGCTTATACGGAAGAACCTGCTTTTTGTGCAGATTTATTTAAAAATTTAAATAAATCGTCATAATAATGACGTGCATGTATATTTTTGATAAAATAAGCGTATAAGGTCATGCCTCTTCGGATTTTCGGGGGAAAATCTTGGAAGAGAATTTTTAAATCTGGAGGAAATGATCTATGAAAGTGAATATTACGGGGGATAACGAATTCCAAGGCAGGAGGATCATGCCTCCGCCCTGGATGGTCTGCCCATATATCCGACGCTCATCCGTCGGCTGGAGGACAGGCTTCGGCGGAGCTTATGCAGAAAAGTTCCAGACATGGCTCAAAATGATGACGCCAAAGGAAAAGAAAGTCTATCGGGAAATGTTCCCGGAACGCATCACCTGGAAAGGCTGGTGGGACGGAGAAGATAAAACCGAACTTCTGCGTTACAAGAATTACTCGACCTGCGCATGGCGCGAAGGCGGCAAGCCCAAGTACACCAGGGCGCAGCTCATCAAAGAATGGGAAGAAGGAAACAGGCGGCCTTTCTGTTACTTCTGGGACCATGATGAAAAAGACGGCACGCTGACGCAGTCCTGCCTCAGCCAGTGGTATCCGTCCAAATTTTCCGTCGGCATCTATCAATACAACTGCATGGAGCAGTACATGATGGCCGAAAAAGCAGACCTTTTCAGCGATGAAAAAGTCAGGGAAAAGATATTTGAAAGCGACGACCCGGCTGTCATTCAGGCCCTCGGCCGCACTGTCATTTACCTGAAACAGGACGTCTGGGACGAATTCAAGCACTCGATTGTCGTCAACGGCAACTGGCGCAAATTCACACAGAACAAGAAACTGCGTGATTTTCTCCTTTCCACAGGAGAGAACATCATCGTGGAAGCAAGCCCGTATGACACCATCTGGGGCATCGGCGCATCCGCCTACGACGAAGAAGCAAGAGATCCGCGCGACTGGAAAGGCGAGAACATGCTCGGCTTTGCACTGATGGAAGTCAGGGATGAACTCCGCCGAGTCTACCGCTGCGAAAGCTCCTGCGACTGGACCTATGCCAAAAAGAAATCCCCGGGAAAGAACAGCTAATTTCATATGAACTTTAAAAGCCGGGCAAACTGAATACGCTGCCCGGCTTTTCTTATCCAATGGTAAAGAATGCCTCTGCTGCCAGAGCGATAGAATCATCATGAACAAAAACGATAGAATCATCATGAACAAAAACGATGGAAATCAATGACGAGGGGGCTTTCATCTGATAGAATGAATATATACAGGATAACAATCCTGGGAACAAGGAGGACTCAGTCATGCGCTGTGGCAAATATAGAGAAGGCGTGATCCTGAATGAATCCAGAATGAAAATGGCTGTTTTCATGGAGGACAGAAAAATCCAGCTTACAGAATGGGAAGGGCCCGACGGCTGTATTTCCACAAAGCGTGTCGCTGTGGAAAAGATGCAGGTAGGCTTCTGCTATCGCACGAAACCCGCCGGAGAATGGGACAGCGGCTGGCGCTTCATGGCAGGCGATGAAAGCCATGAGTACATGGACAAACCGGAAAACTCCGGCATCTACAAACTCATCACCATCGTTTCCATCGATCCCGACGTCCTCCCGCTCCTGAAAGCCCCCTGCGGCTCTGCCTTCGAGCGTGACGAAAAAGGCATATTTCATCAAGTTGACGACTGGCATTTGGAATAAAGAGGAAGATCATGAAGAAAAATAATGAAGAACAGGATAGGGACCTGGAAGCCGCTGTAAATCTTATCAAACATATTAGGAACTTCTATGAGGCGATTCCTCCAGTGATGCAGCAGATGTGTACGGAGGCAATTCTTGATGCTGCCGGCGAGATGCAGGAAAATGGAGATTTGAAACCTGCCATGGCCGAACTGGAATATCTTCCGCCAAGCCTTCATACCGGAGAGATAGATCTGCTTTTGGCAAAAATTTACAGTCAAATTGGAAGCTTTGATAATCCCGATCATCCGAAATTCCGCAAAAGGGCCATCACAATCATGCAGCGCCATGCGGATGAAATGAAAAAGGATTATGATTGGAATCTTTTCATGGGGCACCTCTACGCCCTTACCTTCCAGGATGAGAAAGCACTTCCCTATCTGAATCAGGCACTGAAGCTTTACCCGAAAGGCGGAGATACTATATCTAAGAGTGATATCCGTGAAATGATCAAAGGTTCGAAATTGAATATAAAGCTGCTCAAAATGGGAGAAGACATCGGAGATATCGGCGAATACGATTTCGAGGATGATCCTGAGGAAAAGCCATTCACCGACCTCGGCAGTCTGACATATGAAGAAATACGGAAAACATATGAAGGAATATCAGCAGGATTATCTGCGATGCCTGATCCCTATAGCTCTGACGACTCTGGCAGTCTCGATGATGATGACGAAGATTACGATGATGATGACGATTTAATTGATATCAATGACTCCTTCGTTAAGCGCGCAGAGGATTTCTGGAAAGTATTCAAGAAAAATGAAAATGCAATTATTGACGCAATAGAAAAAGGGCCGGTCGGAACCGGTGAATTCCCGGGGTTAAAAGCCATGGAAAACGTCAGGGATGCATCATGGGAACTGGGTTTCCTCCCCAGAATCAACGTCGGTAAAAGCGTAAATGGGAAGGGCAAGAAGTATGATCTCTACCTGCGCTTATTCGGCAGACCTTACATTCTCTACGCAATGAAATGCATCAAAGACCATGCACCAAAATCGGTCACAAAGAAATGGAATATCCATGTCGGCAGGAAAATAGAAAAAGACGGAGCCATTGATGACGGGACAGTTCATGTACCGTGGAATGAAATCAATATTTCTGTAGAAGAGATGCAGCTTCCTGACAATAATACCTACTACGACATCACAATTGATAATAAATTGGAAAACGTGGTCAAAAATGACGCACCGGATCTGGCTGTAGATGCCCTTATGAGAGCCATAGGAGATTATGCCTTTGAGGAAAATATCAACAGCTTTTCATTTCAGAAACTTCCCGAAAAAGGAATCCGCATGACTCTGGCAGATCTTCCGGACTTTCTCCGAAAAGAAGGAAAAGAAATTGATGTCGACCCGGAAGAGGAACTGAGGGAAGAGCGCCCCTATACACGAGAACCAGACATCAATGATGAAGACGGATGGAGAGGCGACATCTTTGCAGGCACAGCACGCTGCAAAGAATTGGTCACATCCTACGAATTTGGTGAAGACGGCAACCTGGACGACTTGTTGGACCTCCCTGTAGCACCAGTTTTCCTCTGCATACCCACAAAAGACATACAAGAAGACCTCGTACCCGATACACTCTTCAACGTCAGAGAAACCATTGAGGACCTCATAGGTAAGAACGGCACAGTCATGGGCGTGGCCACAGGCCTTCACCACATCTACATCGACCTCATCCTCTGGGATATCAGAAAAGCACTTGAGGCTATCATCCCCGCCCTTCAGAACAGCGACCTTCCGGAAGTAATCCTGAACCCCTTCTCTCAAAACGTGGACGGATTCTATATCAAAGAACCCAAAAAAGCTGAACCAGCCAAAATCATTCCATTCAGAAAAGGCAAAAAATAAATAAGAATCACAAAGAGCTGTGACGAAATGATCCTGCATTTTGTCACGGCTTTTTTGCTGCAGGAAATTAACGCCAGTCAGGAAAAGTCCCAGCGGAAGTCAAACTCGCCTTCCCAGACGGGGAAGGTGCCCGAAGGGCGGATAGGGTTGATTACTGACGGACGAAGTCCGGTTATACGGTTCTTAATGATTCATTTCCGTCGAGCAGCGTTAGGTTTGGCTCTTCACGGAAATTTGGGGGGATGAATAATTTTTAGGTAAAGAATGGAATCGGATAAGGGTAAAGAAATAATCCATGTTTCGGTACCCATATCCGATTCTTTTTAGTACCTTGATCTTATTATTGAATCCTTCAAGCTTCCCCGTATTGATAGGATACAGGGCATGAGCAGCCAGTCCCTTGATTCGCTTCTGCTTTTGCCGGGCAAACTTTACCAGGGCAGGAATCCCGCTCTCCAGTCCAGCCTGAATCCATTTTGTCCATCCGGCGAGAGCTTCTTCATAGTCAGTCAATGTGAACAGACGAGTCATCTCCTGCTTCATGGCATAACAAATCGCCAAATCCCTATGCTCGCTCAGGATATCCAACAGATGAGTTTTCTGCCTTTCATTCAGGTGGTCGTCCTTCTTTAACAGTATCCATCGGGATTTCTTTAATTCGGTATAAAGCTTCCTTTCTTCATGGCTCTTTTCCCTGGCCATCTTCTGGAGCTCTGGATTATTAGTTTCTTTCGTATATTCCTTTAATGCTTCTGCTTCTGGTGCGGATTTGTTAATACAGACAAATAAATATCATAAAAAATCTAATCGTACCTTAATCTTAATCATGCAGCCATTGGAGCTGCGTTGAATACTTCCATTGGGGCTAAAAGATGTAATTTGCGCTGAATGCGTTTGTTGTTGTAGAAGTAGATGTAGCCGTTGATCATGCTTACCACTGCTTTGCGGCTGGTGAATTTACGTGTGTAGTAACGTTCGCGCTTCAGCATTCCCCAGAACCCTTCCATCAGACCGTTGTCTGCACAGCAGCCTACGCGGGACATGCTGTGAACCAGTCCTGCTTTTTCAACGATCTTATGGAATCCGTTGCTTGTATACTGGAATCCGCGGTCAGTATGAATCATTGGATGTGCTCCTGGATTCTCTTTAAGCGCCTTTTCCATTGTCTCAAAAGCCAGTGCAGTATTGTTTCTGTCGCCGATGACATAAGAGACAATCCGACGGTCATGGCCATCAATAATGGCGCTTAAATATAACTTATGCAAAACTCCATCAGCCGTTGTGTATTTGAATTCGGTGACATCCGTCATCCATCTTGCATTGGATACGCCTGCATCGAAATCACGGTTCAGCAGGTTTTCAAAAATGTACTTTGGATCCTTTGCGTTACGAGTGCAGCCATCGGTCTTGTATTTGATCACGGACTTAATATTAAGTATCCGCCTGACACGAAGAACCAGACTGTCACTTACCATAAGGTGGCTCTCGCTATACTTCTTGATCCAATCGTTCATCCGGCGGTATCCCATATCCGGATATTCCTGATGGATTTTCACGACCTCCTGTGCGACCTTTTCTCTCAGCAGTTCACAGCCGCTCTTAATATGATTCAGCCATGAAGGAAGCGCCTGTCATCATCCTCATCCGAAACAAGCTGGGGAAGGTGCTGGAAGAGAAACTTGCCATTGATGAAAGAGAGTCGGAAATCTGCAATGCGCTTTCCATCGGTTCCGCCGTAGAGCACATGGCCCTCATGGCGACAGCTTTGGGGCTTGGAAGCCTCTGAATCTGAGACATTTGCTTTGCCTTAAAGCGCCTCAGGGACTGGCAGGGCGGAGACGGCGAGCTTTATGCCGCGCTTGCCATCGGGTATGCGGACGAATCACCGCGCATGCGTCCCAGAAAGTCCTGTGAAAAAGCAGTAACGATCAGGAAATAAATACGAAGGGGCTGTGACAACATGTGTAATAATTTTGTCACAGCCCCTTTTTTACGCGGAAAATACGAAGAATTGACAAGAATTTAGAAGAGGACAATACGGGAAAATCGGCCAATAGTATCGTTTATTTAGAAAATGGAAATCATTTCCATCATGTGCTATCATCAAGAAAAATGATAAAGGGGGTTATCATGAGTACTGGAAAAATGAAAGTCTTAGTCGTCAGCGGGTTCCTCGGAGCCGGCAAGACGACGTGGATCAAAATGCTGATTGATCACAATCCGGTGCGGGGGAAACTGGCACTGATCGAGAATGATTTCGGCGAGGTCAATGTGGACGGTGCTTTGATGGAAGGCGAACCGCTTTCTCTGTATGAACTGACGGCAGGATGCATCTGCTGCAGTCTTCGCGGAAATTTCAGGGATGCGGTAAGGGCTGTCGCCGCCGCTGCATCGCCTGAACTGCTCCTGATCGAGCCGTCCGGCGTCGCTATGGCATCCGATGTCCTGTCCGCTTTGAAGGAACCGGAAGAAGCAGGGCTCTGTGAAGTCAAAGGCGTCGTGACGCTTGTCGACGGAGAAGCGGCTCCCATGTACATCCATAATTTCTGGATGTTCTACAAAGACCAGCTCAAGGAAGCCGATGCCGTTTTTGTCAGGAGCTGCCCGGAAGGACAGGAATCCTTCTTGCAGAAACTTCTTGCTGAACATGCAAAGAAAGCAGAATTCTTCATGAAGGACTGGGACGAAAAAGAAGTTTCTGCCTGGGTCAAAGGATTCATCGGGGAAGGATCAGTTGAGGAAGACCAGACCTTCCAGTACCTTGGATCCGTTACAGCAGACCATGAGCATGAACACGAGCACGATCACGACCACGAGCATGAACACGACCATGACCATGAAGAGGAAGTGCTGCAGCAGTCCATCGTGACGGTCGATTTCCCGGATGAATCCGTGGAATCTTTCAAGAGAAAACTGAGGGGCCTTATGGTCCGCTATTCACTCATCCGCGCCAAGGGCATCATACGCATTGGCGGAAAGCCGGTTCTTTTACAGGGGACGCCGGGAAGTCTCCTGATCAAAGGTACGGATAAGGAACCGACCGGACTCGTCCTTATCGGAAGCGAAAAGACAGAGGAGGCGGCCGGAGAACTTTCAGGAGCTTCTCATGGATAGGATTCCCGTCTATGTGATGACGGGATTTCTGGGGAGCGGAAAGAGCCATCGGCTGAACGATATCCTTGCCCAGAGGCGGTACAGAAAATGTCTGGTCATCCTTTCGGAAAAGGGGAGGAAGGACGTTTCGACAGAGGACAAGATCGTCCTTGATGCGAGTTCCCTTTCGGATGAAGAGCTTGTTGAAAAAGCAGGCCGCATCATCCGTGACCACTGGATCGGAGAAATCTGGTGGGAATGGAACGGCATGCGTCCCTTCTCCGACTGGGAGCACCTTATCTATGAGACGCATCTTTCCCGCCTGATGGAGCCGAAACGCGTTTACTTTTCCGCCGATGAAAATTTTGTGAATTTCTTTCTGGGAAAGACGGGGACAGCCATCTTAACGCAGCTGGAATCTGCCGATGAGATTCTTTTCTTTGCCAATGACGAAAAGGGAAAAGGTGTGAAGGAAGCCGGGAAAAAGCTTTCCGCATGGAATCCTTCCGCCTCTTTCCGCATCGTGACACCGAAGTCTGCCGGAAATTTGTATGTCAGGTCCGGAAGGTTCACAGACCATTTCAAAGGACTCTGGCAGAGAAGGCTGGATATTTTTATCCTGTTGTGGTCATTTCTTTTCCTGGCAGCAGCGCTTCTTACGAGGGGGGAAAATCTTCTCCGTATTTCTCTTCTGGCGGTCGGCATCACGCTGCAGACACTGCCTTTTGTCCTGATCGGCGTGCTCCTTTCGACGGGCATGCAGCTGTACAGCTCGCGTCCGCCGTGGGAAATCTATCTCAGGAAGCACCCGGTTCTCTCTGTGCCGCTTGCGCTCATCGGAGGGTTCTTCTTTCCCTTCTGCGACTGCGCGCTGACGCCGCTTTTCAGGGGCTTCTGCAAAAGGGGCGTGCCCGTTGCGATTACCATGATATTCCTCATGGCAGGCCCTCTGACGAATCCGGTCGTCCTCGTTAGCACATGGTATGCATTTGGCGGCGACCTTTCGATGGTGGGAGGAAGGCTTCTTCTTGGATGGCTGAATGCCGTCCTCGTCGGCGCTACCTTTGCCTTCTACAAGAAGAATCCGCTGAAGGCTTTTTCAGGGCCGCAGGGGACAGAAGAGCTGATTCCTTCAGAAAAAGATTCGAAGGCCTCGCTCTTTCTTCTCCACAGCCGATATGAATTCTGGTACACCTTCCGCTATGTCATCATGGGCGCCTGGCTCGCCGCCATATTCCAGGTATCCATACGACCGATTCTCGAAGGCGCAGGCCTTACGTCCGGTGTTTCATCCGTCCTCTGCATGATGCTGATCGCGTTCTGCCTCTCGCTTTGTGCGACATCGGATGCCATGATCGGAAAGAGCCTTTCGCTCTCCATGGCACCGTCATCCGTCATGGGCTTCCTTCTCTTAGGTCCTGTCATGGATCTCAGGAATGTCCTTCTCATGTCTTCCATGTGCAGGAAATCCTTCGTCATCCGCTGGGCACTGGTAACGATCCTTACGACATTTGCCTGCTCGATGCTCTTCGTATTCCTGAAAGGAGGGGTATGATGGGACTGTTTTCTAATAAAAGGGGAATGGCAGGCGTCTTCATTTCCTTTCTCCTGATTGCGCTTCTCGCACTTTTCGCAGCAAAGGGGTATCAGAATTATGTGGTGCCTTACGTACGATATGCGCTTTTTGCCTCTCTTTTCGCCCTTGCTGCCTGGCTTTTTCTGGCTATCAGGGAATGGAGAAGAAGGTCGTATAAAAGAAATTACCACGCGCTCTTTGCACCGCTGACGCTCATCCTTCTCCTTGCTGCGTCGCCCTTCCTTCCGCCTCCTGCCGTCAAGGCAAAGTCGCCTGAACCGGGAGCCGTGCAGGCGCCCGTTGAGGAAGAGGGGAGCGTCGATGAATGGAACAAGACGATCAAGCTGTCCTCGGATAATTTCTACAAGACGATCCTTGAAATCTCCAAAGACCCGAAGAAATATGAAGGCTGGACGATCCTGCTGACCGGCGAAGTCAGCCGCGACGACCGTTCGCTTCCTGAAGGCGTCGTGACAGTGGGGCGAGTCGCCATGACCTGCTGCATTGCCGATACATCAAGATTCGGCATTGCTGCCTATAGCGATCATGGAAAGCTTCCGATGGGAAGCTGGGTGCGCGTCAAAGGAACGCTTGGCACGATGACTTCCCACGGACAGCTTCTGCCCGACGTCCATCCTGTGGCCATCACGAAAGCGCCTCCTGTGCTCGGGTTCATTTATCCGTAGCAGGGGAAATAAAAAGGGGCTGTGACAAAATTCGCTAAAGCACTGCTTTCTCTTTTCTCGAACGAAGTTCGGTTTAAGGGTGTCAGAGCTCGCCCTGTAGGGGGAGCTGGTGCTGGAAGCGCCTGAGGAGGTTCATTTCCTTCGAGCGCAGCGAGGTTTTCAGATAACAAAAATATATAAATGTGTTGGATAATCCACTAATCAAATATACTCACGCAAAAATGGGGCTGCAACAAAATGATTAACCATTTTGTCACAGCCCCATTCTTATTGTTCTTCGCTCGTCAAGGCGCAAAAAAGGCCGGCTCCGCTGCCGGCCGATCATGCAGAAATCAGATGTCCCTGTTTACCTTATGAGAACGAAGGCAACGAGTGCAGACATTCATTCTCTTGACCTGTCCGTCCACCAGTACGCGCACTCTCTGGATATTTGGTTTCCAGGTTCTTTTTGTTTTCAAATGGGAATGGGATACGTTGAATCCTGTAGCGGTTTTCTTTCCGCAAACTTCACAATAATTAGCCATGTGCCACACCTCCTTGCACTTCCGTGATTGCAACATTCATAATATATCACAATTCATTTTTTTAATCAAGTATTTTACATTAGTATATAGAGAGAATTATAATAAAAAAATAAAGCTCTGGATCTCTCTATGCCGTACCATCCGCCGTCAGCGGAAAACCGGCTCTGGTTTCCGGACTTAATTCGCTTTCCGCCGGCGCGTTCCTCCGCCGGCAAGAAGGAGATACTATGAAATTATCAGATTCCGTTAAATATGTCAAAGGGGTAGGCCCGAAAATGGCGGAAAGGTTGGAACACCTTGGCATCCGCACTGTGGAAGACCTCATTTCCTTTTACCCGAGAAGATATCAGGACTGGACGCAGATCACGAAGATGGAAGACCTTGTGAGCGGGGAAGAGTCCGTCATTTACGGAAGAATCCTTGATGTGAAGGAAATCCATCCAAGAAGGGGCCTTTCCATTCTGAACGTCACCATGACGGACGGGACGGGCGCCGTGACGCTCACTTACTTCAACCAGCCATGGAAGAAGGATGAATTCTCCCGTGGGCTGAACGTCCTTGCCTACGGAAGGGCAGAATATGGCTATGGGAAAATACAGATGGGCAATGCGGAAACGGAAGCCGTTACACCTGAAGAGCTGCCGTCTTTCCAGAAGCTTGTCCCGATCTATCCTCTGACAGAAGGAATCAAGATCAACCGCATGAGGCAGATGATCCAGGAAGCGCTCGACCGCGTGGAGGACCTTGACGAAAATCTTCCGCTCGAAACGGTGAGAAAAGAACATCTCATGGAACGCGCCGAAGCCATCCGCGTCATGCACAATCCTGAAAATGAAACGATGCGGCAGGCGGCAAGGAAGAGAATGGCATTCGAAGAACTCTTCTTCATGCAGGCAGGCCTCCTGCTCCTTAAAAGGAAGAGGGAAAAGGGAGCGTCCTCGGTCAAGTGCGCGCCTTCGGGAAAGCTCGTCCGCGCTGTCCTTAAGAATTTCCCCTTCGAGCTGACTGACGGGCAGAAGCTCGCCTTCCGTGATATCGAGGATGATATGGAAGGGCTCGTCCCCATGCAGCGTCTCGTGCAGGGCGATGTCGGAAGCGGCAAGACGGCCGTTGCGGCGCTTGCCCTTGCCAAGATCGTCGAAAACGGCTATCAGGGAGCGCTCATGGTGCCGACGGAAGTCCTTGCCGGGCAGCATTATGAAACATTCCAGCAATTCTATAAAGGCCTTCCCATCCGCGTCGCTTACCTTTCCGGACAGACGAAGACATCCGAAAGAAATGAAATCCTTGAGAAACTGGCGAAAGGGGAAATCGACGTCCTGATCGGCACGCATGCCCTGATTGAAAAGGACGTCATCTTTGCGCACCTCGGTCTTGTCATCATGGATGAGCAGCACCGCTTCGGCGTCAAGCAGAGAAAAGCGCTTGAAAGCAAGGGCGAGTCTCCGCACATCCTTGTCATGACAGCGACGCCGATTCCGCGCACCATGGCGCTTTCCGTCTATGGGGACCTCGACGTGTCCGCCATCCGCGGCATGCCGCCCGGACGCCATCCGGTCAAAACGTATGCCATTGACGGCTCGTACCTGAAGCGCGTCTTCAACTTCATGAGAAAGGAAATGCAGGCAGGCCACCAGATCTACGTCGTCTGCCCACTCGTTGAAAAGAGCGAGAAGCAGGACCTGGCTTCGGCCGTTGCCGTCTATGAAGAACTCCGGGACAAAGTATTTCCTGATTTCAAAGTGGGCCTCGTCCACGGACGCATGAAGGGCGCAGAAAAAGACCAGGTCATGAATGACTTCAAGGACGGGAAAATCAAACTTCTGGCGGCGACATCCGTCATCGAAGTCGGCATCAACGTACCGAATGCGACAATCATGTTCGTTTATGGCGCAGACCGCTTCGGCCTTTCCCAGCTCCATCAGCTGAGAGGCCGCGTCGGCCGCGGCAGCAGCCAGTCCTACTGCATCCTCTATACGGATAACAGGAACGAAGTCACGCAGCTCCGCATGCGCCTCATGTGCGAAATCTCCGATGGTTTCCTCCTTTCAGAAAAGGATCTCCTCTTAAGAGGCTCCGGTGAATTCTTCGGCTATCATCAGCACGGTATGCCGGACCTGAAAGCCGCCGACATCATCCGCGACCTGCCCCTTCTTGAAGAAGCAAGAAGAGAAGCCGCCAAAGCCGTCGATAAGGGCATGGACTTCACCGAAGAACTCCGCCACCGCTTCGGAGGTGCCTTCTTCAAGAAAATGGAAGAAGCAGAGAAGGAATAAGGAGTTTGAATATTTTATTTAACTTTTTTATAAGGCGCTCTTCGGAGCGCTTTTTATTGTTTCATTAGAATCGCATGCTGCATTTGAATTCGTGTTGCATGTGAAGGGAAAACAGCATATATTGAGAGAAGGAGACCGGCCCCGGAATTTGTAAAAGGAAGTCAATTTCCGGTCAAGGTTTCGGTCATGCTGAATTTATTTTTTATAAGCCAAAATCACGCTGGAATGCAGATCCTGCCGGATTTGACAGCGGGCGGGCAAGTTCCATGACAAGTATACTTGCATTATGCTATAATAATTAAATTGACAGATAATTAGGAATGGCAACATTGGAAACTTTGTTTCCGGAATGGAGGCTGTGATGAGAGCAGACAAGTTTGGCAGGAAGGGACTGACCTTCAGTGATGTACTGCTGGTCCCTGCATATTCCGAAGTGCTCCCCGGACAGGTCGATGTGACGACCCGTCTGACAAAGAATATTTCTCTCAATATTCCGGTCATCAGCGCAGGCATGGATACAGTGACTGAGACGGCAATGGCCGTTGCCATGGCTCGTGAAGGCGGCTTAGGCGTCATTCACAGCAACATGAGCATCGGCGAGGAATGCCGCGAAGTCCAGCTGGTGAAGCGGTCCGAACACGGCGTCGTCGTGGATCCGGTCTGCCTCTCCCCCGATGATATGCTGTCTGATGCAGATGATCTCATGAACAAGTACCATATTTCCGGCGTTCCGATTACGGAAGACGGAAAGCTCGTAGGCATCATCACGATCCGTGATATGCGTTTCGAGACAAATCTTTCAAAACCGATCAGCGAAGTCATGACTTCGGAAGGCCTTGTAACGGCTCCGGAACATACATCGCTTCGTGATGCGAAGAAGATCCTGCAGGCACACCGCATTGAAAAGCTGCCTCTCGTTGACAGCAAGGGTTACCTGAAGGGTTTGATCACAATCGGTGATATCGAAAAGACAAAGAAATACCCGAATGCAGTGAAGGATAAGGAAGGACGCCTTCTCGTCGGTGCATCGACCGGATCTTCCGATGATGCAGAAGAACGCGGAAGAGCACTCCTTAAAGCAGGCGCTGACGTGCTCTTCGTGGAAGCTCTCCACGGAGGCGCTAAGAGGACGCTTGAAATCGTAAGAAATCTCAGGAAATCCGCTCCTGATGCAGAAATCGTTGCAGGAAATGCTGCGACCTATGATGCGGCAAAGGCTCTCATTGAAGCCGGCGCTTCGGATGTGAAGGTCGGAGTAGGACCGGGATCGGTGGGAACGACGAGCGTCATTGCAGGCGTAGGCGTTCCGCAGGTGACAGCTATTTATGACTGCGCAAGAGCCTGCGAAGAAGCGGGCATCCCCGTCATTGCCGACGGCGGCATGCGTTATTCCGGCGATATTGCCAAGGCAATCGGAGCCGGTGCTTCCTGCGTCATGCTTGGAAACCTTCTGGCAGGGACAGATGAATGCCCCGGCGAGATGGTGATTTTCCAGGGAAGAAATTATAAACTCTACCGCGGCATGGATTCTGCCGGCGCCTTCAGGGCAGCAGGCAGCGGCCGTTTCTTCGGCGGCGTCCTTGAAAAGACAGCTCCCGAAGGCATTGAGGGAAGAGTTCCTTACAAGGGTCATGTTTCAGACGTGCTCTTCCAGCTCTCTGGCGGCCTCAAGGCAGCCATGAGCTACTGCGGCGCCAAAGACATCGCAGCTATGAGGGAAGAGGCGCAGTTTATTCAGATTACGAGCGCAAGCCTTGATGAAAGCCATCCGCATGATGTGATGATCACCAAAGAAGCGCCTAACTACAGTGCCAAATGACAGATATCAGTAAAAAGCAGCAGATTGTCATGGATGTCCGCGTGCATGCGGTCACCATGGAGGACGCTCTCGAGTGGGCAAAGGAAGCTGTTCTTGAAGGAAAGCCCCGCATGATTGCTACGGCGAATGCGGAAATGATCATGATTGCGCAGAAGGATCCCGAGCTTAAGGAAATCCTGAATACGTGCGACCTGGTCGTTCCGGACGGAGCCGGGGTGCTCTGGGCAGGCGAAAAGCTTGGCACGCCGTTCCCGGAAAGGGTGGCGGGCGCAGACCTTGCTGAAGAACTTCTGAAGATTGCCTCGGAAAAAGAGTGGCCGGTATATTTCCTGGGAGGCGCGCCGGGCATTGCCCAGAGAGCCGCAGCCCGTTTCATGGAACTTCACGTTCCCTTCAAGCTCGCAGGATGCCATGAAGGCTACTTCGATAGCGAAGAAGAGAAAAAGATTATAAAAGACATCAAGAAAAGCGGAGCCAAACTCCTTCTGGCCGGTCTGGGCGTGCCAAAGCAGGAGAAATGGATCCGCGATCACATGGATGAACTGGGCGTACCGGTCTCCATGGGCATCGGCGGCGTCTTCGATGTCATGAGCGGCACACTGCCGCGCGCACCGATGTGGATGCGAAACCACCGGCTGGAATGGGCTTACCGCTTGTATCTGCAGCCCAGCCGGATCGGAAGAATGACGGCTCTTCCTAAATTCATGAGAGCTGTCAAAAAATGGAAAAAGGAACAAGGGAGAAAATAATGCTTAAAAAACCACTCATTTTGCCTGAGGGGTTTCCGTTCATCCTGGCGACGATGGCTCTGGCCTGCTTCTTCTTCTGGATGAAATGGTATTACCTGGCGGTGATCCCCCTCGTGATCTCAGTGTATTTCACCTATTTCTTCAGATGCCCGCCGCGCAACGGGAAAATCCCGCCCGGAGACGATGTGCTCGTTTCTCCGGCCGACGGTACCGTCGTCGACGTGTCTGATGATGTCTATGAGTACACATACCTGGGAGAAAAATGCCATAAGATCACGATTTTCCTCTCAATCTTCGACGTGCACTGCAACCGCTCGCCGATGGCAGGGGAAATCAAGTACCAGTCGTATGTTCAGGGCCGCTTCATTCCTGCCTATAAGGACGGAGTCGGCTTTGAAAACGAGAGAGGCGCGATCGGCATAGAAGGACGCGACCGCTCCATCCTGGTCATTCTGATCGCGGGTATCCTTGCCCGCAGGGTCGTTACCTGGAAGAACCTGGGCGATACCCTGAAAAAAGGAGAATTGTACGGGATGATCAAGTTCGGCTCATGCACAGAATTATACATACCGGGAGAGTGTGAGATCTGTGTGAAAAAGGGAGACAAAGTCAAGGGCGGACTGACAGTAGTAGGGAGGCTGAAATAAGTGAATAAATCTTGGATTGCCAATGCCGTGACAGCAACGAATGCGCTGTTCGGCGGATTGTCCATTATGATGTCCGTATCAGGACATTACCAGCTGGCAGCTGTATTCATACTGATTGCCATGGTGGCAGATGCTTTGGACGGGCGCGTAGCCCGCGCTCTGCATACGGCAGGACCGATGGGCGTTGAGCTCGATTCCCTGTCCGATGATATTTCCTTCGGCATTGCCGCAGGAACACTGATGTATGCATACCAGCTGAAAGATCTGGGAGCTCTGGGATTCATTCCTTGTGCGCTTCTCGGCACATTCTGCGCTTTCCGCCTGGCACGCTTCAATGTGAAGGTCAGCGCTGTACACGGCTACTTCGAAGGACTGCCATGTCCGACGACAGGCGTCATCGTGGCTGCTTATGTCCTTTCCGGCATCAAGATCTGGAACTGGCTCGCCATGCTCTGCGTCCTCGCACTCGCATTCCTGATGGTCAGCGAAATCCACTATCCGGACAACAAAGGCGCAAGCGCCGATCAGCTTCACCTGCCGGCTCTTCTTGGATGCCTGGCATTCTTCTTGATCTGCACGATTATTTACTGGCCTGCATGGGCAGCCGTTCTCTGCGCAGCTTACATTATTTTCGGTATTGTCAATACATACCTCAACCGTCGCAAGGCTAAGAGAAAACAGCGCCGTCTGAGAATGAAACGCAGGGCGCAGGCTCAAAACGGAGACGCTGAAGGAAACGTACAATGAACCATTACCTCGATATAATCATGTTCCCTATACAGCTGATCGTGGCCTTCTTCACGATTTACTACACGGTCATCGCTGTATTCGGCATGTGGCATCGAAAAGAAAGAAATCTGGCGGATCCCGCCAGCAAATTTGCGATCGTCATACCAGCGCACAATGAATCGGCCGTACTGTCGGACCTTCTGGAAAACCTGAAGCTCCTGAAGTACCCGAAGGAACTCTATGACGTCTACGTCATCGCGGACAACTGCACGGACAATACGGCAGACATCGCCCGCGAGCACGGAGCTTTCGTCTTTGAAAGAACCAATAAGGAACTCGTCGGCAAAGGCTATGCCATGGACTGGGTATTCCCGAAGATCTTCGCATTGAATAAGAATTACGATGCGTTCTGCGTCTTCGATTCGGATAACCTTGTTCACCTGGATTTCCTTGCCGTCATGAACAACCGTCTTCTCAAAGGCCAGAAAGTCCTTCAGGGATACCTGTCTGCCAAAAATCCGACAGATACATGGGTATCCGGCACATTTGCCATTGCCTTCTGGACGATCAACCACCTCTGGCATCTGGGCAAGTACAATATGGGACTGTCCTCCTGCCTTGGCGGCACAGGCATGTGCATTTCCGCCGACATCGTCAAGAAATACGGCTGGGGCTGCGACTGCCTGACAGAAGACATGGAATTCTCCATGAAGTGCCTCTCTCACGGCATCCGCACCTGCTGGGTCCATGACGCTATCATCTATGATGAAAAGCCGCTCGGATTCATGGCATCCTGCCGTCAGAGAAAGAGATGGGCGCAGGGCCAGTTCGACTGCTCCGAGCGTTACATCCCGATCCTTTTCAAAGAAGGCATCAAGAGACACAGCATCGTCATCTTAGATGGCATCATGCAGCTTTTGCAGAACTATTTCCTCGTCCTCTCCACGTTCTACCTGGTGATGACATATATCAATATGTTCTATCCCTGCTTCACAGTCATCCTCTACAACGATGTGCTCGTGCCGAAGCAGTTCTGGGCCGTCATCGGATTCATTCAGTCCATCGTCCCACTCATCGTTCTTCTGCAGATCGAAGTTCCGCCTAAGATTTATCTTTACTGGCTGATCTACCCGATCTTCATGTACTCCTGGATTCCTGTCACACTCCTTGGATGGAAGGACAGACATAAAAAAGGATGGGTTCATACCATTCATACCAGAAGCATGCATTTTGAACAGGCAAGTCTGACACGAAAGAAAGAAATAGGGCAGTAATGGCAGGGCCGGTCAAGTGATTCATTCATTTGGTCGGCTCTTTTTACATGCTTCTATCAACTCTTGACCGAAATTGTATAGAATCTTTTCCATGTTTTTGTTAAAATAGATACGAAACAAAGTACAGCCTTTGAGGCTTTTTTTAGAAGTGACAGGTGGACTATGCATATATTCATGACAAATGACGACGGCTTTGAATCTCCCGGTATTATTGAAATGGCAAAGAGACTTGCCAGGCTGGGCAGGGTGACGGTCATTGCACCGAACCGCGGGAGAAGCTCCTGCTCCAGTTCCCTTTCTCTCCAGACGTACCTGCGCATGTGGAAGAAGGAAAGCTATGGAGAAAATATTACGGTATTGTCCTGCAACGGCACGACAGCAGACTGCTGCAAGCTGGGGCTGGAACACTGGCTCCGTAATGACAAGCCGGATCTCATCGTTTCCGGCATGAACAACGGACTCAATAACGGCAGCGACTGCCTTTACAGCGGTACCATCGCAGGCGCCATGGAAAGCATTTTCCTTGGTATCCCTGCGATTGCGCTTTCCGCAGAAACGGTCAAGAAACCGGAATACCTGGCCAAGGCCGCAGACTTTGCTTTCGAAGTCGTGAAGAAATATTTCGTCGACTCCAGCTACAAGGGCATCCTTTCCCTCAACATCCCGAAAGAAGAGGAACATATCGGATGGAAGGATCTGAAAATTACAAAGCTCGGCATCCAGCGCTATGACAATGCGATCCGTGAAATGAAGGATCCGTCCGGCCATCTGGGCTTCTGGCTTTCCGGCACGATGCTTCCTGATGCCGTTCCGGATACAGATGTATTCTGGATCCACAGGGGATACCCGACACTGACAGCGCTCACATGGAACATGACAGACACAGATAGACTGGCAGAAGTCAAGGAAATCGCTGATACAGAAAAATAAGAATCGAAACAAGAATTCAAGAAGGGCTGTAGGAATGGCGGCATTTCCACAGCTCTTTTGCATTGCCAAATGTCCATATTTCTAAATTTTTCTATTGACTAACACCCCAGGGGGGTGTAGTATATAGCCGTAAGAAGTAAGGATTTCAGAAAGATCGGTGATGCAAATGGCAGAAGATAAAGAAATGGCATGCGAAGGCTGCCGCCATACGGAACGTACGGAAAGAGAAAGAAGCAATCTGATGAAGAGGCTTCGCACGATTGAGGGACAGATCCGCGGCATTGAGAAGATGGTCGAGAATGACGCGTACTGCCCGGATATTGTGATGCAGGTTTCCGCCGTTTCCAATGCATTGAACAGTTTCAACAAACTTCTTCTCGCGGCCCACATCCACGGCTGCGTGACGGAAGACATCAAGGAAGGCAAGGATGACAAGGTCGATGAACTTTGCACCATGCTGCAGAAACTGATGAAGTGATTTCTGGTCCAAATACAGCGGCCTTGCCGCTATGAAGGGGTGATTCAAGTGAGTGAGAAAGAAAATAAATGCCAGTACATGGTGACGGGCATGACCTGTGCAGCCTGCCAGGCTCATGTGGAAAAAGCCGTCAGCAAAGTGCCGGGCGTCGATAAAGTGACGGTCTCCCTTCTGATGAATTCCATGTCTGTCGAAGGATCGGCCAGTGCTGATTCCGTCGTTGCTGCTGTCGAAGCGGCAGGCTATGGGGCCAAACCCATGGATAGTGAGGTCAAGAGAGGATCTACTTCAGGATCGCTCGCAGCCGAGGAAGAAGCGCTGAAGGACAGGGAGACGCCGAAGCTGAAGAAGAGACTTATCCTCTCGCTCGTATTCCTGGCCGTCCTCATGTACCTTTCCATGGGACACAATATGCTGGGATTTCCTGTTCCGTCCTTTCTGGATGGAAATTACATCGGGCTTGGCATCACGCAGATGATTCTTGCGCTGATTGTCATGTTCGTGAACCGTGCATTCTTCACGTCCGGTTTCCGTTCCCTCTTCCAGGGAGCACCGAATATGGATGCGCTTGTCGCTCTCGGCTCGGGCGTTTCCTTCCTGTGGTCGCTCTCCGTCCTCTACAAGATGACGTACTTTGCGATGCAGGGGGAATCGATTGATATGCTTTACCGCGGGCAGCTTTACTTTGAGTCTGCGGCCATGATTCCGGCCCTGATTACCGTCGGAAAGCTTCTGGAATCGCTCTCCAAGGGACGTACGACCGATGCTTTGAAGGGGCTTATGAAACTTGCGCCGGAGACGGCGAATATCGAGCGGGACGGCATGGTCGTGACTGTCGGTATCAGCGAGGTCAAGCCTGGCGATATCTTCGTCGTCAAACCGGGCGAATCCATTCCGGTCGACGGGAAAATCATAGAAGGCGAGACGGCCGTCGATGCATCTGCCCTGACCGGCGAATCCGTTCCTGTCGACAAGGGAGCAGGCGATACTGTCAGCACCGCAACAATCAATACGACAGGCTTCATCCGCGTCAAAGCAACGCGTGTCGGTGAAGATACGACATTCTCCCAGATCGTCCACATGGTGAGCGATGCAGCTGCTACGAAAGCGCCGATTGCGCGCATTGCAGATAAAGTATCCGCTGTCTTTGTTCCAGCCGTCATCGGGGTTGCCATCGTCGTATTCATCATCTGGAAATTCCTCGGTGCTGATACGGCGACTGCTCTTGAATACGCAATCTGCGTACTCGTCATTTCCTGCCCCTGCGCACTGGGCCTGGCAACACCGGTTGCCATCATGGTCGGAAACGGCATGGGCGCCAAGAACGGCATCCTTTTTAAGACGAGCGAGGATCTTGAAAACGCAGGCAAGGTCAAGATTGTTGCCCTGGATAAGACAGGCACGATTACGACCGGCCGTCCTGAAGTGACGGACATCGTTCCGGCCGAAGGCGTCAGCGAGGAAGAACTCCTTACGACTGCTTACTCTCTGGAAGGAAAATCCGAGCATCCTCTGGCCCGCGCCATCGTCGAAGAAGGGGAGAAGAGAAACCTTAAAGCACATGCTATGGATAACTTCCGCATCGTTTCAGGAAGCGGGCTTCTTGCCAGCGATGAAGGCGTTTCTGTTCACGGCGGATCCCTTGATTATATTTCCTCCTATGTAAGCCTTGGCAGTCTCAAAGAAAAGGCAGAAGCGCTTGCCGATGAAGGAAAGACGCCTCTCTTCTTTGAAAAAGGAAAGAAACTCCTCGGCATGATCGCTGTCGCCGATGCGATCAAGGAAGACTCTGCAAGAGCCATCCGTATGCTCCATGATATGGGCATCGAAACCGTCATGGTGACCGGCGATAATGAAAAGACAGCGAAAACGATTGCCAAAAAGGCAGGCGTTGACCGCGTCATTGCGGGCGTCCTTCCTTCTGGTAAGGAAGAAGTCATCCGCGAGCTGCAGAAACGCGGCAGGGTTGCCATGGTAGGCGACGGCATCAATGATGCGCCGGCCCTGACCCGTGCTGATACAGGCATAGCTATCGGTGCAGGCACGGATGTAGCTATCGATTCTGCCGGTATCGTACTTATCAATTCGCGCCTGACGGATGTGGCGGCAGCTATCCGCCTTTCCAGAAAGACGCTGAAGAATATTTATGAAAACCTGTTCTGGGCATTTGCCTACAACGTCATCCTGATTCCGGTTGCAGCCGGCCTTTACCCAGGTATCCACATGAGCCCGATGTGGGGCGCGGCTGCCATGTCCCTTTCAAGCTTCACTGTCTGTATGAACGCGCTCCGTCTGAATTTCTTCAAGATGAAGGATGGGGAAGAGAGCGGGGAAGCTACGAAGGGAAATGCTCCTGTAAAGGAAGCTCCTGTTTTTAAGAAAGAAGCACCGAAAACAGCAAGCGCTCCTTCCAAAGATAATCTCAAGAAGGAAGTGCTCCATGTCGAAGGCATGATGTGCGAAAACTGTGAACGTCATGTGAAGGAAGCTTTAGAAGCGCTGCCGTTTATAGAAAGCGCAAAGGCCGATCATGTGAAAGGCACGGTAGATATTACCTCCGACGGGGAGCCGGACAGAAAAGCGATGGAAGATGCCATTTCCAAAGCAGGATATACATTGAAAGACGAACCTTCCACTGAAGGAAAGGCGACAGTCCTCGTAGGCGGGATGATGTGCGAAAACTGCGAGAAGCATGTGAAGAAAGCACTCGAATCTCTGCCGTTCATCGAAAGCGCCAGTGCCGATCATACGACCGGGCGTGTGGCCATTACTTACAGCTCACAACCCGTAGAGGAAGAGATGAAAGATGTCATTTCCAAAGCGGATTATGAATATCAGGGAATAGAATTCCCAAAGGAGGAAAACAAGATGAAAGAAACAGTTAAGATTGAAGGCATGATGTGCAATCATTGCGAAGCCACCGTCAAGAAAGCTCTCGAAGCATTGGACGGTGTAGACAGCGCTGAGGTATCCCACGAAAAGGGTACTGCCGTCCTCTCCGTGAGCAAGGCAGTCGCAGACGCTGATATCCAGAAGGCCGTCGAAGACAAGGACTACAAGTTCGTCGGCATCGAAAAGTAAGAAAAGCAGAAAGAGGATGCGGGCTGGAAGGCTCTGCATCCTCTTTTTCATTTTCAGCGGTAATAGAAGCTGGGAAGGCAATAAAAAAGATCCCGCATTGGGATCTTCTCTGTGGTGCCGGAGGCGGGACTTGAACCCGCACGATGTTGCCATCGCCAGATTTTGAGTCTGGTGCGTCTGCCATTCCGCCACTCCGGCATATCAACAAGAGTTATTTTAGCATATGACTGGAAGATTCGTCAATGGTCATTGAAAACGATTCATTTTGACCTTTTTATTTTCATCACTTCATCAGCGTGCTATGATAGTGTATATTAGCCGAAAAAGAAATGAGATGGTCATATGTTCAAATTACTGCTTCTGGGCCTTCTGGCTCTCTTCAGCCTGTATCGGCTGCATGAAAATTATGATTTTCTGACACTTTGCGCAACGGCCATCGTCGTTGCCGCATTTTCGCTTTCCTGTCTCCATTTATGGAGAAGAAGGTAGGAGGGGCGCTGCCCCATAGAAGAAGGGCCTGGCCCTAAGGAGGGATTTCTTTTGGATGTAAAAACATTAGCATGGCAGGAAAAAGAGACGGTAGTCAGCCTTCGCCGTCATTTCCATGAAAATCCGGAATTATCGCAGAAAGAATTCAAGACGATGGATACCATCGAGGAATTCCTGCACAAGTATGGCATAGAAACAGTCAGAGTGCCGCACGGCGGCGTATTCGGCTTCCTGGACAGCGGGAAACCGGGTTGGACGATGCTCATGAGAGCAGACATTGATGCGCTTCCCATCAAGGAAGACCCCGTCAATATGGCAAAGGAAAGAGTCTGCATTTCAGAAAATGAAGGCATCATGCATGCCTGCGGCCATGACGGCCATATGGCGATGCTCCTTACCGAAGCCAAAATCCTTGCCCAGCACAAGGATGAATGGGAAGGAAAGATCGTCTTCATGTTCGAAGAGGCTGAGGAAATGGGGGAAAGAGGCATTGCGCCGCTTCTCCGCTACCTCCGCGATAACAAAATCCATATCGATACCTGCTTCGGCACCCATGTCATGTGGAATCTTCCGGCAGGAAAGGTCAGCATCCTTTACGGAAGTGCACTGGCCGGAGCTTACTTCTTCCGCGTGAAGCTTCACGGGAAGAGCGGCCACGGATCCCGTCCGGACATGGCACAAAGCCCGATCGAATGCTTCATTTCCATTGCGAGCGAACTTCGTTCCTACCGCATGCGTGCCGTCGATCCGTCCGACAGCCTGACATACTCCTTCGGATGCGTGCAGGCAGGCCATGAACCGAATATCATTCCGGATGAATTGATGTTTGCAGGCACCGCCCGCTGCACAAAGAATGACGACGGCCTTGCTTTCCGCGATACCTTCCTCAAAGTGACGAAAGGCATTGCCGAGCTCCACGGCCTGACGGCAGAAATCGTCGAAGACCAGTACTTCCCGGTTACCGTCAATACGAAGGAATGCGTCGATCTTGCCAGAAAATCTGTCACTGAAGCCCTTGGAAGCGATGCGCTTGATCCGGACTGCCCGATGTGGATGGCCACGGAAACCTTCTCCATTACGGAATCGACATATCCGGGCGTCTTCTTCTTCACCGGCATCAATGATCCGGAAGTCGGAAGCGGAAGCCCGCACCACACACCGAAATTCGACATTGCAGAAGACGGCCTCGTCACAGGCGTTGCCGCCGCTCTTGCCTATGTCACAAGAGCTCTGGCAGAAAAGCCCGAAACACCGTTCTTCCATCCGACGGACCTTGAAAGCATGCTGAAATTAACCTGATCAATAAAAAATAAAGCCTCCCGTAATTTATAGATTATTTATGGAGGCTTTATTTTTTTGTTCTTTTCTATGGAAACGCCTTCGATAAAGTCCTATAATATAGATAGATAAAGAAATGGTTTCGGAAAGAAGAAGGCGATGATCATGTTAAGTTCAATTGTATTGATACTCGGGAGTCTGCTCTTCATTGGCGCAGGCATATTCTGCATCCTGCAGCCGGAGATCTCGCTTCTGATCGTTGGTTGGTATATCGGATTCGTACTCGTCCTGGGCGGCGCGCTCCAGATAATCCGCTTTTTCCAGATTGATCCGGGCTACCGTTCCTTCTGGCATCTGCTTATTGCCCTGCTCGACGTAGTATTCGGCATCTGGATGCTTGTCAGCATGGTATTCACGCTGGTTGCCTACATGCTTCCGCTTATGTTTGCCATCTACATCCTGCTCCGCGGCATCCTGATGATCGTACTCCGGAAGAAGAAAGAAAAGGAAATGAAGCACTCTTCGCTTTACATGCCTGTAGCTATCATTGAAATCCTGATCGGCGCAGCCCTTGTTTTGAGACCGGATGCAGCAAGCATCATCTTCATGTACTGCGTAGCACTGGCACTCATCTGGACCGGCATCTCGACATTCATGATCTGGAGACAGAGCGAAGCAGCTGACGATTCTGAATCATAAAAGCAATTGTAAAGGGACTATGATAAAATGTGCAATCATTTTGTCACAGTCCTTTTTTCGTGAACAGTATCAATTTCAGGCAATAAAAAAACCGCAGCGCCATCACTACGGTTTTTCTTCGGAAAAGAATTAAGCCTTTTCTTCCATTGCTTCTTTGTAAGCTTCCTTTGCTTCTTCCTTAGCTTCTTCTTCAGCTAATTTAGCTTTTTCAGCCTGGATTTTAGCAACAGCAGCCTGTACATTCGCGTTCAGACGGGATTTCTTACGAGCTGCGGCATTCTTGTGAATGACGCCTTTCTGAGCAGCGCTATCGATAACGCTTACAGCAGCACGGATAGCTTCGTCCTGGTTTTCC
This sequence comes from Dialister hominis, assembly GCF_007164725.1. NCBI lineage: Bacteria > Bacillati > Bacillota > Negativicutes > Veillonellales > Veillonellaceae > Dialister > Dialister hominis. The sequence continues at coordinate 1,499,640 of NZ_AP019697.1, read as the reverse complement.
GTAGCAGCAGCAGCGACAGCTTTCTTAACGGAGCTGTGGATTCTGGATTTAATAGCAGAATTTGCAGCCTTCTTTGCAGCGTCCTGTCTCATGCTTTTCATATTGGATTTAATCTGTGGCAATGATTTCACCTCCCGTCTGCATTATTCATACCATGACATTCTATCATATTTCATCAATCAAGGCAAGAAATTTTCTGAAAATTCAAAAGGTACGATGTTTTGCGGAAAAGACGGGAAAAGTCAGGGCGAACAGGAGAATTTTGTTTGAATCGAAGTATGTCTTTTTGTACAATAGAAATGTAAGAGCCGGAGGTTCCGGTTCGGAAGGAGACCTTATGCTATTCGTCGGAGTAGATCTCGTCAAGATAGAACGCTGGGAACGGATTCTGGAGAAATTTCCTGCCAGGGCAGAGAAAATTTTCACGCCGGATGAAATTGCCCATTGCGAAAAGAAAGGAAAGAAGCGGGCTGAGTCCTATGCGGCTCTCTGGGGAGCCAGGGAAGCGGCCGGCAAAGCGCTGGGAATCGGCATCTTCGGATCGGCCTGGCAGGATGCCTATGTCACATGGTCCAAGTGGGGAGCACCGGAGCTTCATCTGAAGGGCACGTTTGAAAAGCGGGCCAGGGAGCTTGGCGTCACGGAAATGTCGATTTCCATTTCGCATGAAGATCATATGTCCATCGCGGTGGTCGTGATGGCAGGAGGCAAATCATGATTCTGACAAGTACGGCGGAGTCCAGGCTGCTGGACAAGATCGCTATGACAGAGTACGGACTGCCGGAAGCTGTCCTGATGGAAAATGCAGGACGCGCTGTCGTCAGCCGCATGAGAGAGTTTACGGACTGGGAAGGCGCATTCACTGTCATTGTCTGCGGCACGGGCAATAATGGCGGGGATGGATTTGTCAGCGCCCGCTATGCAAGAGGCGCAGGCGCCAGGGTCCTGGTCATCCTCATGGGGGATCCGTCCCACATGGGAGAGTCGGCAAAGATGTACCGGAAGACGGCTGAGAAGATGGGGATTCCTGTCATTGAGGTGATGGAAGCAGAAGAAGCGGTTCCCTACCTCTATGATGCGGATATCATCATCGATTCTTTGATTGGAACGGGCCTTGCAAGCAAAGTGAAGGGCGAGAAGGCAGCGCTCATCGATATCATCAATGACACGGATGCGCTCGTCGTTTCGACCGACATTCCAAGCGGCCTTGTGACGGATACGGGAAGACCGGCAGGGACGGCTGTCAATGCGGATTTCACCGTCGCTCTGGGTTCGGTGAAGCGCGGGCATGTCCTTTATCCGGGAAGCGAGCATACGGGCCGTCTTCTCTTTTCGCCGATTGGCATTCCTGAGGAAGCATCCGAGGATTTCCCTGTCCGCCTTCTTTTCAGGGAAGACATCGCGCCTCTTCTTCCTGTAAGGAATCAGATTTCCCATAAAGGAAAGAACGGATTCCTTGGCATTTTTGCAGGGTCGTCCGGTATGGAAGGCGCAGCCCTCCTTGCGGGGCAGGGCGCCCTCTATGCAGGGGCCGGCAAGACAGCCATCATCACGACAGGCGATGCTGCACCCATCATGGCAGGAAAGTTCCCTGAAATCATGGTTTCCTCCATCGGAAACGGTCCGCACTTCACGGAAGACATGGCGGAAGCTGCCCTTGAGAAGGCCAAGGCGTATGACGTCATCGCCATCGGGCCCGGCATCGGCAGGGATGAGGAAACGGTGAAGTTCGTGAAGAAAATGGTCGAAAACTTTGAGAAGACGATCATCCTTGATGCGGACGGGCTCTACGCGGCCGCCGAGGCGAAGATCGATTTCAAGTCCTGCCCGGGCCGGTTGATCCTGACGCCTCATGTGGGAGAGTTCGCAAGGCTGACAGGCCTTTCTGCTTCCGAAATCGAGGAGAAGAGGATTGATGCTGCGTCCGATTTCTCGAAGAAGAACCGTCTCGTCCTTGTCCTTAAGGGCGCGCCTACGGTCATCGGCCTTCCTGACGGCCGCTCCTACGTCAATACGACGGGAAATCCAGGCATGGCGACAGGCGGCATGGGAGATACGCTGACAGGTGTCATCGGCGCGATGGCGGCGCAGGGCATGAGCCCGTCTTCCTCGGCAGCGGTCGGCGTCTATCTTCACGGCCTTGCCGGAGATCTGGCGGCAGAAACGACGCCGGTGGGTTACCGCGTGACCGATCTGGCACGCCTCCTTCCAAAGGCAAGGGCGCAGATCACTGAAATGGATGAATAGTAGTTGGGGGTATTAAAGACTGGGGGATTTTATGCATTTATTCAAAAAGTTAGCAAAAGCATTCATGATCATCCTTCTGGCAGCTGTCACAGGCTTTGCACTGGCAGGCTGCGGGGGAAGCGGCGCATCATCAAGCTCAGCGAAAGCGCCGGCAGCAGGCGCTGCAAAGACGCCGGCCAAACCGGGAGACAAGCTCATTATCCGCATGCTCGATATCGGGCAGGGCGATGCTTTCCTTCTTGAAAAGGACGGCAAGTTTGCCATGATCGATACAGGCGATGTCGAATACAGAGAGGCACTCGTGAAGTACCTTCATGAATACGGCGTCAAGGAATTATCCAATGTCATCATCACGCATCCGCATGCCGATCACATGGGCGGCATGAAGGCTGTCTTCGACAATATCAAAGTCGACAACATTTATGACGACGGCGTTCCGACAAATACGAATACGTACAAGACTTACCTGAAGAATATCAAGACAAAGAACATCCCGTTCCATATTCCGAAGGCCGGCGAAACGATTGCTCTCTTTGACGGCGTTGATTTCCACGTAGCAGGACCGGTCAGTGAAATCACGGACCAGAAGGGCCGCCCGGATCTCAATAATAATTCCATCGTAGGAAAGCTGACATACGGAGATTTCTCCATGCTCTTTACAGGGGACGCAGAGAAGGAAGAAGAGTCTGCCATCCTCAAGAGCGGCTTTGGTCTGAAGAGTGATGTCCTCAAGGTCGGCCATCACGGCAGCCGCACAGGCACGACGCCTTCCTTCCTGAAAGCAGTCGCTCCCAAGGAAGCATTCATTTCCTGCGGACAGGGCAATGATTACGGCCATCCGCACAAGGAAACGATGACGAAGCTTGAAAATGCAGGCATCCACATTTTCCGCACGGACCGCGACGGCACTGTCACACTCACGACGGACGGAAGCACGTACCAGATTGCAAAGGAGCACTAACATGAAAAAAGAAGCCATTGTAGACCGCATTGAAGGGAAAGTTGCCGTTCTCCTGACAGACGACGAAGAGGAAATCCATATTCCTGCTGCCTGGTTCGACGATATGCATGAAGGCATGGCCATCGACATGGAATTCACCGAAAATCCTGAAAGGGAAAAGGAATCCATGGAATCCGCCGAAGACCTTCTGGCAGATATCAAGAAAATGAACGGAATTGAATAATCAATAATCATAAAGGGGCTGCAGAGATGTAATCATTACTGCGGCCTCTTTTATTATGGAAATCTTCTCCGATGCCATATTTCATTTGCGGCAGGACGCGCCGCGGCGTAATATAGAGAGAAGCTGAAATACGGCAGGAATGGAAGCAGCCGGGAAGGATGTTTCCTGTTTTTGAAAGGAGTTTCATATGGCACAGACTAAGAGAGAACTCGTAAAGGCAGCTCTTGACTGCAGACCGGCAGACCGCGTGCCGGTAGGTTTCTGGCATCATTTCCTGGCAGATCAGAGACACGCAGACGCACTGGCCGATCCTTCGGCATGGAAGGACAATCTGGCGGGCCATGAATCGTTTTACCAGTCATGGCATCCGGATTTCATGAAAGTCATGACGGATGGATTTTTCCTCTATCCGCACCAGCAGCTTCATGACCTGAAATCGATCAGGGATGCTGCCGGCATCAGACCGCTTGGCAGGGATTCGGAATGGGTCCAGAAGCAGGTAGAGCTCTGCGGCATCCTGACAGAGCGGTACGGGAAAGACGTCATGGTTTTCTACAATCTTTTCGCGCCGACAAGATGCATTGAATTCCAGCAGACAGGAAGCGATGCGAAGACAGTCATCACCCGTTTCATGAAGGAAGATCCGGAAGCCCTGAAGGAAGTCATGGCCGTACTGACGGAAGATATCGCAACACTGGCCCGCGCTGTCATCACAGAAGGCCATGCAGACAGCATCTACCTTTCCGTACAGAATATCCCGCATCCGGACATGACGAAGGAAAAGTACCGCGAATTCATCACGCCTTCCGAGAAGGCGGTCCTCGAAGCGGCCAATGAATCATCTGATTACAACCTTCTTCATATCTGCGGCTACATGGGATGCCACAATGATCTGACATGGTATAAGGACTATCCGTTCAAGGCCGTCAACTGGGCTGTCGCTTTTGAAGGCGTGCCGCTTGAAAAGGGAGAGGAAATCTTTGATCACCGCTGCGTGATCGGAGGATTCGACAACAATCCTGAGGGCGTCCTCTACAGCGGAAGCAGGGAAGAGGTCGAAGCAGAAACGAAGAAGATCCTGGACAAGGCGGGAACGAAGGGCGTCATCTTAGGCGCTGACTGCACCGTCCCCAAGGATATCGACCCCGTGCGCTTTGAATGGGTCAGGGAAGCTGCTGAAAAATACTCGAAATAAGGATATCTTTCTCTTTACATCAGCGTGGTTCCTTAGCGGAATGAAGAACAAAAATGATGGAATAGCATCTGTCTTATAAGAACCGGTTAATTTTCACTTGACAATATCGCCTCATATAGTGTAAAGTATTTAAAGTCAGTTATATGGAGCGATACTCAAGTGGCTGAAGAGGACGGTTTGCTAAATCGTTAGACCGGTTTCCGGTGCGGGAGTTCGAATCTCCCTCGCTCCGCCACAATAAAACGTCAACCGAGGTTGGCGTTTTTTAATTGTAAAAAGTATATAACGATATGATTCGAACTGTATGATTCCTTAGAAATATGTTATAATTTATAGAAGTGAAACGATACCAGAACATCATATTTCGAAGGGGGCCAAGTTATGTCTATTTCATTTATTCTGCGCATGATTTCCTCCGCCGTCAGCGGAAATTCTTCTTCGGCAAAACCAGAGAGCATCAATGGCGAAGTCGAAAGAGCCAGACGCAGAGCTACGAAAAGAATCAACAGAGCTAAGGTGCGCGCTCAGGATGAGCTCGGGGAACTCGACCGCGTCAGGATCACACTGATGTCCGGCGACATGAAGAAATTCACGAACCTGTTCTCCCAGCTCGAGAATGTAGATTTCCATGACTGCGAAAATCTGACCGGACTTGATCATTTCAATAAGGAAAGAAAGAACTGGAAGGAACTGGAAAACCTGTCTGCCAAGGCTATGAGCGTCGTCACTCTGACCGGTGCTATGGACGCTGTAGGCTTCGGCGCAGGCGTCCTCGATACCTTCGCCATCGTTCCGCAGATCAAAGGCCTTGACATTGCAGCCGCTGAAAAGCATGATACGGCAGCCCTTCGTGAAATGGGCATCCGTCTGCAGGCATTCCAGCAGGAAGTGAAGAGACTCTGCACCCGCATGCAGGAAATCCGCCGCGAAGCCCGTCAGGCAGAAGATGCGCTTCTTGACCTCTCCGATTACTTTGAAGACGGTATTGAAGATATCCGCCGCATCCAGTCTACTTCCGGCAATGACTGGAAGAAGTACACACCTGCTCAGAAGATCCTGATCGGCCGTACTGCACAGATTGCCCGCCTGATCCGCGCACTCTCGGAAGTCCGTTTCCTGACAGACGGCGCAGACCTTCGTCCGGAAATCCGCGAGGCTCTGGAAGCATCCGAAGAACTCCTTGATGAACTCGGCGCTTAGTCAGTAATAGGAAAGCAGCGGCAGGACCGCTGCTTTTTCCATGCCATAAAAGGTACTAATTCTTGCCTGTTTATAGTACAATAGCAGAGGTGAAACGGATATCTCTGCCAGAGGAGGATACCTATGAGAAAATTCAGGACTTGCCTGATGACGCTGGGCTTCTGCCTGGCCGTGTGCAGTTTTTCCGAGGCAGCTGCGAGCGACCCTTACTACCTGAACGGGGATAAGAACTATCCCATGATCCAGAATACAGGCGGCATTTACAATGACGGCACCACGGGACTTTTCCTGGATCTGTCCACCGTGACGATCGAGGATGTCTTCGAGGACGGCCTTGCAGCCAGGGTCAAGCTCATGAATCTTGTCTCCAATAAGGAAACAGGGGAGGCATGGGTTCATGTCCGTTTTGACGTAGATGGCAGGGTATGGGCACAGAGAACGGATGGGAAATGGAGCGAAGTTTCCAAAAATTTCGACGATCCTGCTGCGCTTGCCGTCATGTTTGTCCGTGAAGAAATGGGCGACGATGCGAGAAGGAGCGTCCTTACATCACAGATTTCTAAAATCATGGCATCCAAGAAGGAGGCGCTGGGGAAAACAGCACCTTCTGATGATGCAAAGCTTCCTGCCGCTGACGGCGGCGTCAAGCGAAAGGGAGAAGTCGTAAAATCATCTTCCACTGACGTTTCCCAAAAGAATACGCCTGCTGCAGAAGATTCCTCTAAGGGACCTTCAAAGAAGGAAGGCAGTGCTGGAAAGAACGAAAAGCCTTCGGAAAATCCAGATGCAGCAAAGAAACAAGACGATATTTCCGACGTCAAGGTGACCATCACCGAAGCGCCGAAAGTCGAAATCGTCAAGACACCGCCTGTACAGGTGGACATCACACCCGCTCCACCTTCCCCGAATGGGAATTAAGAGAAGGGCGAACGATAATCGATAAGAAAGAGGAGTATCATGGCAAAGAACTACTATGAATTACATGTGGCAGGCTGCACAAGACAGCTTCCAATCCTTCCAGTCAGCGACACATTGTCGATTGCAGGCTTCGTTATCCTCGGGGATACGGAGATCGTTACCAGGGCATCCGAAGAACTAGCTGCCAGGGTTCCGAAAGACACAGATATCATAATGACCGCTGAAACGAAGGGCATTCCCCTTGCAGCTGAACTGGCGCGTGTCCTTGGCATGAAGCGCTACATCGTTGCAAGAAAGTCTGTCAAAGCGTATATGCAGAACCCGATCTGGGTGGAAGATGAATCCATCACGACGAAGGGCAAGCAGCGCCTTTACCTCATGGACACGGATGTGGAAATGCTCCACGGCAAAAACGTCCTCCTTCTTGATGATGTCATCAGCACAGGCGGATCCATGAAAGCCATGAAGGCCCTTGCTGAAAAAGCAGGCGCTCATGTCATTGGCGAAGCTGCCATCCTTGCAGAAGGAAATGCAGCAAAGAGAGACGACATCATTTTCCTTGAAAAACTCCCTCTTTTTGAACACGAATAATTCTTTTAACATCCGGGAAGCGGTGAATCTGCTTCCCGGATGTGATATAATAAACGATACGAATTGTATCTTTTGACCGATTAGGTTCCCATAGGAGGAAACAGATGAAGCATCAGGAAATAGTCATCATTGTTGACTTCGGCGGACAGTATGCCCAGCTCATTGCGCGCCGTGTGCGCGAATGCGGCGTATACTGCGAAATCCTGCCGTACAACAAGCCAGCCAGTGAGATTCTGGTCCCCAACCTGAAAGGGATTATTTTCTCCGGCGGCCCGTCCAGCGTCAATGCGGAAAATGCACCGCAGATTGATCCGGACGTTTTCAAGGCAGGCGTGCCGATTTTAGGCATCTGCTACGGCATGCAGCTCATGGCAAAGACCCTGGGCGGCGAAGTCGTAAAGCCAGAAGCGCATGAATACGGCCATACTGAATTCTTCCGTGACGGCAGCTCCGCACTCTTTGAAGGCGTTTCTGAAAAGACAGCCGTATGGATGAGCCACGGCGACTCCGTTACAGACATGCCTGCAGGCTTTGGCCTGACCGGTCATACAGCCCTGACACCGACCGCAGCTATGGCAGATGAAGCAAGACGCTTCTTCGGCGTACAGTTCCATCCGGAAGTTGTTCATACTCCGGAAGGCACCACCATGCTGAAGAACTTCCTCTTCAAGATCTGCGAATGTGAAGGCGGATGGTCCATGGGCAACTACATCAATATTGCTGTAGAAAGCATCCGTGAAAAAGTAGGAAATCACAACGTCATCTGCGCACTGTCCGGCGGCGTTGATTCCTCCGTTGCCGCTGTCCTTGTCCACAAGGCTATCGGCGATCAGCTGACCTGCGTTTTCGTCGATCACGGTTTCCTCCGTCTTGGCGAAGCTGAACAGGTCGTCGACACCTTCACAAACAAATTCAACATGAAACTCGTCCACATCGATGCATCCAAGCATTTCATGGACCTTCTTGCAGGCGTAACAGAACCTGAAAAGAAGAGAAAGACCATCGGCGCTGAATTCATTCATACCTTCCAGGAAGAAGCCAATAAGCTTGATGACGTGAAATTCCTCGTCCAGGGCACACTCTATCCTGACGTCGTGGAATCCGGCACAGCCACCGCTGCGACCATCAAATCCCACCACAACGTAGGCGGCCTTCCGAAGGACATGAAGTTCGAACTCATCGAACCGCTGCGCGAACTCTTCAAGGATGAAGTCCGCCAGCTCGGCCGCGAACTCGGACTTCCTGAAGAAGTCATCAACCGCCAGCCGTTCCCGGGACCAGGTCTTGCTATCCGCATCATCGGCGAAATCACCCCGGAAAGACTCGACATCCTCCGCAGAGCTGATTTCATCGTCAGAGACGTCATCAAACAGCATGGCCTCTACAATGATATCTGGCAGTCCTTCGCTGTACTGCCGGCAGCTATCCGCTCCGTAGGCGTACAGGGCGACGAAAGAACCTATGACTACACCGTAGGCATCCGCGCTGTAACAAGCTCTGATGGCATGACTGCTGATTACTTCCGCTTCCCGTGGGAAGTCCTCGACGAAATGTCCAGAAGAATCTGCAACGAAGTGGCAGGAGTCAACCGCGTCGTTTACGACGTCACCTCCAAGCCGCCGAGCACCATCGAATGGGAATAATATAATACGTAATAAAAAAGGGGCTGTGACAAAATGTGCAATCATTTTGCCACGGCCCCTTTTGCGTGTAAATTCTCCATTTCGAAATATTTCCGCTATATAAATATATAATGGGTAAAGCTTATCACATAAAAGCAAACAATTATAATAATCATGGATAAGTACTGGGGAAAGTAGTAAAATTGGATATAGAAACAAGCATATATTTAGAAGTACGGGCATCCCGCTTTAAATCTTGACGATGGATCCGCATGATTCTTCGTATTTATATAAAGGGGACTTTATTATGATCGATTTCCTTCGTGGCAGCTACGATATGGACTTCTATCTGGCTGCTATTCCGGTCCAGGTTTTGTTCCTGGTTTATTACATGCGGAAGAGAAAGCTTCCACTGAAAGACACCATGTACTTCACGAACCTGATGTACTTCAATCTGGCAGCAATGATTGCAGGTATTCTTTCGGCAGCCGCGTGTGCAGGATGGGAAACGACTCCGGTTCCGGTCATATATGGCTTGAACGTGGGTTACCATCTCTTCGTTCTTCTGGCGGCTTATAATGGTTTCCGCTATGTGATGGAAACACTTCATGCAGGCGACCGCATCAATCCGAAGTGGATGAGGCTTGCCGCGGTCCCTGTTCTGCCGATGGCGCTTGTGATCTTTGTGTCCCAGTTCTTCGGCTCGATGATCAGTGTCGATCCTGAGACAGGTATCCATCAAGGAAGCTTGTATCCTCTTTTCTATGGATTCCTTATTTTCTATCTGGTGCTCTGCCTTGCTACGGCGCTTGTTTTCCGTACGGAGGACAATGAGGGACAGGTGGAAGGAATCCTCACTGCAGGCGCATTCATCATGGCCGGTATCCTTCTGGAAGGATATTACTGGCAGGAACTGTTTCTGTCCTTCAGCTTCACGATGGGCATCGCAGTCATTTACCTGACGGTCAGAAATCCGGACCTCTTCCTCGACCATAAGACGGAACTTATGACGAGAGAAGCTTTCCGCATGATCATGAGGCAGCTTCTGGAGAAGAACGACTTCGAAGGATTCGGCTTCGTCATTCGTGATTATGATGAATGCCGCATGGCCTACGGCGGTGCATTCGTAGACGGTTTCCTGGGATATTTCGGGAAGTATCTCAGGCAGGAGTTTTCAAAGCAGTACCTCTTCTACATGGGAGGCGGCCGTTTCTTCATCGTTTCGACGCTGCCCATGGATCTGGAAGCGGAAGTCAGCAAGGTGCATGAGCGATTCAGAAAGCCCTGGGGAAGGGATGGCAAGATCGCTTACTTCGACATCAACTGCTGCATTCTGGATGATACGCTTGTCTTCAGCAGCGTGGATGAGCTGAAGCAGTGCATCGGCATCGCTTTTGAAACAGCCGATTCTCCGAAGCATGAAGACGTCATCATTGACAAAGGGTACCAGGAACGCGTGAAACGCCAGTTTCATGTACGCGGACTTCTTGAAGAATCTCTTGCGGGAAATTCTCTGGAAGTGTTCCTGCAGCCGCTTGTGGAAGCGTCCTCCGGTCGTGTGGAAGGCGCTGAAGCACTTGTGCGCATGAAGGACAAGGACGGGTCCATCGTGGGACCTGCCGAGTTCATCGATATGGCTTCCGCAACGGGTGCGGTCAGCATCCTGGGCGAGCAGGTTTTCGCCAAGGTATGCGAATTCATCCGTGACGGCGGCCTCGAAGCATGCGGCATGAAGTGGGTGCACGTCAATGTGGGCCAGTGCAGTGTCTGCGCCGTTGTCTGGCAGAACGCCTGAATGACATCCGTGAAAACTACGGCGTGCCGGTATCGACAGTCCGCCTCGAACTCACGGAACAGGGCGCCTTGAATTCCGCCGGATTCAAGCAGGTGGGCCTTCTGAAAAATATGGGATTTGATCTTGCTCTCGATGATTATGGTACGGGATTTTCGAACGCGTCCCGCATGAAGGACATTCCTTTTGAAGAAATCAAAATCGACGTGTCCCTCGTACGCGGCCACTTCGCGCATCCGGATTCGTACCTGCCAAACCTGATCCAGAGCATGCACCGCATGGGATTCAAGGTCGTGGCGGAAGGCGTCGAGACGAAGGAGATGGTTGACGGTCTGAAAAGGATGGGCTGTGATTATTTCCAGGGCTTCTATTATTCAAAGCCCGTCAGCATGCAGGATTTCCTGAAGAAGTACAGTCTGAAGGAAGAGAAAAGGGAAGTGTTTACTCCAAGCGAAAGGGCTTACGAAGAGACGGAAAGATATGGAAGTGTATTCGCCGCAACCCTTTCGGATAACAGCAGGTAAGGCCCTTGCGGCGAGGGCATAAAAAGAGGCTGTGAACCGGATCACCGGATTCACAGCCTCTTTTCAATGCATTTTTCAATGGATTACAGTTCATGGATATGGTCGAGCAGGTATCCGCCGGCAGTGCACGCCGGGCAGATGCAGTACTTCGAGCCCTTTTCCTTGGCTTCATCAGCAGCCTTTGCAAGAGCTGCGGCAGTTTCCTTGCCGAAGTACTTCACGCCAGCTTCGGATTTGAAGAAGGGAATGACAGTGTCGATGGACTGGACGCAGTCCTTCAAAGCAGCGGAGAGCTTTTCAGCAGCTTCCTTTTCCTTGCCAGTTCCCTGAGCCTCCAGGTATTCCTGGCAGACTGCTTTTAATCCTGCAAAGCAGCTCGGTGCTTCCATTGTTTCCTTGACCTTCTGAATAATTTCTTCCTTTGCCATTATGCATCATCCTTTCGAAGGCGGTTCAAGCATCATGTGGGATACAGCCTCGGCAGCTTCCGTGCCGTCTTCCTTGATGATCTTGGCCGTCATAATGACGAGCTGTCCCCTGCGCTTTTCTTCATGGCAGCGGATCTCGACCGTCTCTCCGATGAGGATAGGGGAGCGGAAACGGGATTCCATCTTGCCGGTATAAGCGGGGACGCCGCCGGTCAGAAATAAGTAATTGCCCATGACTTCATCCATCAGCGTCATGATGAGCCCGCCGTGCATGCGGTCATTGTAGCTCTGGTGTTCTCTTCTGGGCGTGAAAAAGGAAATGCATCCGTCAGGGATGGCAAAGAAATGAAGGTGCAGCCCGATCGGATTCGCCGATCCGCAGGCGAAGCACATATTGTAAACAGGAGGGCTCACGAGCTCCTTGAGCTTCATGCCCATCCGTTCTTCCTCGGCCTTCAGGAATGCTTTTTCCTTTTCCGAAAGGCCGAGCGTGTTCTCATCGATATCCTTTGTCATCATGACTCCTTTCATTTCCATTTCCTGTTTTCATTATAGTCAGAGTGAAAATGGATTCCAAGTACGCAAAAATATGATACATGGTATGCTTCTATATACCATGGGCCCTGAAAAAAATCCGGCACTGCGAAAGCGGCCGGACTTTTGAATGCATGTCTTACAGCGTGTCGAGCAGTTTGTAGCCCTTGCCGCGAAGGAATGTCTCCGTTTCGGAATCATTCGTATTGAAGACAGCGATCGGCGTGCCGGTCTGGCGGTCAAAGGAAATGTAGAGATAGCGGATCATGACATTGGCATCATTGAGATCGGCGAGGATGTGATTCAATGTGCCAGGCTTGTCCGATGCCATGTCGACGGCAATGATGCAGTCGAGGCGGCACTGGTATCCTGCGTCCTTCAGCGCTTTCTCTGATTTTTCAGCGTCGTCCGTGATGAGGCGTACGATACCGAATTCGGCGCTGTCGGTTGCCAACATCGTGTAAATGTTGATATTGTTCTTTTCCAGAATGGCTGTGATCTTGCTCAGCGCGCCTTTCTGGTTGGCAGTGAAGATGGAGATCTGCTGCAGCATAGAAATTCCCCCTTTGAAAGAGCCCGTCGGTTCCTTTTTTGAAAAAAAGTACGGCGGAATGCGGATTGCCTCCTGATTGATAATTGTATTGTATCATAGAAAAGGAAAAGCGGTACGAAAAGATACGATTTATTGATAAGGCAGCTCTGTTGAAATGATTTTTCAGAATTCGAAAGAAATCTATTGACATTTCATTTGGCAAGGGTATAATATCAACAATAACGACAGAACGAATGGCAAGGATCGGGATAAGCATTCTGATAATATGCTCCAGAGAACCGGCGGATGGTGAAAGCCGGTGCAGACATCACAATGCGAGCTCACCCGGGAGTTCTCGAAAGTGAACAGATTAGCTTTCGACGCGGCCGGCGTTACAGGCATATGAAAAGCGATGAATGGGACAAAGTAAATTGTGGTCCATGCCTCAGAGAGCCGGTGTATGGTGCAAACCGGTGCATTCCAGGATTTAATATCACCCGTGAGCTCCTTTGCCGAAATAAGTAGATGAAGGCGTCTGTCCACGTTACGGATGAAAACACTTGAGTATAATGTAGGGTGGTACCGCGAATCCTTTCGCCCCTGTTGCAATGACGCCAGATTGCAGCAGGGGCTTTTTTGTACCATTCGTTCTGTTAAGAGAAGAAGGCTTGCCTTCTATTTGAGAAAGGGGATAGAGATCGTGTTCTTTCAACAGCTTGTCAACGGGTTAACGCTGGGAAGCGCCTATGCGGTCATTGCCATCGGCTATACGCTGGTATTCGGCGTACTCAATATCGTCAACATGGCACATGGCGGCATCTTCATGATGGGCGCTTACATCGGACTGCTTCTTGTCACAGAAGCAGGATTTGGAATTTTTCCTGCACTTATCGGTGCTATGATCGGCGGAGCCGTACTGGGCTACGGACTGGAAATCTTTGCTCTCCGTCCTCTCCGCCGCCGCAAGGTCACCCATCTTGCGCCTTTAATCAGTACAATCGGCGTATCCACGTTCCTTGAAAGCGTGGCGCTCATGGTCTGGGGTCCGCAGACGCGGTCTTTCCCGGCCACATTCGACAACAGCCTGATGGATATGGGCCTCTTCAAGATTTCAGGCATCCAGATCATCAGCCTCGGCACGGCCGTTGTCCTGATGGTTCTCCTGACACTGCTACTTGACCGTACAAAAGTCGGCAAAGCAGTCAGAGCGACTTCTGAAAACGCTGAAACAGCAGGCCTGCTTGGCATAAACACAGGCCGCATCATCACCTTCACCGTCATGCTGGCATCCGCACTGGGCGCAGCCGCTGGCGTGCTGATCGGACTTTCCTTCAACGCCATCGAACCGACAATGGGCACGGCTATGGGCCTCAAGGGCCTGGCAGTCCTCATCATGGGCGGTCTCGGCAACGTAGAAGGCGCAATGGCCGGCGGTTTCATTCTGGGCATTGCAGAAGTATTCACCGTCGCATACGGCGCATCCTCCTACAGGGACGCTGTCGCATTCGGCATGATCATCCTGATTCTGTTCCTTCGTCCTGAAGGGTTATTCTCCAAAGCGGGGAAAGGAGGCAGACCGTAATGGAAGAGTTATTGAACGGGTATTTCCTGCAGGTCTTCACTTTCGTCTGCATCAACATTATACTTGCATTGACGATTTACATGACCCTCTGCACAGGCATTCTTTCCCTGGGCAATGCAGGTCTCATGAGCTTCGGCGCTTACACTTCAGCCATCCTGACGGCTGATTACGGTTTCCCGATGCCTCTTGGCATCTTCTGCGGCGGCCTCATGGCAGCTTTCGTAGCCATGATCATCGGCCTTCCGACCATCCGCCTGCGCGGCTTGTACCTGGCCATCGCGACACTGGGCTTTGGCGAAGTCGTCCGCGTTATCGCATTAAACCTGACCATCACGCACGGCGCGCTTGGTTTCTCCGGCATTCCGTCCATGGCATCCACGCTTTCTGACTATGCCAGCGACTGGGGCCTTCTCGATGCTCTGGAAATGGACTCCCAGACAGGCGGCCAGTTCCTGATGTGCATCGTCCTTCTCCTCATCGTCATCGCCATCGTCACCTTCTGGTACAGACTGGAACACTCCCGCGTGGGCCGCGCGATGGCAGCTGTCAAAGCGGATGAATACGCAGCATCCCTGACAGGCATCAATGTCGTTTACTACAAAATGATGGCATTCCTCTTCAGCGCATTCTTCGCAGGCGTAGCCGGCGCACTCTATGCACATGCCACATTCTTCATCACACCGACCGATTTCGACTGGCACAAAGTCGTCGACATCCTTCTTTACACCGTATTCGGCGGCAGCAACGTTCTCTGGGGCTCTGTCCTGGGCGCTGCCATCCTTACCATCGTTCCGGAATCCCTCCGTGCTCTTTCTGAATACAGAGACATGATCTACGGCATCATGCTCGTCGTCCTGATGGGCTTCCGCCCGGACGGCATCCTGTCCTATGATGCTATGAAATGGATTTCCTCTAAATTTTCCAGAAAAGCAAAACCAGTCAAAGTGGAAGGAGGAGATGACTAATGCTGCTCGAAATGAAAGATGTCGTTAAACAGTTCGGCGGCCTGACAGCCGTTTCCAATATGTCCTTCCATGTCGATGAAGGAGAAATCTATGGCGTCATCGGACCAAACGGCGCCGGCAAGACCACCATTTTCAACCTGATCACAGGCGTCTACCAGGTCACCGAAGGCGACGTCATCTTCAACGGCCAGTCCATTGAAGGGAAGAAGCCTTACCAGATCATCAACCTGGGCATTGCCCGTACATTCCAGAACATCCGCCTTTTCACCGGTATGACCGTACTGGAAAATATCCTGGTCGGTGTCCATGACCGCATGAAATCCGGCCTCCTGGCCAGCATCATCCATACCGCTTCCCAGCAGAAGGAAGAAAAAGAAGCCTGCGAAGAAGCAATGAAACTCCTTGCTTTTGTCGGCCTGGATAAAGATGCGGACCGCCTGGCTACCGAGCTTCCATACGGCAAGCAGAGAAAGCTGGAAATCGCCCGCGCCATGGCAACAAAGCCGAAACTCATCCTCCTCGATGAACCGGCAGCCGGCATGAACGACAGCGAAACAGCTGCCCTGACAGAACTGATCAGAAATATCCGCGAAAAGTTCGGCATCACGATCGTCCTGATCGAACACGACATGCAGCTCGTCATGAGCCTGTGCGACCGCGTCATGGTCGTCAACTTCGGCAAGAAACTCGCTGAAGGCGTGCCGGATGAAGTGCAGAACAATCCGCAGGTTATTGAAGCATACCTCGGGAAGGAGGATGACAACTGATGCTGCTTGAACTGAAAAACATTGAATCTTCCTACGGGAACATTAAAGCGCTGAAAGGCGTCAACCTCTCCGTACCGGAAGGAAAAATCGTCACACTCATCGGTGCCAACGGCGCCGGCAAGTCCACGACCATGAAAACGATCATGGGCGTCATGAAGCCAGTCGCAGGCGACGTCCTCTTCAAAGGCGAATCCATCGTCGGCAAGAAGCCCTTCGAAATCGTCAGAGGCGGCGTCGTGCTCGTACCGGAAGGACGCCAGATCCTCCAGAACATGTCCGTCCGTGAAAATCTGGAGCTCGGCGCTTTCCAGAGAAAAGACAAAGCGGGAATCAGCGAAGACCTCTCTAAGGTATTCGAACGCTTCCCCAGACTTTTTGAAAGACAAAACCAGTTCGGAGGCACACTCTCCGGCGGCGAACAGCAGATGCTCGCCATCGGCCGCGCCATGATGGCCAGACCGGAAGTCATGCTTCTTGATGAACCCTCCATGGGCCTTGCGCCTTTGGTCGTACAGCAGATCTTTGATGTAATCAAAGACATTAACAAAATGGGTACTACTGTTCTTTTGGTTGAGCAGAACGCCCGCAAAGCGCTCCAGATTGCCGATTACGCTTACGTCATGGAGACGGGCAAAATCGTCATGGAGGGGCCTGCGCAGGAAGTGGCTAGCAACCCGGATGTCATGGCGGCCTATCTGGGCGGAAAGAAAAAACAGTAGCCATATATCAACCCTCACAGGTTGCAACACGATCCAGAGGAAGGGAGCGGAGAAATCCGCTCCTTTTCTCATGCGATGACTCTGTATGGCGGTGATACAATAATAAAAACCGATAACGATTGAAAGGATGAAATCATGAAAAAACATATCATCGTCATTACAACCGGCGGCACCATTGCCATGAAAAAAGACCCGGAAACCGGCGGCCTCGTTCCTGCTGTATCTGGAGAAGATCTGGCAGCTGCCGTTCCCGGACTTTCTGACTGGGCAGACGTTTCCGTCGTCGAATTCTCCAACGTGCCGAGCGGCTGGATGAGCGCAGAGAAAATGTTCGACCTCTCTCATCTGATCGACAAACTATCTGAAGAGGGGAAAGCAGACGGCTTCGTCGTCACCCATGGGACCGATACCCTGGAAGAAACCGCATTCTTCCTCGACATGTCCCTGAAAACAGAAAAACCAGTCTGCGTCACAGGCGCCATGAGAGGAGCTTCCGAACTCTCTGCTGACGGCCCGGAAAATATCCTCTCCGCCGTCCGCACTGCTGCTGACGACATGTCCAAAGGCATGGGCGTCCTCGTCTGCCTGCAGGACCGCATTTACGCAGCCAAAGACGTCACAAAATCCCATACGACCAATCCGGACACCTTCCGCGATCTGAACTACGGACCCCTTGGTGCTGTCTATGGCAAGGAAATCATTTATGGAAGAAGACCTATGCCCCATGCAAGACTTCATCCGGAAACCATCGAACCAAACGTCTGGCTCATCTCCGCATGGTCCGGTATGGATGGAGAAATCGTCAAATGCGCAGGAAAAGCAGGCGTCAAAGGTGTCGTCATAGACGGCCTGGGCTGCGGCAACGTACCGCCCCTCTGCAGAAAAGAAATCCTTGCCCTCCGCAAGCAGGGCATCCCCGTAGTCCTCACCACCCGCGTCCCCTCTGGAAGCGTCATGCAGGAATACAGCTACGAAGGAAGCGCCCTCTCCATGAAAGAAAGCGGCATCATCCTGGGCGGAGACCTCTCCGGCTGGAAAGCCCGCCTTCTCCTCGTCCTTGCCCTTGGTGAAACAAACGAAAACGAAAGACTTCAGGAAATTTTTGAAAAAATGTAAATTTTCCGTTGACACATGCTGCTTTGATGTGTATAATGATTAAGTCAGTTGTTACTGACGAGCCCAAAAAGCCGAAAACCACGGCTCATACAGGCTGGCCGAAAGGTCAGGGAAAAGCAGCATGGAGAGGTGTCCGAGCGGTTTAAGGTGCATGATTGGAAATCATGTTGACGGCGAATACCGTCACGGGGGTTCGAATCCCCCTCTCTCCGCCAAATGAGGATCTGTCTGAGGACAGGTCCTTTTTCCTTGCCATTTTTTAATGTCTCAGTAGAAGCAATCATTTCTAAAATTGCAAGTTCAAATTGAACACCTTTAACCAAATAATTTAAGCTGCATAGACGGTATCTAAATAAGCTTCGAATAAATCATCAGGCGTATCATACCCAAGGGACTTTCTAGGTAATGAATTCATATCCTCTGCAAACCAGAGAATCTGCTCAGCAGAGTAGTTTTCGATAGACTTTCCTTTAGGTACGTACTTTCTGAAAATGCGATTGTGACGCTCATCCATATAGCTCTCTCATAAGAGCTATATGGATGAGCAAAATATACCATTATACCATATCGTTCTAACTGAGATAATTCCGCAAACTCAGTTCCGTTGTCTGCTGTAATTGTTTTAAATACAGTAGCAAATTGTGATCCATAATATATTTTGAGACTACGTAAAGCAGCTTTTACAGATGCTACATCTTTACGTCGAATCTTAATAGCAATGAATTTATGCGTTACTTTCTCTACTAAAGGGGTGTGTCAAGAGTTTTGTGTAAATCGATTCAATAAGCAACATCGTATTGCTGCATAAGCTGAGACATCCTGTCGTCCATGAGCAGCTGGTTCCGGACCATCGCCCAGCTTGCGACGTGACGACCTTTCCATTTTTTATAGAGCTCTTGGATGCGTAGGTAGAAAATCTTGAAGACTGCATCCTCGTTGGGGAAAGCGCCTTTCTTGGTCACCTTGCGGAAGCTAGAGTTGACGCTCTCGATGGCATTGGTCGTGTACATGATCTTGCGCACGGCACTGCCATAGTTATAGAGCTGCTCGACGTGTGAGAAATTGTTTTCCCATACGCTGACCGCGCCTGGATAAGCCTGCCAGTCGGTCTTGAACTTCTCGAATTCCTGACGGGCCTGCTTGACGTTGATGGCACCATAGATGAGCTTCAGCTGCTTCGTGAATGCACTCCACTGCTTGCGTGGGATGTAGCGGATGGAATTGCGGATGAGGTGTACGATGCAGCGCTGAACCGTGGCATGCGGGAATACAGCCTTGGCGCCTTCCTCCAATCCGCTCACGCCATCCATGGACAGGATGCCAAGATCCTTAACGCCGCGAGCCCGCAGCTCGTCGAAGATCTGCATCCAGTCATGCTTGCTCTCCGTCTCGTTGATCCAGAGGCCAAGGACATCCTTGCAGCCGTTGACGTCATAGGCAAGCATGACATAGACGGCCACCTGCTGGACGCCATACTCCGTGCGCAGCGATACGTAGATGCAGTCGACGAAAGCAAATGGATAGAACGACTGGAGCGGACGATTCCGCCATGCCTCGACCTCTTCCATGACGCAGCCTGTGATGGTGGAGATCTGTTCATGTGACATCTGGAAGCCGTAGATGTCTTCGATGGTTGCAGCGATGTCGCGTTGGCTCATGCCACGGGCATACATCGCCAGTACCTTGCCCTCGATGGACGAAACGTCGCGCTGGTGCTTCTTGATGATCTGCGGTTCAAACGTACTCTGGCGATCCCTAGGGACGCGGATAGGAACCTCGCCCAGAGAGGTCTTGAGCGTCTTGGATGAATAGCCGTTCCGGACATTGTCACCGTCTTCGGAGCGCTCATGCTTCTTATGGCCGAGATGATTTTCCATCTCACCTTTGAGCATGGACTCAAAAATGGGGCCAAAAATCTGCTTCAGGACGTCCTGTACGTCTTCCGCGCTCTTGATGTCGTAGTTGTTGAGGATTTGCTGAGCAATCTGCTCGCCTGGGGTAGTTGGTGGAGTTTTACACTTTGCCATTCTGTTACCGTCCTTATCTTTGTTTACCCCAGTATGGGGCATAAAGTAGATTCATGCAATACCGATTTACACAAACTATTTTACACTCCCTACTAAAGTTAGTACCACAGCCTCTTTACCTTTACGCTTACCAACGATAGTATCTATTTCCCAATGACCAATCTCAAGATGTAGCTTAACGATATCTGGTCGTTCATCAATACTTCGGCCAAAGATGCGTACGTTCTTTGCTTGTTTAGGCTTTGACTTTTTACGACTAAGCAGTTCTGGTACATCGAATAGGGATAATGGTAGGCGTGATTGATTAAGGGCGTTATACAGCGTTTTAGCACATACAAGTTCCTCTTCAGTAAACAGATTATGCTTCTTAGCATAGCCAGCACATACGTCTAATGACCAGTTAGCTTTTTTAACTTGCGCTGCAACCCAAATAGCAAATGGACTTTCAGACGTAATGCGCTGTTTACGACCAGAACGTTTTCTGTTTTCATAGTAAACGGCTTGACCTCGACTAGGTACATACTCTGTTGGTCTGCCTCGATGTGTCGTCTTAGTTGCAGTGCCACGTTTTAATTCGTAGCCCACAGTACTAGGTGAGCAATTAAGTGCTTTTGCAATCTGGCGATAAGAGTAACCTTGCTTATGGAGCGCTTTGATTTCGCATCGATCTTCAAATCTTAAGTGTTGTCCTCTTTCGCGAGGTAGGGTATTAATGGTATTATTTAGGTAGTCCATAGTGATTGCCTCCGGTTAATTTTGTGTCGTAACTTAATTTTACCATTGATGCAATCCTATGGATCTTTTTATTTAGTTTTAGTGTTCAATTTCATTCTACAATTTACGGAAGCAATCATTTCCCTTTCACTGAAACAAGGGGTGTGTCAAGAGTTTTGTGTAAATCGATTCAATAAGCAACATCGTATTGCTGCATAAGCTGAGACATCCTGTCGTCCATGAGCAGCTGGTTCCGGACCATCGCCCAGTTTGCGACGTGACGACCCTTCCATTTTTTATAGAGCTCTTGGATGCGTAGGTAGAAAATCTTGAAGACTGCATCCTCGTTGGGGAAAGCGCCTTTCTTGGTCACCTTGCGGAAGCTAGAGTTGACGCTCTCGATGGCATTAGTCGTGTACATGATCTTGCGCACAGCACTGCCATAGTTATAGAGCTGCTCGACGTGTGAGAAATTGTTTTCCCTTACGCTGACCGCGCCTGGATAAGCCTGCCAGTCGGTCTTGAACTTCTCGAATTCCTGACGGGCCTGCTTGACGTTGATGGCACCATAGATGAGCTTCAGCTGCTTCGTGAATGCACTCCACTGCTTGCGTGGGATGTAGCGGATGGAATTGCGGATGAGGTGTACGATGCAGCGCTGAACCGTGGCATGCGGGAATACAGCCTTGGCGCCTTCCTCCAATCCGCTCACGCCATCCATGGACAGGATGCCAAGATCCTTAACGCCGCGAGCCCGCAGCTCGTCGGAGATCTGCATCCAGGCATGCTTGCTCTCCGTCTCGTTGATCCAGAGGCCAAGGACATCCTTGCAGCCGTTGACGTCATAGGCAAGCATGACATAGACGGCCACCTGCTGGACGCCATACTCCGTGCGCAGCGATACGTAGATGCAGTCGACGAAAGCAAATGGATAGAACGACTGGAGCGGACGATTCCGCCATGCCTCGACCTCTTCCATGACGCAGCCTGTGATGGTGGAGATCTGTTCATGTGACATCTGGAAGCCGTAGATGTCTTCGATGGTTGCAGCGATGTCGCGTTGGCTCATGCCACGGGCATACATCGCCAGTACCTTGCCCTCGATGGACGAAACGTCGCGCTGGTGCTTCTTGATGATCTGCGGTTCAAACGTACTCTGGCGATCCCTAGGGACGCGGATAGGAACCTCGCCCAGAGAGGTCTTGAGCGTCTTGGATGAATAGCCGTTCCGGACATTGTCACCGTCTTCGGAGCGCTCATGCTTCTTATGGCCGAGATGATTTTCCATCTCACCTTTGAGCATGGACTCAAAAATGGGGCCAAAAATCTGCTTCAGGACGTCCTGTACGTCTTCCGCGCTCTTGATGTCGTAGTTGTTGAGGATTTGCTGAGCAATCTGCTCGCCTGGGGTAGTTGGTGGAGTTTTACAGTTTGCCATTCTGTTACCGTCCTTATCTTTGTTTACCCCAGTATGGGGCATAAAGTAGATTCATGCAATACCGATTTACACAAACTATTTTACACTCCCTTGTGTGGATAAGTCTGTGATGTTAGATGAGTAGAATGAGAGACAAGTAGAAGGTAAAAAACATTTCACAAATAGGCAAAAAGGAGCATTAAATAATGAAAGTGATCCAGATTACATAAAACGAAGTAAACATGCAAAACTGTATTATGAAGAAATAATAAACTCAAACCGAGAAATAATTATTAAGAAATTGAGTGAGGCTGTCAGAATAAATATAAAGTCAGCTAAAAAAGTTTATGAGCACGTGCTTATTAATGAATATGATTTAGCTGACGGGCATCATAGTGTTTACTCATTTTATGTATGATATGGTATGTATGATATGGCAGGATCGTTCCAAAGGCTTCTTGGCGGGAAAGTTATATGAATGTGATATAATACTAATAAAGCATGAACGCCTTGAGTATGAATTAATGAATCGATATAAATACTATTATGATGAGGCTCATAGAATAACTGAACGGAAATATAATTATTCGAAGGCGGTGAATCTTAATGGTAAGAATAGACCTGATAAAGTTGACAGATGATATTGCTAGTTGCTCTTATTTCCCTGAGAACAATCAAGAATGGGGAGATGGAATTGTCACAATTAACAGAAAAACAGGTGAAATCACCATTGAGAAAAAAGATGATTGTGGAACTGGCTTTTACATAGGCCATGTTATACCGTATTTGATGGAACATGCGAAGCAGGGAGATTATAAGAAATCTGTGATTTTAGCGTGGTATTAACTTTGCGATAAGAAGGGCCTAAATGATTATAAAATCAGTGGATATTGATTTTATAAACTTTTGGCAAATATGATTCTATGGATTTTCTGAATGGGAAGCTGAGTATATGGTAAATGTTCATCTTAAAGGGGGGTAAAGAAGCCATGAATTATGAAGAAACAAAATCCAAATTAGACAAAATGTGGGAGAAAATAAAACCATGGCGCGCCTTAGTTGATGGAGAGGGGCATTTAAACCAGAGACCTCGGAAGAGATAAAAGAGTTGTGGATTGAGTATAAAAAATTAGAGATGGAGCTTACCTATGAATTCGGACAATAACGGATTTAAGGAGACGCTGCAACTGTATAATCTGTGTACGCAAAAGAAATGCGGTTGATTTAACTGCTATCAATCTTTTCGGGTTATTTTAATAAAAAGTCCCCTTTTGAGAGATCTGAGGGGCTTTTTCATATCCGGTAATATATAAAGAGGATGATTTTTCATCCATACACTTAAGGCATGACAGGCAATAAATGATGGGTATTTGACATCATTTCCATGCAGGATTACATTGAAGATAACAAGATTTTATTTTTAGCATGGGAGGGTGGAACATGAATTTCAAAAAGATTTTAATGGTCATTTTCATGATTTTAGGCCTCGGTCTGGCGGCAGGCTGCGGCGGAAGCGCTGCATCTCCGACGCCTGCAAAATCGACGGCGCAGCAGCAGGCTAGTCTTTCCGGCAAGAAGGTACTGATTGCTTATTTCTCCTGGTCGGGAAATACGAAGGCAGCTGCTGAAAAGATTCAGGGACTGACGGGCGGAGATATTTACCGTATCGAAGCGGCTGATCCGTATCCGGGTGAGTACGATGCCACGACGGACCGCGCTAAGCAGGAACAGAAGGACAATGCACGTCCGGCTATCGCAGGCAAGGCAGACCTTTCCAAGTATGATGTCATCATGGTCGGTTATCCGATCTGGTGGTACCAGGAACCGATGATCATCGACACATTCCTTGAAAGCGGAGATTTCTCCGGAAAGACGATCGTTCCTTTCTGCACCAGCGGCGGATCTTCCATTGACAAGAGCATTGAGCATATGAAGACGGTCGTAAAGGGCGCCTCCTTTGCACAGGGCTTCCGTTATGATGGCAATGACAAGGAAATGAACCAGTGGCTGAACAGTCTCGGCCTTTTGAAGAAGTAAGAAATAGGTGAAAAGTCATCCGTACGCGGGTGGCTCTTTCTTTTTTCAAAATAGAAACAAAATTTTGAAATTTCATTTACACGTCTTCGGGCGTTTCCTTTTGTGATATAATAGGAAACATGAAAAGATTCACGGAGGGTGAATCAAAGATTTCCATGAAATTATGATTTTGTATTTTACACAAGAGGTACTTATGTCTGCGATCAAATTAATAGCGATTGATTTGGATGATACACTGCTTCATGATGATATTTCTGTTTCGGACTACACAAAGAAGGTCCTGAAAAGCGCGATGGATAAGGGCGTGAAGATCGTCATTGCGACAGGCCGCATGTTCCAGGCTGCGCGTCCGTGGGGACAGGCGATCGGTCTTGGCGATGTGCCGATGATCTGTTATACGGGCTCCATGACGGGGCTTTGCGAAAGAGGGAAGGTGCTCCGTGATGTGCGGATCGATTACGATCTGGCACTGGAAATCCTTTCTGTGATCCGCGAGCATGGATGGTACGCGCATACATATATTGACGATGAATTGTATGTGCCGTTCCGTGATGAAAGAACGGATGCGTATGAAAAGCAGTGCGGCGTGAAGGCGCATGTGGCAGGCGATGATTTCTATACGCCCAAGAAGGCACCGACGAAGATTCTCGTCTGCGATTATGATATGGAAGTGATGAAGGAAATCGAATCCGTGCTCCGCACCGGTTATGCGGACAAGGTGGGGCAGGTGAAGTCGAAGCCTTTCTTCTTCGAAATGAATAATAAGGAATGTTCGAAGGGAAATGCAGTGAAGGCGCTGGCTGAGACGTACGGCATCGAGCCATCGGAGATCATGGCTTTCGGCAATGGCAATAATGATGCTTCGATGCTCCGTATGGCAGGGTCTTCTTTTGCGGTAGCGAATGCTTCTCCTTCTGCCAAGGAAGCGGCAAAGGGACTGACGGATTCCAATAATGAGGACGGGGTGGCTAAGGCCATTGCCCGGTATGTACTGGAGGCGAGATAATGGATGATTTTCGTTTTGTCATTATTACAGGAATGAGCGGGGCGGGAAAAACGAATTTCATGCAGAAGCTGGAAGATATGGGCTATTACTGCGTGGATAATCTCCCTCCGATTCTGATAGCAAGGTTTGCTGATCTCTGCTGGAAGAGCACGTCGAATACGCGCCATGTGGCTGTCGTGACGGACATCCGCGGCGGGTCGTTCTTCGATGCGCTGCCGCAGGCTCTCAAGGAACTGGAAAAACGCGGCATCCCGCATGAGGTGGTATTCCTCGAAGCTTCGGATGAAGCGCTTGTGCGCCGCTACATGGAAACGCGCCGGCAGCATCCGCTTGCCAAGACGATGCGTATCCAGGACGGCATCGAGCAGGAAAGGAAAATTCTGGCGGGCGTCCGCGCGCAGGCAGATATCATCATCGATACGACGACGATGAAGACAGAAGATCTGAAGGAACATCTGAACAACCGCTTCGGCATCGACAATCACAAGAAGGAAATGCAGATTACTGTTTTTTCCTTCGGTTTCAAATACGGGATTCCGATTGATGCGGACACGGTGCTTGATGTCCGTTTCCTGCCGAATCCTTTCTATGTGGAGAAGTACAAGTACTGGACAGGACGCGTGAAGGAAGTCGGAGACTACATCAGCGCGGCGCCTGTCACGGGAGAATTCCTGACGAAGCTCTATGATTTCATGGATTTCATGGTCGAGCAGTTCAAGGAATCCGGCAAGACGCAGTTTACAATCGCCGTAGGATGTACGGGCGGCATGCACCGTTCTGTATTCGTTACGGAAAAGCTTGGAAATCATTTGAAGGAGAAGTATGGCCACGTGAATATTGAACATCGTGACCTCCACAGGAATCACGTGGAACACGATGCCGTCGATGAACAGGAGGGCTAGCCTATGAAACATTTCGTTCAGTGGCTGTACCCCGGCCTGTCGATCAAGAGGTGGATGCTTCTCTTCTCTGTGGGCATCATCATCCTCGTCTTTGGCGCGACCTTGATCATGAACTATCAGATTTTCGGCGTCATGGAAGAGCATATGCTCCGTCTGGCTTACCAGATCACGGGGAGTTACAGCTATACATTCCTTGCCATCTGCGGCACGATCATGATTCTTGCAGGCATCTGGATCATGCTTCTGGCTGTGAGGAAGCTGGTGAAGCGTTTCCTCGAGCTGATTGCTCCTGATCAGAAGGAAGTCTCCAAGAAGCTTCTTTCCAAGATCGAGCTTTCCAGAGGGATGCGCATCGTGTGCATCGGAGGCGGACATGGTCTTTCCATGCTGCTCAGAGGTCTTAAGAGCAAGACATCCAATATTTCAGCCATCGTAACGGTGGCTGACGACGGCGGCTCCTCGGGACGTCTCCGTGAGGAAATGGGCATCATTGCCCCGGGCGATCTCAGGAACTGCCTTGTCGCTCTGGCTGACAAGGAATCCGTGCTGGAACAGCTCTTCCAGTACCGCTTCGGCGGGGAAGGGGAGCTGGCAGGACACAGCCTTGGCAATCTCTTCCTGGCTGCCCTGATCAAGGAATTCGGCAATCCTCAGAATGCACTTGAGGCAGCGAGTAAAGTCCTGAAC
Source organism: Dialister hominis (assembly GCF_007164725.1). Classification (NCBI taxonomy): domain Bacteria; kingdom Bacillati; phylum Bacillota; class Negativicutes; order Veillonellales; family Veillonellaceae; genus Dialister; species Dialister hominis. The sequence continues at coordinate 1,472,934 of NZ_AP019697.1, read as the reverse complement.
ATTCGCGGCCAGGTCATCCCGGCAACGCCTGAAAGGGTGCGCCTCGTCGCCAAGATGTCGGACGGGGTCTCTGTCGAAGGGGAGTCGGAAATTTCCGAATATCCGCAGAAGGCAGGAAAGAAGGTCCGGATTGAAAAGCTTTCGACGATTCCGGATGATCCGATTGCCGTCGGGGATGCGCTGCAGGCAATCAAGCAGGCAGACCTTATTACACTGGGGCCGGGAAGCCTTTATACATCGGTCCTCCCGAATCTCCTCGTTCCTGAAATTTTGCAGGCGATCCGCGAAAGCAGCGCGCCTGTGCTTTATATCTGCAATGTCATGACACAGCCTGGTGAAACGACCGGATTTACAGTCAGCGATCATCTGCAGGCGATCATCGACCATGTGGGGCCCGGTTTCGTGAACTTCGTCCTTGCCAATAACGGGACGCCAAGACCGGAAGTCCTTGCGCAGTATGCCAAGGTCCATGCGTACCCCGTCAGGATCGACCGCGCGAAAGTCAATGATCTGGGCGCTGTCCTCATCGAGGCGGATCTCCTGGGTATTGAAAAAGGCGCAGCACAGGATAATGATGTGCTCGCCAATAAAATTGTGCAGATTCATAATCTGCTGAAGGCGAATATTCCGCCTGATGCGCTGGAATCTTACCTGAGAAGGAGTCATTAATGTCATTTACCGAACAAGTGAAAAATGAGCTTGCCCGTATCCAGAGGGATGACCGGGACTGCCGCGTGGCTGAGCTTCTGGCTCTCCTGCGCATGAGCGGCTCGTTCATTACAGGCGGCCATGGCCGCTGGGGACTGGAATTCTCTACGGGAAACAGCGCTGTTGCGCGCCGCGTCCTCGTTTATCTGAAGAAGGATTTCGGCCTCATGCCTTCCACGATGGTGCGGCAGGGGAGAAGACTCCGCAAGAAGAATGTCTACACGCTTGTCGTGCAGCCTTCCGCTGAAGGGCTTGCCTTCCTGAATACGATGGGGCTTTCGCCTCTGGCGGGCGTCGAGGATATGGAAAACCTGAAGACGGATGAAGAAAAGAGAGCATACCTGGCAGGGGCATTCCTTGGCGGCGGCTCTGTCAGCCGTCCGCAGAGCGATTATCATCTCGAGATGGTGACGCAGTCCCAGAAGTTCGCCGGGGAAATCGTGAAGGCGATGAAAGCTTTCCGCATGAATGCCAAACTGACGGACAGGAAAAATGATTATATAGTATATATAAAAGATGGCGATGAAGTGTCCGGATTTCTTCAGATCGTCGGCGCCGCCCAGAGCTACATGGACTTTGAAGGCGTCAGGGTCGTGAAGGACATGAGAAACCGCGTGAACCGTCAGGTCAATTGCGAGACGGCAAATCTGCAGAAAACAGTCGACGCGGCTGTCAGGCAGTCACATCTGGCGCAGACTCTGATGGACAAGGTCGGGGAGTCTTCTCTTCCGCCGAAGCTCCGCGAAGCCTGCGAACTGCGGCTCGCTCATCCGAATGCCAGCCTTTCCGAGCTGGCTGTCATCTGCGGCATCACGAAGTCAGGCCTGGCACATCGTTTCAAGAAGATGGAAGCGATGGTTGCGGAGCTTGGCGGAGTAGAATAATCCATTTGCCGCTTCCTGATTTTTATTCTATAATTGTCGTGCGTCCCTCTGATGGAGGAGCGCGCGGCATTTTTGATACATATTAGGATTTAATATAGAAGCGCCTCCGGGCGCAGAAAGCAGTGCGTGATTTGAAACTGAAACGTTGGCTGATGGGAATCCTGACGACACTTTTTGCAGCAGGTGCTGTGGGAGGTGCTTCGGCATCCCTTCCCAAAACGGATGGCAGCGTATCGCCGGGCATTTCCCCTGTGGATCTTGATTACAATCTGATCCCGATGCTGGTCAAGAAAGAAGATGGGAAGCTTATCTTTTCCGACTGTCCTGAATATGCGGATAACTACGGCATCCTTTATGAAGGAACGGTAGAAAAGGGGAAGGGCCGCGTCTATTATTACCACGTCAATGAAACGGGGAAGCCTGCCCGCGTCCTTGTGTATGCCAAGAGTGATAAAAAGCAGGATATCACAGTGACCAGAACGGTCAAGGGCGATCCAAGCGCAGATTACATGCCGACGGGCGCCACGCTTTCTTTCAGGGAGGCTGTGAATGAGGCAGGCGATCCTGTCCTTGTAAAGCTCCTGCCTAAGGAAAGGACCGTCCTTTTTGAAGATGACAAGAAGGGCATCAGGAGTGGAGACCTTGTGAGCGGCATTGTTGAAATCGAGACGAAGAAACCGGTTTCCCTTGGCGTTGCCATCGTTCCTGACGGTACAAAAGAAGATGTGAAGAAGGCGCTTGATCTTTCAGTTCCGCTTCTGCCTGACTCTCATGAAATGCGCGGCACATTCCCGATGGATGTATACATGGAAAATAAGCCATGGGATTTCTCAAAAGGAAATGCGGCCATTTCCATAGGAAATTCGCTGCCATTCCAGATGGGACGCGATGAGCTCAGCAAAGTCGACCGCGAAAATACGGGCGACTACGGCATTACGTACCATATGGTATTCCATTCCAGGGGAGCCGGGCGCTACAAGCTCTACATCAATGCACAGGGCGGTGTCTACCTTGGCACCTTCCAGATCAGCTATTATCCGAACCTTCCCCGCGTATACAGGACAGACGGGCAGAGATCCTTCCGCATGTTCGGAAACGGGACAGAAAGAGATTACATTGAAGCAGGCACCTGGGATATGGGACGCGATCTTTTTATCCGCTTCATCCCGGCAGGAGCTGCTTTTCTCCCCATCCGCTTCCTGATGGTCCCTGAACCTGCGCTTTCCGCAGATACTGTTAAAGAATCGTAAAAGGAACGTTCAGAATCTTACGCCTTGTGATACAATAAAGAAACAAGAAAAGAATAGAAATTCAGAAAGGATGAGCCTTATGAAGTTTATTCAATTTCGCATCGGAGACATCGTCCAGATGAAGAAGAAGCACCCCTGCGGCAGCCAGGAATGGGAAGTCATGCAGCTGGGGAGCGATATGCGCGTGAAGTGCTGCGGATGCGGACATATCGTCCTCATTCCAAGGCCGAAATTCCTGAAGGGCGCCAAGAAGGTCCTGAACAGGGATGTGACGCAGGATACGCCATTGGCCTCCAGATCGGAAGAGTCTACAGAGGGCTGAGGGGCTTTGTATATAAGAAGTTTGCTTCTTATAAAAAGTTTGAAAAAAAACACTTGCAAGGTACGTATCCCTATGCTATAATCTGTAACTGTGATGAGGACGAACCGCCAAGTGAGCGAAAAAAGTCCTTGACAAAAGTAAGTAAGATGTGTATAATAAATACCATCACTTGCGTGCTGGCGTAGCTCAGTTGGTAGAGCAGCTGATTTGTAATCAGCAGGTCGTAGGTTCAAGTCCTATTGCCAGCTCCATATGTGGGTGGATTCCCGAGTGGTTAAAGGGAGCAGACTGTAAATCTGCCGGCTTTGCCTTCATAGGTTCGAATCCTATTCCACCCACCAATATCGCGGGGTGGAGCAGTTGGTAGCTCGTCGGGCTCATAACCCGAAGGTCGCAGGTTCAAGTCCTGCCCCCGCAACCATGTTAATAATTTTCTTCATATAGATGCTGATATAGCTCAGTCGGTAGAGCGTATCCTTGGTAAGGATAAGGTCACCAGTTCAATCCTGGTTATCAGCTCCATGGCGGCTTAGCTCAGTTGGCTAGAGCAAGCGGTTCATACCCGCTGTGTCCGGAGTTCAAATCTCTGAGCCGCCACCAAAACCGTGATTAAAGAGTTCTCTTTTTGGGAGCTCTTTTTTCACATTTAAAAATCCTTAACGGAACAGTTTCCTTCCAGTTGTATGATCTGGAGCGGGCAGGGGATCTTTTCCAAAAAGGAAATTTTTATCCCGCAGAATAGATTGCATCAATGATTTTTCTTGTTCTTCATTGACTTTCCATGTATAATAATGGAAGCGCAAATTTATTTTGCAAATTCTTTTTTGTATAAGGAGAAGAAAGAAATGGCAAAAGCACATTACGAAAGAACCAAGCCGCATGTTAACATTGGTACCATTGGCCACGTCGATCACGGCAAAACAACCCTGACCGCCGCTATCACCAAAGTTCTGGCTGAAGAAGGCAAAGCAAACTTCCTCGACTATGCTTCCATCGATAAAGCACCGGAAGAAAGAGCTCGTGGTATTACAATCAACACCTCCACCGTTGAATACGAAACCGAAACCCGCCACTACGCACACGTAGACTGCCCAGGGCACGCTGACTATGTCAAGAACATGATCACCGGCGCAGCTCAGATGGACGGCGCTATCCTCGTAGTATCCGCAGCTGACGGCCCGATGCCGCAGACCCGCGAACACATTCTGCTCGCTAAGCAGGTAGGCGTACCGGCTATCGTTGTATTCCTGAACAAAGCTGACCAGGTAGACGATCCGGAACTGATCGACCTCGTAGAAATGGAAATCAGAGACCTCCTCTCTTCCTATGACTATCCAGGCGATGAAGTGCCGATTATCGTTGGCTCCGCTCTCGGCGCTCTGAACGGCAACCCGGAAGATGAACAGAAGATCCGTGACCTGATGAAGGCTGTTGACGAATACATCCCGACTCCGGAACGTGACACTGATAAACCATTCCTGATGCCAGTCGAAGACGTATTCACCATCACCGGCCGTGGCACAGTTGCTACAGGCAGAGTTGAACGTGGTACCGTCAAAGTCGGCGACCCGGCTGAAATCGTCGGCCTGCAGGAAAAACCGACCGAAACCGTCGTAACCGGCGTTGAAATGTTCAGAAAGACCCTCGACCAGGCTATGGCAGGCGACAACATCGGCGCTCTGCTCCGTGGTATTGATCGTAAAGACATCGAAAGAGGCCAGGTCCTCTCCAAACCAGGTAGCGTTCATCCGCACACAGAATTCACCGCTCAGGTATACGTTCTGACCAAAGATGAAGGCGGCCGTCATACACCGTTCTTCAACGGCTATCGTCCACAGTTCTTCTTCAGAACCACCGACGTAACCGGCGACATCACCCTTCCGGAAGGCACCGAAATGTGCATGCCAGGCGATAACGTAGAAATGAGCGTTAAGCTCATCACCCCGATCGCTATGGAAGAAGGCCAGCGTTTCGCTATCCGCGAAGGCGGCCGTACCGTTGGCGCAGGCGTTGTAGCTAAGATCGCAAAATAATCTCTTTTTTGAGACTATTTGAAATCTGAAATAAAAGACCGTGAAAAGTGAGCAATCACTCTTCACGGTCTTTTTGCGTGCGGAAACATTGATGCGTCTCTGCACAATACTTGCCTTCCCAGACGGGGAAGGTGCCTATATAAGTTCAAAACAAAATCATCGATTTTTTCATTTCACATCGCAAGCTGCCCCCAACGGAGGGAAGTGCCCGGAGGGCAAAAGGGGTGCAGTTTCTAAAAAGGCCGGGCAGATAGGGTTGATTGCCTCGAGCGAAGCGAGTTGTATAGTATATTCTCGAACGAAGTGAGGTTTAAGGGGGTTAACCTTGCCCTTCAGGGAAGGTGTCGGCGCAGCCGACGGATGAGTTGTAGTTCTTACAGCCGCAGGCTGGTTTTAAGGTTTTGATTCTTCCCACAGCTCTGCTGGTCATATGGTTTTCATTTGTATTGCTCTTGCTGCGGTTGTATGGTTTTGATCTTCCTCAAGGCGTTAGCCTTGGTTTAAGGGTGTCAGAGCTCGCCCCGTAGGGGGAGCTGGCGCGCATGCGCCTGAGGAGGTTCATCTCCTTCAGCCGTAGGCTGGTTGTAAGGTTTTCTCTTGCGTGAAGTGAGATTGTATAGTCCCAACCTCCTCCCCAAAATCCATCTTGTCATTTCCATCTGCAGTATCTCTTTCATATTTATATCCTCACTTAAGAAAGAAATGCTCAAATCAAATTTCTTCCTGCTGCGCAAAAAACAGAGCAGCAGAAAAGAAAATGGTAATATCTCCAGGAAAAATGATTTCAAAATGAAACTTTCGCATCAAAATTTCAAAAAATTTCCAGTGAAAATATCCCTTTATAATAATGAAAAAATAAAAGAGAAAGGAAATAAGAGGGAAATGAAAGAGCCGGCCTGCGCAGAGGACGCATGATTTTCTCCGGTATTTTCTTGCTTTTTCAGATTCGTACTCTTTTGTAAAAAAGACGATAAAAATCAAAAATAAAGAATTGTACTTTGTGAGGGGATGTGTTACAATAGTTTCGCTGGGATGGCCCGGCTTTTTTAAGTGCAGTATTGACTTACGTGAAAAGCGTGTGATATACTGTTTAAGCATGTTAATTGGCCGTGGGCCGAGAAAGATTGAGTGAGGTGTAAATAATGCGTGAAGGAATTACTCTTGCATGCACAGAATGCAAGCGCCGCAATTATCGTACGAACAAGAACAAGAAGAATACGACTGAACGTATCGAAATGATGAAGTACTGCAAATGGTGCCACAAACACACTCTTCATAAGGAAACGAAATAATTATTTCTTTCATTAGAACTGGGGTGTGAGTATGGCCAAGGCGAAGCGTCAAACATCGGCAGCGAAAGCACAGGAAGCCAATCAGTCCTGGACAAGGTTTTTCAAAGAAACCAAGATGGAAATGAAGAAGGTCATCTGGCCGACTAGAAAACAGATGATTCAGTATACCGTTGCCGTCATTGTGTCCGTGGTATTGGTATCCATTATGATCGTTGCAGTAGACTTCGTATTCATGGGCCTCTCCAAGTTATTAGTCAACGCTGTGGGCTGAAAGGAGAGAGACTATGCCGGATATCGAAGCTGAAGACAAGAATATTTCAAAAGAAGAACAACCGGAAGTCAGCGCGCCGACTGAAATCGGCAAACCTTCCGAAGGCTCCCAGAAAGACATCCGCTGGTATGTAATTCATACATACTCCGGATACGAGAATAAGGTCAAGGATACGCTGACCAGAAAAGTTCATTCCATGGGAATGGATGACACAATCCTTCAGATCCTTCTGCCGCTTCAGGATGAAGAGGAAGAAAAGAATGGAGAGGTAAAGACTGTATCCCGCAAGGTTTTCCCTGGCTATCTTCTGATCCAGATGGAAGTCAATGACAGAAGCTGGTATGTCGTAAGAAACACGCCTGGTGTTACAGGTTTTGTCGGAACAACTACGAAGCCGATTCCGCTCTCTGATGAAGAAGCAGAACGCATCATTAATGGCAACGGACAGAAGGCTCAGCCAACGACTGACGTCAAGACAGGGGACCGCATCCGTATCACCAAGGGACCTTTTGAAGATCGTACCGCAGTAGTGCTGCAAGTATCCGATGACAAGAGCAAAGTCAAAGCGGATATCAGCAACTTTGGCACGACGACTACTATCGAGCTCGAAGCGGGTTCATTCGATCTGCTTTGATCATAAGTTTGTGAGACTGTCTTGAACTAGGCTCGTCTCACAGTGGGAGGGCCCGTTACAGCCCGTAAGTACCACATTCCTAAAAGGATAAGGAGGTGTAACACATGGCAAAGAAAATTTCTAAAATTGTAAAACTGCAGGTACCGGCAGGTAAAGCTACCCCGGCTCCGCCAGTAGGCCCGGCCCTCGGCCAGGCAGGCGTTAACATCATGGCTTTCGTTAAAGACTTTAACGATCGTACTGCTAAGCAGGCAGGCCTGATTATCCCTGTAGAAATTACAGTATTTGAAGATAGAAGCTTTACATTCATTTGTAAGACTCCTCCGGCAGCAGTTCTTCTGAAGAAGGCAGCTGGTCTGGAAAAGGCTTCTGGTGAACCGAACAAGAAGAAAGTTGGCAAGGTCACCAAAGCTCAGGTTAAGGAAATCGCTGAAACAAAGATGCCTGACCTGAACGCAAATACAGTAGAAGCAGCAATGCGCCTTGTAGAAGGCACAGCCCGTTCTATGGGCATCGAAGTTGTAGACTAAGACTGACCCGTTAGTGGCAGGGGAAATCCCTTATGACCACAAAGGAGGAAACAATGGCAAAACTGACAAAGAAACAGAAAGCCGCAGCAGCCATCGTTGACAGTCATAAACTCTATGACATCGACGAAGCTGTGAAGCTTATAAAAGAAGCAGCATCCGCAAAATTCGACGAAACCGTTGAAGCTGCTTTCAACCTGAATATCAACCCGAAATATGCTGACCAGCAGCTCCGCGGCGCTACCGTACTTCCGGCAGGCACCGGCAAAACAAAGAAAGTCCTCGTGTTCGCAAAAGACCACAAGGAAGACGAAGCTAAGGCAGCAGGCGCAGACTATGTTGGCGGAAAAGAACTCGCTGACAAGATCCTGCAGGGATGGATGGACTTTGATGTCGTAGTAGCTACACCGGACATGATGGCTGTTGTTGGCCGTCTGGGCCGTGTACTCGGACCGAAAGGCCTCATGCCAAACCCGAAGGTTGGCACCGTAACCATGGACGTTACAAAAGCTGTCAACGAAATCAAAGGCGGCAAGGTACAGTATCGTACCGATAAAGCCGGCAACGTACAGGTTATCATCGGCAAGGTATCCTTCGACGAAGATAAACTGAAACAGAACCTGCTCGCTATTTTCAATACCATTCAGAAGGCTCGTCCAGCTTCTGTAAAAGGTAACTACATGAAGAGCCTGACCATCAGCTCCACCATGGGCCCGGGAATCCACCTGGACATCCAGGCTGTAGCTGCACCGAAAGCTCAATAAGTCTATTTACACTTAGCTTAAGACCGGCGGTAATTAATTTTTAATGGGCATATGCCCGCCTCCCGAGGCTGAGTACTGGAAACACCGGTACACGACCTCGCAGGCTTGCGGGGTCGTTTTAGCTAACGTGATAAATAATAAAAACACACTAGCAGAGGAGGTGTACTATGAGCGAAGAAAAGTATGAAGTTAACGTTCGTCCTGAAAAGGTTACCGTCGTTGAAGAAATGAAGGAAAAACTTGGTTACCAGGGCGTCGTACTTGTAACATTCAACAGACTCGACGTTAAGAACGCGACGCTGCTGCGCCGTAAGTTCCTGGCACACGGTGTTGAATACAAGGTCATTAAAAACACACTGACCCGCATCGCAGCTAACGATCTTGGAATCACAGGTCTCGATGATCTGCTTCAGGGCACGAACGGTCTTGCAGTTTGCAAGGACGATCCGGTAGCACCGGCAGCAGCACTGAAAGAATTCCTGGCTGAAACCAAGAGCGAAGCAGTCGTTGTAAAAGCTGGCCTTCTCGATGGCAAAGTCATCGATGCAAAAGGCGTTCAGGCTCTGGCAGATCTACCATCCAGAGAACAGCTGCTGGGTATGGTTGCAGCAACACTCCAGGCTCCTATCGCAGGACTGGCACGTGCACTCAACGCAAATATCCAGAAATTCGCATATGCTATCGAAGCAGTGCGTAAACAGAAAGAATCTGCGTAAGATCTACGCATAAATAAAACATTCCATGGAGGAAATTAAAATGACAAACGAAGAAATCCTTAACGCCATTAGCGAAATGTCCGTACTCGAACTTTCCGAACTCGTAAAAGCAATCGAAGACAAATTCGGTGTTTCCGCAGCAGCACCGGTAGCAGTTGCAGCAGCAGCTCCGGCAGCAGCAGCAGCTGAAGAAGAAAAGACTGAATTCGACGTAATCCTGAAGGATGTCGGCGCTCAGAAGATCCAGGTTATCAAAGCAGTTCGTGAAATCACCGGACTCGGCCTGAAAGACGCTAAAGCTATCGTAGACGGCGCTCCGAAGGAAGTTAAGACTGGCGTAGCTAAAGCTGAAGCTGAAGAAATGAAGAAGAAGCTCGAAGAAGCTGGCGCAACAGTAGAAATGAAATAATTGTCTCTGACAATTACTTTATAGGGGAAGGCGGACTCTATCGGAGTTCGCCTTTTCTTGTTTCATGAAGGGAAGAAGGTGCTCGCCTCCTGTCAAAGATGGCATTTTCCATGCAAGGCAGGTCACAAGTCCTTTATGGTATAATAAATAAAATGTTTGTCTTTGTTTGACAGGAGGAAATATGAACGCATTTACCGCACTCGGCGTGAGTGCTGCTTTAACAGATATCATGAAACTGCAGGGGATCGTGAAGCCGACCCCGATCCAGGAGGCTTCCATTCCTTCCATTTTCAAGGGGAAGGATGTCATCGGCCGTTCCCAGACAGGTACGGGCAAGACGCTTGCCTACCTGCTGCCTGTAATCCAGAGAGTGGATACAGAAAAGAATACGACGCAGGTCCTCATCATGACGCCGACGAGAGAACTCTCCAGACAGATTTTTGATGTGCTGCGCCCCTTTGCCATCAAGCTCGATATCGACGCTGCTGACATCATCGGCGGACGCACGATCGAAAACCAGCTGCGCAAGCTGAAACGCGATCCGGCTGTCATTATCGGCACTCCTGGCCGTCTTCTCGACCATATCAGAAGAAGAAGCCTCGATCTGTCCAATGTAAAGACAGTCATCCTTGATGAAGCAGATCAGATGCTTGCCAATGGATTCAGGGAAGATATCGAAGCGCTTGTTGATGAAACACCGAAGAAGCGTCAGGTCCTCCTTTTCTCTGCAACGATGCCTGATGACGCAAAGCGCCTCGCAAGGAAGTACATGAACCAGCCCGTCTACATCGACGTTGCGGAGAAGGCAGCGGCATCCACCGTCGACCAGAGAGTCTATGAAACGACGAAACCGCACAAGTTCAAACTGCTCCTGAAGCATCTGAATGAAATGAACTTGTACATGGCAGTCGTCTTCTGCAACACGCGCGAAGGCGCGCATGAGCTCGCTGAGAAGCTGCAGGAAGAAACGAATTTCGTCGTCGATGAAATCCATGGCGACATGAGCCAGAGCCAGAGGAACCAGGTTATCCGCGAATTTGAAAAGGCAAAGATCCAGGTCCTTGTCGCTTCAGATATTGCGGCACGCGGTCTTGATGTCGAAGGCGTCACGCACGTATTCAATTATGATATCCCGAGAAATCTGGAATACTACGTCCACAGAATCGGACGTACGGGAAGAGCCGGCACATCCGGCATCGCTATTACCTATGCCACTCCGGAAGACGGACTTCTTTTGAGGAAACTTGAAAAGTCCATTTCCGAAACAATCACCCGTTATGACGAGAAGGGCAATGTCCGTCGCGTCAGACAGGGAAAACCTGCCAAGAAGGTCGTCATTCCCGGCATGTACAAGCCTACAAAGAGCAAGGAGCACAAAGCTCTCGGCCATAAGGGCAAGAACATGCGCCAGAAGAGAAAGGACAAGCCTGCGCAGAAGGGCACAAGGGGAAGAAAGAAAAAGTAAATACTCCAATGAAGGAGGATGCATCCGGCAGGTGCCGCTGCACCCTCCTTTCGTTTGATCTTTTTCAGGCTTTCCCATTAGTGATACAATAATACCATTGAGGTGATAGTATGTTTAAAGATAAAAAATTCTGGCTGCAGCCTTTGTGGATGGCAGCACTGACTGTCCCGTGGGGAATCGGCGGCTTCATTGCTCATACCGGATTTTCCCTGTCGGCAGGCCTTGGCGCTTACTGGCTTCTGGGACTGGTTCTTCCTTTCTTCTTCTTTGTCATCCAGAATAAAGGCTATGGCGCAGAAGTGGGTCCCGCGAGAGGCATCATCCATCTTCCTGTGTGGATCTCTCTTGTCATCGTGCAGGTGGTTGTATTCTGGAACTATCTGACGAAAGCAGACATTGCATGGAAAACGAATCCGATCCCGACCGGCATCGGTGTATTTCTAGTACTGCTCTTCTTTGCTTTCATCACGGTTCCAATCGATTATATGCTGGCAGCCCTGTACCACTCCCTGAAAGAAAAAGGGGGAATCAAGTACCGCTGGCTTGCTTCCGCTTTCTTTACAGGGCTTATTCCGGGGACGCTCCTTATTTCCATGGTCGTTCTCTTTGCCATAGGGGAAACGCGTCTCGATCCTTTTACCGGCATGCTTTTCCTGATGGAAGTCATGACGATTTCCTTCTGGATGAAGATAGCGCTTGCCATGATGACATTTGGCATCTATCTTTTTACGCAGTTTGACGGATCGAAGGGGAGGAGAGCCGTGCAGACGATCTTCACCGCTGTATTCTGGCTGATGCTTGCCTTCATCCCGTTCATCATTTCGACGCATCTTCCGTCGACCGGTTCCTGGAGAGCGTATGGCGATCCGTCTTATCTTTCCATTTTCCCGTACCTTTCCGACCTCTGGCTGACCGGATTTTCCATTTGGGGAGCAGACAAGCTCACAAACTGGATTTTCAAGGAATAAAGTTTTACGGCGCCCACGCGGCGCCGTTTTTCTTTTGTCATGAGTCCGTTTCTGTAATTTAAGACCTGTAGTCATAGAAAATTTCTTTTAGGCCGAAAGGTTGACAACAGGTTCTGTCTCACTATAATAACTAATGGCGGATAAAGAGGCTTTACGAATGATTTGCAAGGCTGGTATCACGTAGTGAACTGGACAGTAAAGCTGGTATATCCCCTAAATTTATACGGCTTATATCTGAGTAGGAGTAAGAACGGAGGAAAATTCAATATGGAAAAAATCAGTCAGCCGCCACAGGAGTACCGCTCTCTCATGAGCGTCAGAGAACTCACGATCTCAGGGCTTTTAGCCGGGATCACCATTTTCCTGGGAATCACGGGGTACGGGTTCATCCCGCTGATCGTCATGAATGCGACGATCCTTCACATTCCCACTATCATCGGAACGATTGTAGCCGGACCAAAGGTCGGTGTCGTCGTCGGAGTCCTGTTCGGGCTGTTTTCTTTTGTGCAGACGCTTCGTGCGCCAAGCCTTCTGATGCAGTTCGCCCTGCAGTACAGTGTGCTCTATGACGCATTCATCTGCATTGTGCCGCGTATCTGCATCGCGCTCGTTGTATGGGCACTTTACCGCCGTCTTCCCTGCGGAACGGCGCTCCGCACCGGCATTGCAGCTGTTGCAGGTTCCCTGACGAATACGATCCTCTTCCTCGGATCCTTCTTCCTCCTGGTCGGCGCTCCTTATGCAGCAGCCAGAGGAATTTCCGTCGAAGCAGTCGGCGCTATGATTCTTGGCATTGTTGGCATGAACGGTGTTCCGGAAGCACTCGTATCCGGCATCATCGTCGTACCGATTGTCATGACACTCAAGAAATCCGGATGGAAATTGAAGTAATTAAAAAGAGAGCTGTGACAAAATGTGCAATCATTTTGCCACAGCTCCTTTTTCTATTGGAATATGCCATCAGAGGGTTATCTAACAAATGTATTTATCGACTCTATCTGAAAACCTCAAAACCTCGCTTTGCTCGATAACTACTGTATCCGTCAGCTACGCTGACACCTTTGGTATGATTCAACAAGAAAGACAGAATAATATCATAAATATATTAGGAGGTCATTCTTATGCCATGTAAAACCAAAGCGTCCCCGGAGGAAATGTTAGACCAGATTGCTTCATATCTCTATCAGGGTGTTACGATTACCCAGGCAGCTGAAAATCTTCATATGAGCCGCATAACATTCAGAAAATGGGTTCTCCGGTATAAAGAGGAGGGCTTTAAGGGATTGCGGCCCAGGCAGCATTTGTCTTACTACTCCAATCAGATGAAGATCCAAGCCGTAAAGGAATATCTTAAAGGCGGCGTTTCCATGCTTTCCGTCTGTGCCAAATACAGAATTTCCGGCACTCTCTCCCTTAAAACATGGATTGAGGCGTATAATGAGCATAAGTTGACAGACCTCGTTTCTGAAGGAGGAGATCTTATGGGCAAACGCCAGCAATCGGTCAAGGAAGAGCGAGTCAGAATCGTTCAGGAGTGCATCGCCAGTGGATGCGATTACAACAAGATAGCCAAGAAGTACAACATGTCCTACCAAACACTCTACACATGGGTAAAAAAGTTCAAGGAGATGGGAGAAGTTGGTCTTGAGGATTACAGAGGAAAGCCAATCAGGCTCCAAACGCCCCGGACCGAAGAAGAACGGCTGCGTCAGGAGAATGCCAGACTTCTTGAAGAGAAGAAGGATCTTATAGCAGAGATTGCCCTGCTAAAAAAAAGATGGAGATAGAGGAAAGGTTGCGTTCCTCGAAGGATTCAGCCTTACTCACCTTCTCAGAGATTTTAAAGCCATAAAAGAAGTCCATGAAGAAACCAACATCTCCATAGAAAGTCTCTGCCGACTCTCAAAGGTCTCCAGGGCAGCTTATTACGGCTGGCTGAATCATATTAAGAGCGGCCGTGAACTGCTGAGAGAAAAGGTCGCACAGGAGGTCGTGAAAATCCATCAGGAATATCCGGATATGGGATACCGCCGGATGAACGATTGGATCAAGAAGTATAGCGAGAGCCACCTTATGGTAAGTGACAGTCTGGTTCTTCGTGTCAGGCGGATACTTAATATTAAGTCCGTGATCAAATACAAGACCGATGGCTGCACTCGTAACGCAAAGGATCCAAAGTACATTTTTGAAAACCTGCTGAACCGTGATTTCGATGCAGGCGTATCCAATGCAAGATGGATGACGGATGTCACCGAATTCAAATACACAACGGCTGATGAAGTTTTGCATAAGTTATATTTAAGCGCCATTATTGATGGCCATGACCGTCGGATTGTCTCTTATGTCATCGGCGACAGAAACAATACTGCACTGGCTTTTGAGACAATGGAAAAGGCACTTAAAGAGAATCCAGGAGCACATCCAATGATTCATACTGACCGCGGATTCCAGTATACAAGCAACGGATTCCATAAGATCGTTGAAAAAGCAGGACTGGTTCACAGCATGTCCCGCGTAGGCTGCTGTGCAGACAACGGTCTGATGGAAGGGTTCTGGGGAATGCTGAAGCGCGAACGTTACTACACACGTAAATTCACCAGCCGCAAAGCAGTGGTAAGCATGATCAACGGCTACATCTACTTCTACAACAACAAACGCATTCAGCGCAAATTACATCTTTTAGCCCCAATGGAAGTATTCAACGCAGCTCCAATGGCTGCATGATTAAGATTAAGGTACGGTTAGATTTTTTATGATATTTATTTGTCTGTATTAACAAATCCGCACCAACTTCTCCTTTCGGAGCAAGGTTAACACCCTTAAACCTCGCTTCGCTCGAGAAAAGGAAAAGCAGCGTTTTAACGGATTTTGTCACAGCTCCTTTTTTTATGGGAGGGATTATGGAAATATGGATAGACGGGGACGGATGCCCGGTCGTGCGTGAAACGGAAAGGGCGGCCAGAAAATTCAAGATCCCCGTGACGATCATCTGCGACACGAGTCACCGGATTGAATCGGATTACAGCCGGGTGAAGACGGTGGACAAGGGTGCCGACTCTGCTGATTTCGTCCTGACGAATCTTCTGAAGGAAGGAGATATCGTTGTGACGCAGGACTACGGCGCAGCGGCCATGGCTCTTGCCAGGAAGGCATATGCTTTTCATCAGGACGGCTGGCAGTACACGGAAAACAACATAGACGGGCTCCTTATGAAGCGCCATCTGGCCAAGAAGGCTATGAGAAGCGGCAAGCATCATTTGAAAGGGCCTCCGGCAAGGAGCAGGGAGGCAGGGAAAATCTTCCAGGAAAAACTGGAAGCCTTTCTTCAGAGCAAAATAAAAGGGGATGTGACAAAATTCATCCCAACAAAAAGGGCTCTGCCCCGGATCATTTGGTCCGGGGCAGAGCCTTTCGTGTTATAATTTTTTACAATGAAAAATAACAACACTAGCAATCATTTTACCGCAGAACAAGGCATTTTGCCAATGTTTCCCTCTGAGATTCTCAATGTCGATGATCCTGTTTTAATGTATGACAGATTTATGGAGGAAATCGATCTTAAAAAGTACCTTCGTTACATACCGACGCGTGGCGCTGGCAGACCCAGGTATAATCCCGTCAACATGCTGAAAACGATCATCTATGGTTTCGCAGAAGAAGGATATTGCTCTTTTAGAAAACTTGAAGATAATTGCAGGGTTAATATCAGATATATGTACCTGATGAATTATGAAGCCCCATCCTATCGGACATTCTGTCATTTCGTGAAGGGCTTTCTTAAGTATTCTCTCAAGGATATCTTTTATTCAATTACGAAAGAACTCTGCGGCAAACTCAACGTGGATTTGCAGCATATATATATTGACGGTTCCAAGTTTGAAGCGAACGCAAATAAATACAGCTGGGTATGGAAGAAATCCGCTGAAAAATCCCGCTACAAGCTTTTTGCCAAGATTACCAGCCTTTTTGAGTTACTCAATGATGATCTTAAGTATGACCATATGAGTGTAAACATCAATACAGAATACGCTCCGGACTATCTGCGTCTGGTATTGGATAAATTAAAAGAAATCTGGCAGATTGATGAGACGGCCTTTGTTCATGGAAGCGGGCATCGCAAGTCCGATCATCAACGCAAGTATGAGCAGCTTAAGGCATATACATCAAAACTTGAAGAATATGTTGAGAAGATACAGATATGCGGTACTTCCAGAAACAGTTATTCGAAGACCGATACGGATGCAACATTCATGCGAATCAAGTCGGACTACATGGGAAATGATCAGCTTCTGCCTGCATACAATGTCCAAATAGGTGTTGCCGATGAATTTATTGCCGTAATTGATGTTAACCAGTATCGTTCAGATATGGATTGCTTCGTACCGCTGATGGAGGAATTCCACGAAGTCTATGGGGCTTATCCTAAGTATCCTGTGGCAGATGCAGGATATGGATCTTTCAACAATTACATCTATTGCGAGCAGCACGGTATGGAAAAGTATATGAAATTCCCCATGTACAAGAAAGAAACGAAAGACAAGAAATACCATACCAATCCGTTTCGGCCAATAAACTTTAGAGTTGATGAGAATGGAACCATCCGTTGTCCAAATGACAGGGCTTTCAAATTTATCTATAGACATCTGGTCAGAGGGAACTTATACGGCAGGCAGGAGGAAGTATTTGAATGCGAAGACTGCCAAGGATGCCCGCTGGCAGAGCAATGTAAAAAGACCCCGAAGAACAAAAGAATCTCATTGAGCAGAGAACGGAATAACATGTACCAGGAGGTTCAGGATAATCTGGAAAGCATCCATGGAGCCCTGCTAAGAATGAACCGGTCAATCCAGGCTGAAGGAACTTTTGGAATCATGAAACATGACAGATGGTACAAAAGAATCGTCAGAAAAGGGATAGATTCTGTAAAAGCCGAGTTATACCTGGTAGCACTTGGCTATAATTTAAGGAAATACATCACAAAAATAATGCGTATAAGGATTGCCGCCTAAGACAATATAATTAAAAGTCTTATGGGGGTAAGGGGGCTTACGCGCATTTTTACGTAAAAGGCTTACAGCAGAGCTAAAAATGATGAAATAAAGACGCAAAAAAGAGGCTGCAACAAAATGATTAACCATTTTGTCACAGCCCCTTTCGTCATTGGAATTACATTTCATCTCCGCTGCGAAGTCTTTCATCGCACTTGGCAATGAGTGTCTTCACGTCAGCGCCTGCATCGCGGCACATGATGCCGATCGATGTCTTCATGTCGGAAGGCATCGGGATGTTCTGGCTCTGGAAAACGGTCAGGAGCTGCGGATACATGGTGAGGATGGTTTCCATCGGTGTATCTTCAGTCAGGAGCGGCTTCTTGTACTTGTCAGCGATGAATTCATTCATTTCGCCGATGATTTCGAAGACGTCCATGCCATGGCCCTGAGCAGCCTGCCAGAGATTTTCATCATAGGAAACGAAGCAGCCTACGCAGGACATGCCGTATTCCATGAGGAAGGGTCCCATTTCCGGATATACTTCAATGATCTGCATGATGTTGTTTTCCGGACGGACGAAATCGCCGGGCGCCAGAGGCGGAACTTCCGGGGAATCCCAGCCGCCGTTGCCGTAGAAGCTGTCGGCGGATCCGTTTCCGTCAGCGACTGCATTGCCGAGGACGGTGTCACGGAATGTTTCATAGCCGATGGAATCAATGAATTCTTCCAGGGACTGATAATTTTCGTGTTCGAGGTAGTAGGTGCATGCCTTGACCATGAGGCCCAGTGCATCTGCCGGGAACTGTGCGAAAGCGAAGAATGTCTTCTTGCCGGTGTAAATGTCCCAGCCGTCGGACATGCCTACCGCACGGAGCGGAAGAGGCGTATTGATGGTACAGGTCAGAATGCAGGACGGCCAGGTGCCGAATGCCTGCAGGCCTAGATCCTTGAGGGCGTTTTCCACGTCTTCCTTGGAAAGTCCGGAAATAATCGGGCGTGCCTTCGGATCAAGGACATATGTGCCGGCATATTTTGCGGCAACTTCCTTCATCTTGGCTTTGAGGTCCATGCGGCCTTCCTGAATGTCCGGAATGAAATCGATTTCCAGAGAGAATGTAAGGTTATCTGCTGTCATGAAAAGACTCCTTTCAATGAGCGCGAATGATATTTCAAAAAGATTCACTTTTATATTATATCAAATGAATACAAGAGTTAAAGATAAAAAGATAGAAATTTTTTGATAAAGCTCTATAAGATGGATGCGTAATGCAACAAAATATGATGGATTATCAAGGAAATCGAAGAAAATTGATATTTCACGCAAACTGCTAAAAATGATACAATAGTAATATATCGATGGATTACAGGTATGGAGGCGCATCATGAAACACTGGAAGAGAAAAATGGCGGCTGCGGCTCTGGCAGCAGTCTGCGCAACAGGCGCATTCGCAGCTCCCCTCGAAGTTGAGGCGGCTTCCGTAACAGAGAAGATTCTCTATGGAACGGCAGCTATGCTCTTTGTTTCCAATTATTATTCGCGCATGGATGATCATAATCAGCTTCAGCTTCTGGATGAATGCCAGAAGGAAACGGGCGTCTATGAGGATCCGGCGGCAGATGCACGTGTGCAGGATGTCTATCAGAGAATCCGCGACACGGGAACGCTCAAGAGGGATTATAAGATCTACGTATCCCCTCAGGAAGACATCAATGCGTTCATGAGCCTTGGCGGCGTCATGTGCGTCAATAAGGGTACACTTGATACGATGGACGATGATGAGCTGGCTTACATCATGGCTCATGAAGTTTCGCACGGCGAGCTCCGTCACAATGTAGACGGTGTCAAGAAAAGAGTCGGCCTCATTACGGCGCTCAATATTTATCTTGGCGGCGATGCTACGGTGGGCCAGGCAATCCTTGCCAATGTCGCAGGCAACTATGTAGCGAATGCTGTATTTACGAAGGATCAGGAAAAACAGGCAGATGACAGGGGCTTCGAATATACGGTGGAAGCCGGATACAATCCGGGTGCTCCTGCGGCAGCCATGCAGGTCCTGAAGGACAAGTACGGTGAAAGCTCGCCGACCGGCCTCAAAGCAGTTCTGGCACCGGGCAATCATCCGAAAACATCCAACAGAATCAATAAAAATGTAAAGCGCATGGTGAAATATTCCGGAGACCATGTTAAAGTAGATGACGGCTGGATCGTCGTCAATGGAGAAAAAGCCTTCAAGCCGGCTGCTTCGGGAAATTACACTGACCTTGAAAGGACATACCTGACAGCAGGGAAACTGGCAAAGGTTTACCATGCAGGAAATGTTCCGGATGCCGTATACCGCGGAAATACGATTTACTGCGGAAGTCTTGGTATTTATACCACGAATGGCTCTGAAAACGGCCTCGAATACACGGCAGCACTCAATAAGGGCATTTCAAAAGACCGCGGGCAGGCTGTGAAGGATGATTTCGAAATCGACGAAACCCGCCAGCAATTGGAGAAACAGAAAAAGGAAGCCGCGGAGCAGGGATCCTCTGAGGCCGAACAATAATTACGGTCCCGGTCTCCTGGCCATGCCATGAGACGGAAAGGAATTGGTTATGAAGAAACTGCTGGCATTTTTAGCGCTGGTTATTGTTTTTGTGGGAGCTGCATTTGGTGTACTGGTGGTGATGACGCCGCCTCCGCCGAAAATGGAAGTCCTCCCGCCTCCGCCTGAAACAAAAGCGGTCGCAGCGGCGCTGATTGATGGAAATACGGGAGAAATGCTGGCAAATAAGAACGGGGAACTGAAGATTTACCCGGCAAGCACGACGAAGATTCTGACCTGCATCATCGCCTTGGAAGAAGGAAAGGCAAAGCTCGACCAGAATGTCGTTGTCACGCCTCTTGCCATGGGCCAGGATGGAACGAATATCGGCGTCCGTCCGGATATGCCGATCAGCCTGCATCAGCTGCTCTACGGCATGATGCTTATTTCAGGAAATGATGCAGCTGTCGTGACGGCTGAAACCGTCGGAGGCTCCTACGGGCGTTTTGTTGAAATGATGAATGAAAAGGCAAAAGCGATCGGTGCTGTGCATTCCCACTTTGCCAATCCAAACGGACTGACCAATCCGGATCATTACACGACGGCAGAAGATATGGCTCTCATTTCTGCGTATGCCATGAAGAATCCGGATTTCCGTGATGTCGTCAAGAGAAAGACATACCCGATGACGTACAGGAACGGCATTTACCGCAATGTGGAAAACAGGAATGAATTCCTTAGCAGCGGTTATCCCGGTGCCAACGGCATCAAGACAGGCATGACCGAAGCTGCCGGAGACTGTCTTGTTGCCTCGGCAGAACGTGACGGCCGCCTTGTCATTGTGACACTCTACAATGATCCGAACCGCTGGAATGATACGAAAGCATGGCTGGATTATGGATTCCGCGCAGCCAAGGCAAGAGAGAAGTATGATGCGGAAATGGCAGCAGAACCTAAGGTATACAAGTTTGTGAACCAAGTACTGGGGAGGGAAGCTCGTGCGTAAAGAGCGCCGCATGCATAGTAAGAGGAAAAGGCCTTTTCTGAAGCGCCTTTTTCCGGACAGCGTGATGCTGAGATGCGTTTTCTGCGTTTCAGTATTCTTATGCATCGTTGTACTAGGCATCCAGAGTTATCACTTTGCTCAGCTGAAAATGCAGGAGCATGAGATACAGCAGGACATGGACCGGCTGACGGATGAAAAGGAAGAGCTCGAGCAGAAGAAGCAGGATCTGCAGGATCCCAAGAAGCTGGAGCAGAAGGCCCGCGACGAACTCGGCCTTGTAAAGCCAGGGGAAATGCCGTACGTCAAGTAGGATGTTACGCACATATTACGCAAAATATACATTAGTATATTATCATTAATAAAAGGACAGCTTCGAGGAGCCCTTCTCCCTGTATAAGGGGGCAGGGTTCTTCCTGTATGACGGAAAATGAGGTTTTCAGAATGCAGTCCGTCTTTTTCGCACTCTTTTGCAAGGGCGCGGAATATTCTGGCGGGATATTGATATTCCCTGTGAAATCTCGTATAATCAATTTATATTTATGTTTATTTTATTTAAGGAGGGCTCCAGGGAGCTTTACCTTAGGGAGGATGTCTTTTTTTTCATGGCTTTAGAAGTCGGCAATATCGTAGAAGGTACAGTTACAGGGATCGCGAAGTTTGGCGTATTTGTTGAACTGCCAGACAAGAGTGTAGGCCTGGTTCACATTTCAGAAGTAGCCAGCGAATATGTGAATGATGTCAATGATTATCTGAAAGTACAGGATAAGATCAAAGTTAAGGTCATCACGATCGATGACAAAGGCAAAATTGCTTTATCCATTAAGCAGGCACAGCCTGCTGCCCCGCAGGAAAAGCGGCAGAATCATTTTCACCGCGATCATGAACACGGCAACGGCAGAAAATTCCACCATTTCACCAGAAGAGAAAATTCCGGTGATCGCGAAGCATCTGCTCCGGCACCCAGGAATCAGGAAAGGCGTTCCTTCTCCGGCGGATACCGCCAGTCGGCAAGACAGGAAGCTCCCGCTTCTTTTGAGGACAAGCTCAGCCGCTTCCTGAAAGACAGTGATGAAAGACTTCTTGATTTGAAACGTAATGTGGAATCTAAGAGGGGCGGACGCGGCGCGCGCCGTTCCGACTGACAGATGGAAATAGGGGAGCAGCTATTGCTCCCTTGTTCTTTTAGGGGAGGAAACCATGCGTGCGATTATCGATATCGGAACCAATTCGGTTCGTCTTTTGCTGGCAGAGAAAGATGACAAAGACGAATGGAAGGTTTTGAAAAAGGATCTGAGAAGCAGCCGTCTCGGGGAAGGGATGACTGATACAGCCTGTATCGGACAGGGCGCAAGAGAAAGAACCCTCCAGGCCGTGGAGGGATTTGTAAAGGAAGCGAAAGAAGCAGGCGCTGATGAAATCTTCGCCTACGGCACTTCCATCATGAGAGATGCCGGAAACGGACCGGATTTCGCAAAGCTTGTCGAAGAGACGACAGGCGTCAAAGTCCGCATCCTGTCAGGCACCGAAGAAGCCTACTACAGCTATATCGGCGCAGCCGGCACGCCCGGCGTGCTGACGGCAGTCGTTGATATCGGCGGCGGATCCACGGAGATCTGCATGGGATTCGGCACGGACGTCGGCATGTGCCACAGCTTCCAGCTCGGATGCGTGCGCTGCTCCAAGCAGTTCGACACGACGACGGCAAGAGGCCTCAGCATGCTGAAGAAGCACTGCTTCGAACTCTTCCGCACAACGGACCTCATGGAATACATCAGAAACGTCAAACGCTGGATCGGTGTAGGCGGCACAGTGACTTCGCTGGCAGCCATGATCCAGAAGCTCGATGTGTATGATTCTGAAAAAGTACAGGATTTCGTCATTCGTCAGGAAAATGTGACGGAAGCCCTGAAGAAGCTCAGCGCCATGTCCTATGACGAACGCTGCCGCACAAAGGGCCTGATGCCCGAAAGAGCGGATATCATCGTGGCAGGGATTGCTATTCTGGACAGCCTCATGGAATACCTTGCGCTGTCTGAGATTACTGTAAGCGACAGGGATTTGTCGGAAGGGCTTCTGGATGCCGACGTCCTTGTTCCGAATGAACCGAAATGATGGACAGGCAGTGGATGGGGCGCATGCTCTCCTATGCCCATAAGGAAAAGCTCTGGAGAAGGGGAAGCCGTATCCTGGCCGCTGTATCAGGCGGTCCGGACTCTCTGGGGCTTCTTCTTTTTCTCGATTCCATCCGTGAAGAGGAAGGCATAGAGGTAGGATGCTGCTGCGTAGATCACCATCTCCGCAAAGAATCAGGAGAGGAAGCGGACTACGTCGGAAAGATCTGCCTTGAAAGGAAGATTCCCTTCTACAGGAGAGATGTCGACGTCAAAGGCGCGCAGAAGGGCGGCGAATCCATCGAGACAATCGCAAGGGATTTGAGGTACAAGGCGCTCCGAGATGTAAAAGAAAAGGAACATTACGATGTCATTGCGACGGCTCATCACGCAGATGACCAGGCAGAAACCGTCCTTTTCCATTTCCTTCGTGGAAGCGGCGCCAAGGGACTTTCAGGCATCAGCCCCAAAAGGGATGACCTCATCCGTCCGTTCCTCTGCGCAAGGAAAAAGGAAATCGAGGATTTCCTCAAAGATTTCCCTTATGAGCCTTGCCATGATCCGACGAATGACATTCCCGACGTCACAAGGAACAAGCTCAGGCTTCTTCTGATCCCCGAACTTCTTTCCTACAATCCGAATCTGGTGGAAACACTTTCACGCACCTCCGGCATTCTTCGCGAGGAAGATCATTTCCTTGAGGAAGAGGCCAAAAAAGCGGAAAAAAGGATTGTCAAAGGGGAGGAAGGAAACTGCCTTTACTGCGACAGGGAGATTTACAGGAGCCTTCCCACTGCCATTGCAAGAAGGACGACTGCCGGACTGATGATCAGGGCCGGTGCCAAAGAGCCTGATTTTGAAGGACTTGAAAGGGTAAGAAATCTTCTCCTCTCCGGAAAAACAGGCGCAAAAACGGATGAAGCAGGCGTGACCGTTGAGCTTTCATCAAATGGATTTCTTGTTTATGCTGGGGATACAAGGCATGAAGATAAACCGGATGCATGGAATCTGTTACAAATAATTTATAAAACGATATGCCCTAAATGGGTAGATAATATTCACAAGACTGATATAATAGGAAACAACGATACAGAAAACTGCCAGAAGCTGGGCCGCTGGTTTATGGAAACCAGACTGCTCGACAAGGCGCCTCTGCATCTTGAAAAATACCAGTATCTGCTCGATGCGGACAAGGTCGGTACCATCCGCCTCAGATTCCCGCAAAAGGGCGACCGCATCGCACCTTCCGGAATGGAAGGGACAAAGGATATCGGAAAGCTTCTCCAGGCGAAGAAAGTGCCGAAGGAAGCAAGAAATCTGTGGCCGCTGGCCGCTGATGAAGATCACGTGTACTGGGCAGGATTCCTGCGGGGAAGCCGCTACGGAAGACCGTCGCCCGATACAAAGAAATTTTTATTATTAACACTAAGCTGGATAGAAGGAGACTAAGTGCTGAAATGGAAAATTTGAAACATGATATCAAAACCGTATTGATTACAAGAGAACAGATCGCAAAGAGGGTTCGCGAAATGGGCCAGCAGATCACCAAAGATTATGCAGGCAAGGAAATCGTCCTCGTTGGGATTCTGAAAGGTGCCATGCCTTTCCTCTGTGACCTGATGCGTGAAATCGACCTTCCGGTCATTCTGGATACCATGGTCGTTTCCAGCTATGGAGATGCAACCACATCTTCCGGCCTGGTCAAGATCAAGAAAGATCTGGACAGCGATATCCGCGGACGCCATGTCATCGTTGTAGAAGACATCATTGACACCGGCATCACGATGGCAGCTCTCACTCCGATTCTTGAAAAGAGAGGCGCTGCTTCCGTAGAACTCGCTATTTTCCTCGACAAGAGGGAAAGACGTGAGAAGGAAGTCAATGTCAAGTACATCGGCTATGAAATCCCTGACAAATTCATCGTCGGATACGGATGCGACTATGCACAGAAGTATAGAAACCTTCCGGAAATCTGTGAACTGGACAATAAGGTCTTCGCGCAGGCGAAATAACAAGCGGGAGCCGATCGGCCATCGGACCGGGCGGTTCCTTTTTGTTCACATTTATATACTTGCGGCATGCCTCAATTGTAAAATAGACGTTGCAGGTATGTGGTAAAATATGATAAAATTAATTACTGATTTAAAAGTTTCTATAAAGGTTTTGTTTAGAGACGCGCACAGGCCGGGTGCCTGTCCGGAAGGCACGGGGGATGCCGCATGAACGGAAAGCGCGGAATGAATTTCCCTATCGATCCCGCTGCAGTTGTTTGAATCAGTGCACATAAAAGGAGGAATAGATTGAATAAGTTTCTAAAGAATGTTGCGCTATATGTGCTGCTTATCGTCATAGCGGTATCCATATTCAATACCTTCGTCCATCCACAGGAAAAACATTCCGAAATCACATACAGTGATTTTATCTCTCAGGTAGATAAGAAGAATGTATCTTCCGTAACCATGGTCGATCAGTCCATCAGCGGCAAGCTGAAGGATGGTACTGAATTTGCCACCTATGCACCGGCACATGATACGACGCTCCTGCCCAAACTGACGGATAATAACGTAACGATCACGGCTAAGCCGCCGGAACAGCCGTCCTGGTGGATGAGCCTCTTGTCTTCACTTCTTCCGATCGTCATCCTTGTCATCGTATGGTTCTGGATCATGAACCAGACACAGGGCGGCGGCGGACGCGTCATGAGCTTTGGCAAGTCCAGAGCGAAGATGACAGGCGAAGGCCAGGTCCATGTCAACTTTGATGATGTCGCAGGTGAGGACGAAGCGAAGGAAGAACTTTCCGAAGTCGTCGATTTCCTGAAAAATCCGGGACGTTATACGGCTATCGGCGCCAAGATTCCGAAGGGCGTTCTTCTCGTCGGACCTCCAGGTACAGGCAAGACCCTTCTTGCCAGAGCTGTAGCAGGAGAGGCGCGCGTTCCGTTCTTCTCCATCTCCGGTTCCGATTTCGTAGAAATGTTCGTCGGCGTCGGCGCATCCCGCGTACGCGATCTCTTTGCCCAGGCTAAGAAGAATGCACCATGTATCGTATTCATCGATGAAATCGATGCCGTCGGCCGTCAGCGCGGAAGCGGACTGGGTGGCGGACATGATGAACGCGAACAGACGCTGAACCAGCTGCTCGTCGAAATGGATGGTTTCGGTTCCAATGAAGGCATCATCACGATCGCCGCTACGAACCGTCCGGATATCCTTGATCCGGCGCTCCTGCGTCCGGGCCGTTTTGACCGCCGCGTCGTCGTAGGCCGTCCTGACCTTCGCGGACGTCTGGCAATCCTCCGTGTCCATGCAAGAAACAAGCCGCTGGAAGCCGATGTCGATCTCAATACGATTGCCAAGAAGATTCCTGGCTTTACAGGCGCAGATATTGCCAACCTTCTGAATGAAGCTGCACTTCTGGCTGCCCGTCAGAACCGCAAGACCATTTCCATGGCCGATCTTGAAGAAGCCAGTGAAAAAGTCAGCTACGGTCCTGAAAGAAAGAGCCACAAGGTCAGCGATGAAGAAAGAAAACTCACCGCTTACCATGAATCCGGCCATGCCATCATGGCTACCCTTCTTCCGGATGCTGATCCGGTGCACAAAGTCACCATCATCCCACGTGGACAGGCTGGTGGGTACACCATGATGCTTCCGCGTGAAGAAAGATCCTTCATTACAAAATCCCACCTCCTCGCACAGCTGCGCGTCGCTCTTGGCGGCCGCTGCGCTGAAAAGATCATTTTTGATGAAATCTCCAGCGGAGCTTCCGGAGATCTTCAGCAGGTCACCGGCATCCTTCGCAAGATGATCATGGAATGGGGCATGAGCGACCGCCTCGGACCGATGATTTTCGGTGAACATCAGGAACAGATCTTCCTCGGCAAGCAGCTTGGCTCTGAAAGAAACTACGGCGAAACCGTAGCAACGATCATTGACGAGGAAATGCATAAGTACCTGAACGAAGCTTTAAATGATACGATGCAGATGCTGACCGACAACATTGAAGTCCTTCATGCTATGGCAAAGGCTCTGATGGAAGTCGAAACCATCAATCATCATCAGGTTGAAAACCTCTTCAAGTATCATTCCATTTATTCTCCGGATGAACAGCCGGCTCCAGCGAGTGAAGACTCCCCGCTTCCGCCAGTACCGGGTGATGGAGAAAATCCTCTCTATTCCCTCTGATCCGGAAGATACTTCAAAGCCAAAGACGGCAGCCCGCGCTGCCGTCTTTTCTTTTTACCACGTACAAGGAGAACAAAGATGGAGATGAATGAACTCTTTTATAAAGATGTCTATCTGAAGGAATTTGACGCAGTCGTCACATCCTGCCACGAAGGGAAGAACGGCTTCGAAGTCGTCCTGGATGATACGGCATTTTATCCTGAAGGCGGCGGACAGCCATGGGATACCGGCACCCTGAATGATGCCAAAGTCACATCCGTACGGAAGAAAGACGGAGTGATCATCCATTATACTGACAAGCCTTTAGCAGAAGGAACGAAGGTCCATGGTGTCATCGACTGGATCCGCCGCTTCGACCATATGCAGAACCATTCCGGCGAGCATATCTTCTCCGGCCTTGTCCATAAGAAATTCGGCTATGACAATGTGGGATTCCACCTGCATGATATCGTGACGGTCGATTTCAATGGCATGATGACATGGCAGGATGTACTGGACATCGAAAGAGAAGCTAATGAAATCATCTGGAAGGATGAAGAGACGAAGATTTCCTTCTTGTCAAAGGAAGAGCTTTCCTCCAT
Organism: Dialister hominis; assembly: GCF_007164725.1. Lineage (NCBI taxonomy): Bacteria > Bacillati > Bacillota > Negativicutes > Veillonellales > Veillonellaceae > Dialister > Dialister hominis. Next base: position 1,445,287 of record NZ_AP019697.1, on the reverse strand, counting down.
GGATTACAGAAGCAAGATCGAGCTTGATGGTACTGTCCGCATCGTGGAATTTCCTGAAGGCGACACCTGCGCCTGCTGCGGCACGCATGTATCGCGCGCAGGGGAGGTAGGCATCGTCAAAGTCCTCTCCCTTGCCAGACATAAAGGCGGCGTCCGCATCGAGCTTGTCTGCGGAAGAAGAGCCATGGAAATGATGGATAAGATTTACGACCTCAATGAGGACATTGCCGTCCGTTTCTCTGTCAAGCCTTTTGAAACGAAGGAAGCAGTCGAAAAACAGGCTGAAGAGAAGGCAGAACTTATGGCAAGGCTTGCTGATGCCAACCGCTGCTATTTCGCTCTTAAAGCGGGCGTACTCACAGAGGGAAAGCGCGCCGTCCTTTTGTACGAAGAAGAGCTGAACGCCGGGGAAATCCGCAAATTCTGCGAATATTTGACGGAAACAGGGAAGGATGACATCTACTTCGTCCTGTCAAAGAAGGATCAGGACTCCCTGAACTATGCCATCGGAAGCGCCAGGGAAGATCTCCGTCCGCTCATCAGAGAATGGAACAAGGCGCTTCATGGAAGAGGCGGCGGAAGGAGCGAAATGGTGCAGGGCTCCTTCTCCTGCCGGCTCTCCGAAGCAGAAGACCTCGTCCGCAGTCTGAATGAAGAAATGTGATTTCCTTATTTCGAAAATAACCGATTTATATGGTATAATATAAGAATAGTCACATCATTTATTAATGTTCCTATTATTTAATAAAGGAGAATATGCGATGTCTTTCAAAGAAATACCTGTAGAAGAATGCGGAATCAATCCGTTTGCCGATTTGTCGAAGTACTGCATCGTTACAGCAGGCAATAAGGAAAAATGCAATCCGATGCTTGTCACCTGGGGGTCCTTCGGCGTCATGTGGAGAAAACCGACTGCGACGATCTATATCCGGCAGAGCCGTTTCACCAAGACGATCCTGGACAGCCAGGACTATTACACGCTTTCCGTCCTCCCGGTTTCCTACAAGCCGAAGGAAAGCTACATGGGATCCCATTCCGGACGCGACGGAGACAAGTTCGAAGGAAGCGGCCTCACCCCATGCTTCATCGGTGACGAAGCTGCCGCTGTAGAAGAAGCCGATCTCATCCTTGTATGCAAGAAGATTTACTCGCATGAAATGTCTTCTGAATTCTACACGGACAAGGAAACATACCAGCGCTGGAATGAAGGCAGACAGGCCGGCAACAACCACAGCGTTTTCATGGGAGAAATCGTGAAGGTACTCAAAAAAGAATAAACCGGAACTATTAAAAAGAGGGGATGCAGGAATGATTTTCTGCATCGTCTTTTTTTATGCGGGAAAGGACTGGCGGTTGAAATTCCTAAGAGCAGCTTGTTATTTTTCTGTTCCCGAATTGCAATAATAAGTTGAACACCCGGCGAACCTTTATGCAGTAAGTGCTGCAAGCATTTCTTCCCTAAAGCACTCCTCGGGTGTCTTATAGCCGAGTATTTTTCTTGGCAGGGTGTTGGCCCAGCACTCTACTCTGGAAATGTGTTCCACTGGGTAATCCTGGATTTTCTTCCCTTTGGGAAGAAATCGACGGAATAAGCCGTTGTGATTCTCATTCGTACCTTTGTCGCTGGAGCAGTACGGATGCGCATAATAGATCCGTGTGTGACTTAGTTTCTCTAGCTCCGACAGGCTAGAAAACTCACTGCCATTGTCTGTCGTAATGCTGAGGAACACTCGGCTGAAACAGCCGCGGAACATTCCATCCTTCAATTTTCTGAAGGCTGCTATTACAGAGGCACTTTCCTTGTTGGGCAGTTTTCTGATGAGGGAACAGCGTGTCTTGCGCTCAACCAGAGTCAGCAGTACTTCGTCCTTTGAGCGAGATCCCAGTACAAGGTCACACTCCCAATGCCCGAAATCCTGACGCTCATCCACAGAAGGATCGCGCTCATCTATACTGCGGCCGAACTTCTTCTTATGCTCACGAACCCGCTTCCTGGCGTTTTTTCGCTTGACGCGCAAGGGCAGGTCAATACTCTTGATTTTTCCTAGGAGCCCCAGCGTGACATAGTTGTACAGGGTTTTCGTACAGACCATCTCGCCACGTTGAAATTCTCCCGTAACCAGTGCCCTGCCAAAGCAGGCATCGAGCGACCAGTGATGTTCCTGAAGTCTCTTCTGCACATAGTCGAGGAATGCTCCCTTTGCTATGGCGTCGCATTTGCGACCACAGTTTTCGCGATGCGCCTCATAGGTGCTTTGCCCGTCTGCTGCGCGATAGCGTTCCACCTTGCCGTTATAGCAAAGAACCTTGCCACGCTTCACCTCGTTGCATACCGTATTGACACAGCACCCAATCTCACGGGCTATGCTCCGATACGATTGCTTGTCGCGGAGACGCGTTTGGATAATGACTCGTTCCTCAAAAGTTAAATGAGCCCCTTTTTTGCGTAACGTATCCGTAGTAAAATGATTTTGATCCATAGCGATTCTCCTTTGTGGTTGTGTTTTTTGTGCAACTACATTTTACCACAAGGGTTCGCTATGGATTTTTAAGTGTTCAACTTAATTATACAATCCGCCTTATTTTTCTGTTATACTATAAGCAAAGAGTTTAAATTCAAGCAATGCTGATAAAGCTGTGCCTTCATAAATCCGGGAGGTAGTTATGAATCAGAGAAAAAGAGCGGTATGGGGCTTTATCCTGTGTTCTCTCCTCTGCTGCGGAGCAGGAGTCTCGGCCAAGGAGGCGGCTGCAGGGGAAAAAGCTGCCATGCCATTGTGGACCCGTGCGGCCGTCCAGTATGAAAATCCATATTTTACAGGAAATCCGGATGCATCCCTTTCTGCGGAAACACTTTCATCCTGGTGGACTGTATTCCATGACGATACGTTAAATGAGCTGATCGAAAAGGCGCTTGACGGGAGTCGCGATATGGAAGAGGCCCGCTCAAGGCTCCTGCAGGCAAGAGAGCAGGTAGGCATCACGAAGGCTGAGAAGCTTCCATGGGTGAATGCTGCCGGAGGATGGGTCCGCGGAGAAATGCCGGATGATATCACGCGCGGCATACTTCCAGCCCAGCTCCAGAACATGCCGCTTGGCATCGAAGGAAGCAACAGTGCAACGTATGCAGGCCTTGATGCGTCCTGGGAGCTCGATCTCTTCGGAAAGAAGAGTGCCAAGGTCCGGGAGGCAAGGGGAGCGCTTGAAGCGCAGAGAGGCATGCTCTATTCCACATGGGTATCCCTTTCTGCAGAAGTGGCCATGAACTATATCACGCTGAGGACGCTTCAGGCGGAACTGGATGTGACAGAAAAGTCCATTGCCAACATGAAGGAGAATCTGTCACTCATGCAGGTGAATCAGGAAAGCGGCCTTGTTTCCTCCGTGCCGGTCGATCAGCTGACATATACGCTGAAGGAAACGGAAGCCCAGATTCCTGAGCTCAAGTCGTCCATTGCAGGCACTATGTCAAAGATTGCCATCCTTACAGGAACGACGCCGGGCGCACTCGATGCCATGCTCATGACACTAAAGCCGCTTCCTGACATCGATCCGACACTGTATAATGCAATTCCTGCCGACGTGCTGAGGCAGCGGCCTGATGTCTATGCCGCTGAAAGCGCATGGGCCGCGCAGATTGCAAAGACTGATGAGGCAAAGGCTGAGATGAAGCCGAAAATTTCCATCCTGGGCGTACTGGGGCTCGCAACGCTTGGAACAGGAGGACTGTTCTCGGCAGGAAGCCGTGCTTTTGGCATCATGCCGCAGGTCACATTCCCGCTCTTCAATGGCGGGGCGCTCAGGAGAAACGTGAACGTGCAGTCCGAGAAGGAAAAAGAAGCAAAGGCAAAGTATGAGAATACGGTATTGAAGGCGGCCGGAGAAGTCCGCACGGCGATGACGGCTGTCAGCCAGGATAAGGTCAGGCAGGATTCCCTGGAAACGGGGAGGGATAAGGCGAAGGAAGCTTTGGACCTTGCAGAAAATCAGTACCAGCACGGCCTTTTCGATTACATGGGCGTGCTTGATGCCGAGCGTCACTATCTTTCCCTAAACCAGTCCTGTGCTGTGGCAAAGGGAAAACAGATGACAGACCTTGTTTCCCTGTTCAAAGCGCTCGGAGGCGGTTGGAAGCCGCTGGATGAGGAAACGATAAAAGGCGCAAAAAATGATCAGAATGAGGAAAATGCAGGAGGTGAAGGGAAATGATGGAAACCATACAGAACCATAAGAGGGAATTTGGAATCGGCGCCATCATTCTTGCCGTTCTCCTCATTTTCTCTTTTTACGAATATCACGAAAAGAAGCAGGCTGAGCTTGCTGCCAGCCAGCTTGAACTGAACGGCAATGTCGATCTCAGGGAAGTTTCCCTTGCCTTCAGAAACAGCGACCGCATCACGGAAATCCTCGTCGATGAAGGGGATACAGTGAAGAAGGGACAGGTCCTTGCCAAGCTTGATACGCAGGATCTGAATTACAGGATCGACGTGACGAAATCCCAGATTGCTGCCCAGCAGGCTGTTGTCGACAAGATGCACAACGGCACGCGCCCGGAAGACCTGGCGCAGGCGGCTGCCAAGGTCAATGCGGCAAAGGCAGAGAAGGATTTCCTGACCGCCGACTACAACAGGAAGATGGATTCCTATAATACTTCCGGTGGAAAAGCCATCAGCAGGCAGGCCATTGATGATGCAAAGGCAAAGCTTGACGTCGCTTCCTCCAAACTGACAGAAGCCGAACAGGCAAATAACCTTGCCAAGGCAGGTCCGCGCGCAGAAGATGTAGCTGCTGCCGAAGCACAGCTCAAGGGGCTTCAGGATACCCTTGCCGGGCAGGAATATACACTGTCCCAGTCAGAACTCATTGCACCGCAGGACGGTGTCATCCGTTCAAGGCTTCTGGAAGTCGGAGACATGGCCTCCCCGCAGAGACCGGTTTTCCGCATTTCCCTTGATACGAAGAAATGGGTCCGCGTCTATGTGGCTGAACCGGACCTTGGAAAAATTCATGAAGGAGAAGCCGCTGACGTCTATATCGACAGCTATCCGGACAAGCCGGTCAATGGCACGATCGGATATATTTCCTCGACAGCAGAATTTACGCCAAAGAGCGTGCAGACGAATGAGCTCCGTACTGCTCTTCTTTATGAAGTCCGCGTCTATGTCGACGACAAGGACAATGTCCTCCGCATGGGCATGCCTGCGACCGTGAAAATCAAATTGTAAAGGATGATGGGTGTGGAAGAAGATGTGATCCGCGCAGAGAAACTGAATAAGGTCTTTTCCATAAAGGGGAAGAAACCGCTGACGGCGCTGAACGGACTCTCTCTTTCTGTCAAAAAAGGCGAGCTCACGGCAGTGATCGGGCCTGACGGTGCGGGGAAAACGACGCTGATGCGCCTGATTGCAGGCCTCATGAATCCCACATCCGGCAGCCTTACCGTCCTTGGCATGGACAGCGTGAAGGATGCGGAAGAAATCCAGAGCCGAATTTCCTACATGCCGCAGAAGTTCGGCCTTTATGAGGATCTGACAGTGCAGGAAAATCTCGATCTTTATGCTGATCTTCACGGCGTTCCTCAGGAAAAGAGGCCTGAAAGGTTCGGGAAACTGCTGGACATGATGGGGCTGGCGCCTTTTACTGGCCGGTTTGCAGGAAAGCTTTCCGGCGGCATGAAGCAGAAGCTGGGCCTTGCCTGCACGCTCGTCCGCTCGCCGGATCTTCTCCTTCTTGATGAACCGACGGTCGGCGTCGATCCGCTTTCCCGGCGCGAGCTGTGGAAAATACTGAAGACATTCGTCAAGGAAGAACACCTTTCCATCTTTGTCAGTACGGCATACATGAATGAAGCAGAAATGTGCAGCCATGTCTTCGTCCTCCATAAGGGGAATCTTCTGGCGGATGGCACGCCGGAGGATCTTTGCCGGATCGCAGACGGCCGCTGTTATAATGTCCTTCCGGAAGAAGGCGTCCCCACACGCATCCTGCAGGCGCATCTGATCGATGAGACGAAACTGATCGTCGATGCAGTGCCAAGAGGCGGCACCGTCCATTTCATCATGGAAAAGGGCGTCGATGAAATACCATACCTCAAGAGGCATCACCTTGAGCCCACGCCCGTTCCGGCCAAACTGGAAGACGGTTTCATGACGCTCCTTCGGAAAGCGGAAGGCCATGAAGCACCACCAGAAGAAGCAGAAGACGTGCTGGACCGGGGCGGAAGACCGTCCAGTGAAGTCAATATCGTCGTAAAGAACCTCGTCAAGAAGTTCGGGGACTTTACGGCTGTTTCCAATACATCCTTTGAAGTGCATAAGGGAGAAATCTTCGGTCTTTTAGGGCCGAACGGTGCAGGCAAGACGACGACGTTCAAAATGCTCTGCGGCCTTCTTCCTGAAACAAGCGGCTTTCTTTCCGTCGCAGGCGTCGACCTTAGAAAGGCAAGGACGCAGGCGCGTGCGAATATCGGGTATGTGGCGCAGAAGTTTTCCCTCTACAGCCATATGTCCGTCCTGGATAATCTGAAATTCTTCGGCGGCATCTATGGCGTACCGAAGGGGAGACTTTCTGAAAGGATCAGGGAGCTCTGCCAGGAGTTCGATCTGGAAGATGTCCTTGACCGTCTGGCGGAAGACCTGCCGGGCGGGTACAAGCAGCGTCTTTCCATGGCAGCGGCGCTTCTTCATGAGCCGCAGATTCTTTTCCTCGATGAACCGACCTCGGGCATCGACCCGCTGGCCAGAAGAAATTTCTGGAGAAGAATCACGACCCTTGCCGCGAGGGGCACGACAATAATCATCACGACGCATTTCATGGAAGAAGCCGAGTACTGCGACCGTTTCATGATCCAGGACAACGGCATCCTTCTGGCCATCGGAAGTCCTTCGGAAATCCGCGAGGAACTTGGGCAGCCGGGCGCTGACATGGACAGGATTTTCATTGAAATCGTCGAGCGGTCGAGAAAGGAAGGGGAGAAATCATGAGTTCCGGATTCTTTCGGCGCATGAAAGCGCTCATCCGCAAAGAGTTTCTCCAGCTTTCCAGAGACTCCAGTTCCCTTCTTCTGGGGATTGCTCTTCCAATCATTTTGATCCTGATCATCGGATACGGCATATCTCTTGACGTCAAGAACGTGCCGATCGCCGTTGTCCTGGAAGACCCTTCGCCGGCCTCCCAGGATGTCCTTTCCTTCATGGACGGGTCGGAATATTTCTCGCCAACCTATGTCACAAGTTTCAAGGAAGCCGAGCAGATGATGACAGACAGGAAGGTGAATGCCATCATCGATGTGCCTTCGGATTTCGCAGCGCGCCTCCACGAAGGGAATGCAAAGATGCTCCTTGTTCTTGACGGCGTGGAAACAGCGACGGCCATGAGCGTGCAGACCTACGTCGATACCTCTATCGCCTCCTGGGAAGCACGCCATATGTCCGGCGCTGCATCCTTCGGGACAGTGACAGTCGAACCGCGCATGTGGTATAACAATGCCAATTCCAGTACATGGTTCTTCATCCCGGGCCTCGTCATGCTGATCATGACGATTATCGGCGTCATGCTGACCTCGGTCGTCATGGCCCGTGAATGGGAGAGGGGGACATTCGAATCCCTCTTCGTCACGCCGGTAAAGCCGATGGAGCTTGTCCTTGCCAAGATGGTGCCGTACTTCTTCATCGCACTCCTTGGTACAGGCATCTGCCTTGTTCTCTCAAGGTTCCTCTTCAGCGTCCCCATGGTCGGTTCACTTTCCGCCATTCTTGGCATATCCATGATTTACCTGTTGGTTGCGCTTGGCATCGGGCTGATGATTTCAGCCGTCACGAAGAACCAGTTCCTGGCCTGCCAGCTTTCGCTATTGATCAGTTTCCTTCCCTGCTTTATTTTGTCAGGGTTCATTTTCGATTTACGATCGACACCGATCGTCGTGCGCGCTGTAGGGGAAATCCTTCCCTTCAGCCACTATCTCGTCTGCATCCGTTCGCTCTTCTTATCCGGCAATAACTGGACGATCCTTCTGACGCAGGGCGGCATTCTCATCCTTTATGCTGTATGCTTCGTGAGCATCGCTTTTGGCATCACGAGAAAGAAGGTGGAATGATGAGCACCTTCCAGCTTTTTCTGCAGCAGCTTGCCGTCATCTGCAAGAAGGAAATCCTCTCCATCTGGCAAGATCCCGCGACAAGAAGGATTGTCGTCATTCCCTGTATCCTGATGGGGTTCCTCTTCGGCTATGCGGCCAACTACAATCTGGAAAATGCGCCGTATGTCGTCCTTGACCAGAGCAGGAGCGGGGCTTCGGCAGACCTTCTTTCCCGCTTTGACGGGACATCGCTTTTCCACCGCGTGGCGACCGTGTCGAATGCCAATGAAATCGCGCCGTACATAGAGCAGGAAAAAGCTGTCATGGCGATTTCCATTCCGCAGGATTTCCAGGATAGGCTTGATCAGGGAGAAAAGGCTCCCGTCCAGATCATATCCGACGGAAGAAATACGATGGTCGCCGGCCTTGTTACCGGCTACGCAGGCCGTATCGTAAACAGCTTCAATCAGGAAAGGACAGGCGTCTCGGCACCTGTGACGGTCATTACAAGGACATGGTACAATCCGAACCAGATCACGCGCTGGTTCTTCATGCCGGGAATCATCGGGCTTTTGAGCTTTGCGCAGGTCTTTGTTCTGGCGGGGCTTTCGGTGGCAAGAGAAAGAGAAGAAGGCACCTTCGAGCAGCTTCTTGTTGCTCCTGTCAGCCCGTCAGTTATACTGATCGGCAAAGCCATGCCGCCAATGATCGTTGGATTCATTCAGTGTACGATTCTCTTCTGTATCAGCTACTTCTGGTTCAATGTGCCGTTTGCAGGAAACTTCGGCATGTTCTACACGGCTATTTTCTTCTACGTGCTGAGCTCGACAGGCTGCGGCCTCATCGTTTCCTCCATTTCCAAGAACATGCAGCAGGTGCTTGTCTATGTCGTAGTCCTGATGGTGCCGATGGCTCTTCTCTCCGGCGTCGTCACGCCGATCAATAATATGCCGCGGTTCCTCCAGATCATTACGTATGCGGATCCGCTCCGCTTTGCACTGGAACTCATCCGACGCATTTACCTTGAGGGCCTTACCTTCGGACAGCTCTTCTGGAACTTCATTCCGCTTAGTGTTATTTCCGCCGTAACACTCTCCGTGGCCGCCTATCTTTTCAGGCACCACTTGAACTGAATCATTACACGCAAAAAGTACCGCTTCCGCATTGGGAAACGGTGCTTTTGCTGTTATTTTTCAAATTCCTTCTTGAGGACATATCCGTAAGCGTGTTTCAGGCCGTCTTCGCCTTCCTGGACATAGACACCCTGGATTTCAGGAGCAAAGCCCGGGAGCTGGTTGATTCCTTCCACAAGATCCAGGAAGTATTCAACAGCCGTCTTGGTCCATGCTTCACCGGCGTGTACGCAGATGACTCCTGGCGGATAGGGGAGAGCGCCTTCCAGAGCCGTTCTTCCTTCAGCCTCGGCAAGGTCTACGAGTTCGCCATGGCCTCTCATGAATTCATACTGTGCTTCCTGCGGATTCATGACATACTTCGGGAAGTAATCCTTCAGGAAGAGTTCCTTCTGCAGCGTGGACACTTCGCGGTCCTTGTAGAAATCATGCATTTCCTGGCAGAGACGGCGGATGGTGTATCCCTTGTACTTATCCTGGTAAGCCTTGTAAATGCTCGGAAGCACTTCAGACATCGGAGCATCCTCATCGATGAGCTTTTCAAAGCGGACAAGTTTGGCGACGAGGTCATCCATCTTGGTCGCTGTTTCAGCCGGAGTCATGAGGAAGAGGATATCATTCAGGTCGCACTTTTCAGGAATGATGCCGTTTTCACGCAGATAGTTGGCAAGGATATTGCCCGGGATGCCGAACTTCTCGTATCCGCCATGTTCCACATCAATGCCGGCCGTAACGAACTGCAGCTTCATCGGATCAATGAAGTACTGGCCCTTGGCATAGCCTTCGAAACCATGCCATTTGGCACCCGGTTCGAAAGCCCAGTAGTTCATATCGTTTGCCATCTTGTCGGTATCGCCGTCTTCCCACTTCTTGCCATAGACAACAGGCGGAACGAGCGGACGGATGTAATGGCAGTTGCGGAGGACCTGCTTGCGCGTATTGATGACAAGCTTCACAGCATCTGCCCAGAGCTTTTTGCCTGCTTCGCCTTCATGCATCTTGGCATTGACATCAAGAGCTGCGAAGAGCTGGTAGAGCGGGGAAGTGGAAGCATGCATCATGAAAGCATTGTTGACGCGCTTATGTGGGACGTAGCGGTCCTGTCCTTTGATGTGGGCATCCTTCTTATGGACCATGGACGTCATGGAGAAACCGGCCTGCTGCTTATGGACAGACTGGCTGACGAAAATGCCGGGGTCTTCCGGACCAAGGTCGAGAAGAAGCGGACTGCAGTCCTTCATCATCGGAATGAATTCCTCATAACCGACCCAGGCAGAGTCGAAGAAGATGTAATCGCAGAGATGGCCGATGCGGTCAACAACCTGGCGTGCGTTGTAAATGCATCCGTCATACGTGCCAAGCTGGATGACAGCCAGGCGGATCGGGCGCTTAGCCTTTGCCTTGACAGGATCCTTCTCCGCGACGAGCTTTCTGATGTAATCCTCATTGAAGCAGTGGTCAAGGATGCCGCCGATGGAGCCGAAGGCATTTCTTGCCGTTTCCAGATAAACAGGCGTTGCGCCGGCAATGACAAGAGCGCCGTGATCGACAGACTTATGATTGTTCCTGTCGAAGAGAACGATGTCGCCCGGAGTGAGGACAGCATTCAGTACAACCTTGTTGGAAGTGGAAGTGCCATTCAAAACGAAGTATGTCTTGTCAGCGTTGTAGACGCGTGCCGCATGCTTCTGTGCAGCGAGAGCCGGGCCTTCATGGATGAGGAGATCGCCCATGGCAACGTCGGCGTTGCAAAGATCAGCCCTGAAGGTATTCTCACCGAAGAAATCATAGAAAGCGCGTCCGGCCGGATGCTTCCTGAAGAAAGCGCCGCCCTGATGGCCTGGGCAGTCGAACTGGGAATAACCGTTTTCAACATACTTCTTGAGATCCTTGAAGAAAGGAGGAAGAATAGCGTCTTCGTAATGAGAAGCAGCGCTTTCTATCTGACGGTCATAGAAAGCATGATCCGTATCATTGAGATCGATGACGCGGTATACCTTTCCGATGACAGAATCATCTACAAGGCCAGCCTTCGTTTTGATGAAGAAGACAGGGATATTGAAAGAAAAGAGCATCTCTTTATCGAAGACAAAACGATCTTCTTCAGCATCCGTCATAACGACAGATGCAATGTCGGTGAAATCAGTATGATTGACATCAACAATGTCACGGCCTTTGATGGAACCGAAAATTTCCAGAGCTTTCTTTGTATAAGCGATTTTTAACTGGTTCAACATGGAAACCTCCCTCTGAATGTGAATTTGGATGGAAAGCAGTACTTTGACATGAAAAAGACCCTTGGAAAAGGGCAGCCATATGGAAAGAAATCCTGTCTTCTGTCATTCAGATCTTTAGTGTTGGTAGTTAGTGAAACTATCTAAGTCATTATAGCATAAAGGACAGGAAAGCAAGCTGAATTTTACCTTAACCGGCGCATGTTTCAGCCTGCTTGACCGGGCATGATTCTACGCAGTATTTTATGGAAATATTTCGCAAGTGAATAGGTTTGCCTGTGTAATTAAAAATGCCGAGAACCATTGATTTCTTCGACAATTTCCGTGCCTTAACGGTTAAAATTTGATATACTTAAAGTAATGGAAAATAATGGCATGAAGCTTGAACGAGCTCTTTTTTCAAAGCTTTGCCAAGGGAAAAATGGAGGGAATCTATATGCCGAGACGGTTAAAGATTGCCTATACCGAGAGGGCATTTGAAATATTCGGAACAGTTAATGGAAGGGATTCCATTAAGGCGGCACAAACTGATTTTACAGATACGTCGGCACTCATCATTACAGATCTGGATTCGGAATTTGCCGAAAATGAAAAGATCCGTGCTTTTGGTGTTCCTGTATTTCTGATTTTGACAGGCGAGAGCAATGTTGAGAAACTCATAGAGTGTGCTTCAGGAATCATCGACCTCCAGCATGGAGAGCATGGTTTCTATGAACGCCAGATTGTAAATGCAGCTGAAAAATATGAAGAAGAGATTCTTCCACCATTTTTCGGGAGTCTGCTGAAGTACGTAGAACGCGGAAATTCTGAATTTGACTGCCCTGGACATCAGGGCGGAGCTTATTTCAGAAAACATCCGGGCGGTAAAATCTTCTATGATTTTTATGGAGAAAACACATTCCGCGCTGATCTTTGCAATGCAGACGTCGCTATGGGAGATCTTCTTATTCATGAGGGACCGGCACTCGCCGCCCAAAAACATGCAGCGAAGGTCTTCCATGCGGATAAAGCGTATTTTGTGCTGAACGGGACATCCGGAGCGAACAAGGTTGTTTTAAATGCGCTTTTAGCACCAGGAGATCTGGTTCTTTATGAAAGAAACAACCATAAATCGATAGGCTATGGTGCACTGATACAGGCGGGAGCTATTCCGATTTATCTGGAAACAGCAAGGAATCCGTTCGGCCTTATTGGCGGTGTGCTGGATCATTGCTTCAATGAAGAGTATATACGCATGCTGATTGCGGAAAGAGACCCCAAGCGTGCCATGATGGACAGGCCGCTCAGGGCAGCCGTTATCCAGCTTGGCAATTATGACGGCTGCATATATAATGCCCGTCAGGTCGTGGATAAAATCGGGCATCTTTGTGATTATATCTTCTTTGATTCGGCCTGGGTCGGATACGAGCAGTTTATTCCCATGATGAAAGACTGCAGTCCTCTTCTCCTGAATCTGGGACCTGAAGATCCGGGAATTATTGTCGTGCAGTCTGTTCATAAACAGCAGGCCGGATTCTCGCAGGCCTCGCAGATACTGAAGAAAGATTCTCATATCAAAGGCCAGAAGCGCTACCTGCCGCATAAGATCCTGAATAACTCTTTCATGGTCAATTCTTCGACTTCACCGAATTACCAGATCTTTGCATCACTTGATATGAATGCAAAGATGCAGGAAGGGGAGAGCGGAAAGCTGCTTTGGCATGAATGTATAGTCAACGCCATTGAAGCAAGAAAATCTGTCATCCGTCATTGTAAATATCTTCGCCCGATTGTGCCTCCTGTTGTTCATGGCAGCAAGTGGGAAGATGGCGACACGGAGGATATGGCCAATGATATTTCCTACTTTGCCTTTGAGCCGGGAGGAAAGTGGCATTCTTTCCAGGGATATACGAAGAGTCAGTATTTCATTGATCCTATGAAACTGCAGCTGATGACTCCGGGAATCAATATGGAAAACGGGGAGTATGAAGATTTTGGTATTCCCGGGATCATATTGGCAGATTATCTTAGGGATAACGATGTCATCCCGGAGAAATGCGATTTGAATGATATCCTTTTCCTGATGACGCCGGCAGAAACACCGACAAAGCTTAAAGACCTGATTGCAAAGCTCGTTCGTTTTGAAAAGCATATCGACCAGGATTCCCCCATGGAAAAAGTCATTCCATCTATATATAGAAAGTATGAAGAGAAATACAGAGGATACACGATCCGGAGACTTTGCCAGGAAATGCATGATTTCTATAAAGACAGAAAGATCAACATCCTGCAGAAGAGAATGTTCCAGAAAGCCTATTTTCCTGAATATTTCATGAGCCCTCAGCAGGCAAACTGGGCACTGGTCAAAGGGCAGGGAGAATTGATTCCTCTTCGTGAAGTGGAAGGACGTGTAGTCCTTCAGGCGGCTGTTCCGTATCCGCCTGGAGTTACATGCGTTCAGGCAGGTGAACGATGGACAAGAACTGCGCTGGATTATTTCCTCGATTTTGCGGAAGTTGCGAATGTCTTTCCCGGATTTGAACCGGAACTGCAGGGCGTTTACAGGGAAAAAGATCCTGATGGAAAGATAACACCCTATGCCTATGTCCTAACAAGGGAATACGAAAAACTATATAAATAACACCAGCAGGGCGGCATCATCATTCAGGTGATGCCGTCTTTTTAGTTTGTCAGGATCCTGTAATCAATCCGAAGAATCAATCGGACAAAAAAGAAGCATCGCCCTATCGAGAGGGCGATGCTTTATAAAGGATGGAGATGATGGTAATTGATTAGTTGAAGTTACTATTGCTTACTGTTTTGCTGCTTCTGCAGCGGCTTCTTCAATGGCCTTGTTGTCGGCTTCGGCTTTATCAAGATCGAATTTATCGGAAACCAGACCATAAAGTGTCCAGCCGAAGAAGGTAACGATAGAGCCGTATGTCATTGCTTCGAACCCGGAAGCATAGCAGGCATACAAGCTATAAATGGAAGCAACGAATGCAATGAATTTAGTCGTTTTCAGTTCAGAGCCCAAGTGGTTGACTGCTTTCATGATGACGACGATAGCTGCCATACAGAGCAGGTACGGAACGATATTCGTAATGACGGCCAGATTGACGAGTGTTTCAAACTGATCATTCAGTGTCGGGCTGATGGTCATCAGCGAGAAGAGGGACTGAATAACGGTAATGGTTACCATGCCGATCAATGGAGTTTCAGTAGATGTGATTTTCTTCATGAATGCCGGGAAATATCCTACATCACTGCCTGCCTTGAATACGTTGGCAATGGTGAACTGCCAGCCAAGCAGGGAACCGAAGCAGGAGAGAACCATGAGGCCCATGATAATGCGGCCGACGGTCGGTCCGAACATGTGAGCAAATACAAGTCCGAATGGAGCAGAACTGCTGACAAGATCTTCAGAAGGAATAATGCCGAAGATGATGTTGGTGGAAACGATGTAGCAGGCTGCGGCAATCAGTGTTCCGCCGAGAACGGCCTTCGGTACGTTCGTTTCCGGATTATCAACGGCATCTGCATTGGCGCATGCAGATTCCATTCCGAGGAATGCCCACAGGGTCATGGTAATAGCATTGATAGCAGCGCTGCCAAAGCTCATGTCATGTACGTTCCAGTTAGCGATATACAAGGAAGGAGAGAACCAGAACCAGCCAATCAGTGCAAGACCGATACATGGAATGATGACGCCCCATACAGTAATGGAGGAAACGCGACCAGTGTATTTAGCGCCGCCAAAGTTCAGGACGGTAGCCAGCCAGAGTGTGAAGATGGTAGCGGCGCAGGTCATAATAGGATCGAGGGATTTATTCAGGAACCCGAGCGCATAACCTACGGCAGAAATAGCGATAGCAGTATTTGCAAAAATCAGTGAAACGCCGTAAGTATAGTTTGCCATAAAGTTGCCGGCTTTCCCGAAAGAGTATTCGGCATAACCGCCCATGCCGCCGCCTTTTTTAGCATACATGCCGCATTTTGCGAAAACGTATGCCAGACACATGGAACCTACTGCAGTTACGAGCCAGGAAACGATAGAGAGCGCGCCGACCTGTGCCAGCTTGGATGGCAGCATGATGATGCCGGAGCCCATCATATTGACCGCTGTTAAAATGGTCAGCTGGAATACGCTCATTTTATTTGAGCTGTTACTCATGATTACCTCCTTGATTGGGAGGGATCCGGGCTTCCGTCGTGGAAGCCCATTTCCACCCTTGCTGTATTATTTTTCAAATTCCTTTTTGAGGACATATCCGTAAGCGTGCTTCAGGCCGTCTTCACCTTCCTGGACATAGACACCCTGGATTTCAGGAGCAAAGCCCGGGAGCTGGTTGATTCCTTCCACGAGGTCCAAGAAGTAGGCAACAGCCGTCTTGGTCCATGCTTCGCCGGCGTGTACGCAGATGACTCCTGGCGGATAGGGGAGAGCGCCTTCCAGGGCTGTTCTTCCTTCAGCCTCGGCAAGATCTACGAGTTCGCCATGACCTCTCATGAATTCATACTGTGCTTCCTGAGGATTCATGACATACTTCGGGAAGTAGTCCTTCAGGAAAAGTTCCTTCTGCAGCGTGGACACTTCGCGGTCCTTGTAGAAATCATGCATTTCCTGGCAGAGACGGCGGATGGTGTATCCCTTGTACTTATCCTGGTAAGCCTTGTAAATGCTCGGAAGCACTTCAGACATCGGAGCATCCTCATCGATGAGCTTTTCAAAGCGGACAAGTTTGGCGACGAGGTCATCCATCTTGGTCGCTGTTTCAGCCGGAGTCATGAGGAAGAGGATATCATTCAGGTCGCACTTTTCAGGAATGATGCCGTTTTCACGCAGATAGTTGGCAAGAATATTGCCCGGGATGCCGAACTTCTCGTATCCGCCATGTTCCACATCAATGCCGGCCGTAACGAACTGCAGCTTCATCGGATCGATGAAGTACTGGCCCTTGGCATAGCCTTCGAAACCATGCCATTTGGCACCCGGTTCGAAAGCCCAGTAGTTCATATCGTTTGCCATCTTGTCGGTATCGCCGTCTTCCCACTTCTTGCCATAGACAACAGGCGGAACGAGCGGACGGATGTAATGGCAGTTGCGGAGGACCTGCTTGCGCGTATTGATGACAAGCTTCACAGCATCTGCCCAGAGCTTTTTGCCTGCTTCGCCTTCATGCATCTTGGCATTGACATCAAGAGCTGCGAAGAGCTGGTAGAGCGGGGAAGTGGAAGCATGCATCATGAAAGCATTGTTGACGCGCTTATGTGGGACGTAGCGGTCCTGTCCCTTGATGTGGGCATCCTTCTTATGGACCATGGACGTCATGGAGAAACCGGCCTGCTGCTTATGGACAGACTGGCTGACGAAAATGCCGGGGTCTTCCGGACCAAGGTCGAGAAGAAGCGGACTGCAGTCCTTCATCATCGGAATGAATTCCTCATAACCGACCCAGGCAGAGTCGAAGAAGATGTAATCGCAGAGATGGCCGATGCGGTCAACAACCTGGCGTGCGTTGTAAATGCATCCGTCATACGTGCCAAGCTGGATGACAGCCAGGCGGATCGGGCGCTTAGCCTTTGCCTTGACAGGATCCTTCTCCGCGACGAGCTTTCTGATGTAATCCTCATTGAAGCAGTGGTCAAGGATGCCGCCGATGGAGCCGAAGGCATTTCTTGCCGTTTCCAGATAAACAGGCGTTGCGCCGGCAATGACAAGAGCGCCGTGATCGACAGACTTATGATTGTTCCTGTCGAAGAGAACGATGTCGCCCGGAGTGAGGACAGCATTCAGTACAACCTTGTTGGAAGTGGAAGTGCCATTCAAAACGAAGTATGTCTTGTCAGCGTTGTAGACGCGTGCCGCATGCTTCTGTGCAGCGAGAGCCGGGCCTTCATGGATGAGGAGATCGCCCATGGCAACGTCGGCGTTGCAAAGATCAGCCCTGAAGGTATTCTCACCGAAGAAATCATAGAAAGCGCGTCCGGCCGGATGCTTCCTAAAGAAAGCGCCGCCCTGATGGCCTGGGCAGTCGAACTGGGAATAACCGTTTTCAACATACTTCTTGAGATCCTTGAAGAAAGGAGGAAGAATAGCGTCTTCGTAATGAGAAGCAGCGCTTTCTATCTGACGGTCATAGAAAGCATGATCCGTATCATTGAGATCGATGACGCGGTATACCTTTCCGATGACAGAATCATCTACAAGGCCAGCCTTCGTTTTGATGAAGAAGACAGGGATATTGAAAGAAAAGAGCATCTCTTTATCGAAGACAAAACGATCTTCTTCAGCATCCGTCATAACGACAGATGCAATGTCGGTGAAATCAGTATGATTGACATCAACAATGTCACGGCCTTTGATGGAACCGAAAATTTCCAGAGCTTTCTTTGTATAAGCGATTTTTAACTGGTTCAACATGGAAACCTCCCTCTGAATGTGAATTTGGATGCATGAGCCATGTGTGCACGTCATGGCAGCGTCCTCATATGATGATTAATGCTTCATCTGGCCTTATGATAGTTATAAATGGGAATTGATTCCAATACCATTTTAGAAACCGATTAGATAAAAATGGGTAACTATCACAATATGGTTAATAAAATACATGAAAATGTATAGCATAATAAAAATGTTATAAGATGTAATGATGTGGTAAACCTATATACAAATAGATACCAATCGTGGGTGAAATACTCAGGATATAGAGCAGATAATATAGATAAACCCTTGGATTATCGATAAACACGAAGAAAACGGGAAATTGTAGATGCAAGGCGAAGAGAAGAAATCATGGACATAAATGCGGGAAGTGTAGGATATAATGGTGGATATCGGAGATAATTCTGTAATGAAATGCATAAAATCTTGTTAATACTACGTTAAGAATCAAAAACTTATCAATATGCGCTATAAGTCATTACTGAAACGTTATAGAATTCAGGGAAAGAATTTTTACCAAGGACAAATACAGATCTGAACACAAAAACAGCCCTTCAATATGTATTGAAGAGCTGTTGAGAACAAAATTTATATAGGATCCGTCATCCTTGTCAGAGCAATAAAAGGGGCTGTGACAAAATGGTTAATCATTTTGTTGCAGCCTCTTTTTTGCGTCTTTATTTCATCATTTTTAGCTCTGCTGTAAGCCTTTTACGTAAAAATGCGCGTAAGCCCCCTTACCCCCATAAGACTTTTAATTATATTGTCTTAGGCGGCAATCCTTATACGCATTATTTTTGTGATGTATTTCCTTAAATTATAGCCAAGTGCTACCAGGTATAACTCGGCTTTTACAGAATCTATCCCTTTTCTGACGATTCTTTTGTACCATCTGTCATGTTTCATGATTCCAAAAGTTCCTTCAGCCTGGATTGACCGGTTCATTCTTAGCAGGGCTCCATGGATGCTTTCCAGATTATCCTGAACCTCCTGGTACATGTTATTCCGTTCTCTGCTCAATGAGATTCTTTTGTTCTTCGGGGTCTTTTTACATTGCTCTGCCAGCGGGCATCCTTGGCAGTCTTCGCATTCAAATACTTCCTCCTGCCTGCCGTATAAGTTCCCTCTGACCAGATGTCTATAGATAAATTTGAAAGCCCTGTCATTTGGACAACGGATGGTTCCATTCTCATCAACTCTAAAGTTTATTGGCCGAAACGGATTGGTATGGTATTTCTTGTCTTTCGTTTCTTTCTTGTACATGGGGAATTTCATATACTTTTCCATACCGTGCTGCTCGCAATAGATGTAATTGTTGAAAGATCCATATCCTGCATCTGCCACAGGATACTTAGGATAAGCCCCATAGACTTCGTGGAATTCCTCCATCAGCGGTACGAAGCAATCCATATCTGAACGATACTGGTTAACATCAATTACGGCAATAAATTCATCGGCAACACCTATTTGGACATTGTATGCAGGCAGAAGCTGATCATTTCCCATGTAGTCCGACTTGATTCGCATGAATGTTGCATCCGTATCGGTCTTCGAATAACTGTTTCTGGAAGTACCGCATATCTGTATCTTCTCAACATATTCTTCAAGTTTTGATGTATATGCCTTAAGCTGCTCATACTTGCGTTGATGATCGGACTTGCGATGCCCGCTTCCATGAACAAAGGCCGTCTCATCAATCTGCCAGATTTCTTTTAATTTATCCAATACCAGACGCAGATAGTCCGGAGCGTATTCTGTATTGATGTTTACACTCATATGGTCATACTTAAGATCATCATTGAGTAACTCAAAAAGGCTGGTAATCTTGGCAAAAAGCTTGTAGCGGGATTTTTCAGCGGATTTCTTCCATACCCAGCTGTATTTATTTGCGTTCGCTTCAAACTTGGAACCGTCAATATATATATGCTGCAAATCCACGTTGAGTTTGCCGCAGAGTTCTTTCGTAATTGAATAAAAGATATCCTTGAGAGAATACTTAAGAAAGCCCTTCACGAAATGACAGAATGTCCGATAGGATGGGGCTTCATAATTCATCAGGTACATATATCTGATATTAACCCTGCAATTATCTTCAAGTTTTCTAAAAGAGCAATATCCTTCTTCTGCGAAACCATAGATGATCGTTTTCAGCATGTTGACGGGATTATACCTGGGTCTGCCAGCGCCACGCGTCGGTATGTAACGAAGGTACTTTTTAAGATCGATTTCCTCCATAAATCTGTCATACATTAAAACAGGATCATCGACATTGAGAATCTCAGAGGGAAACATTGGCAAAATGCCTTGTTCTGCGGTAAAATGATTGCTAGTGTTGTTATTTTTCATTGTAAAAAATTATAACACGAAAGGCTCTGCCCCGGACCAAATGATCCGGGGCAGAGCCCTTTTTGTTGGGATGAATTTTGTCACATCCCCTTTTGCATGGGGAATGTTTTATTGGCATTATCCCTGACAAATTCCCAGAAGTGATCGACGATGTATTCACGCAGGAGAACGGCACTCAGTGATAGCTTGGAGTCCGTTTTCCAGGAGATGTTCAGATCACGGTGACATTCCTGATCACCAACCGGGAGTGCGACATTATGAATTTGTGCATTATGCCATGTCATTTGCGGGACAAGCGCACTGCCTAGACCTGCCCTGATAAATTCACCAACTGTATCAGGGTTGTCACTTTCGAGAATGACCTTTGGGGTAAATCCAGCTTTCTTGCAATAGGCCTCAACCGTTTTCCTAAGGAGAAATCCCTTAGGAGGCATAATAAAATCCATATCAGAAAGATCATGGAGATTCACATAAGGAAGATGGGCATAAGGAGTTCCTGTTGGGAAAACCATAACAAGGTTCTCACGGAACAAAGTGATTGTATGGTCATTATCAATATGTTTCAGGCTTGAGAATAAAGTCAGGTCAGTTCTCGAAGCATTGGCCGAATCACTGTTTTGCGGGACAATTTCTAAAATGGTTTCGGGATACTCTTCCTTGAATTTCATTAGAAAAGCCGGAATTAACCTGCTTGATGACATGATAGCAAGCTTTACAGTGAGCTGCTGAAGATCTCTGGAATCCTGCAGTTCCTGACGGAGGTCGTCGAGTGATCGCAAAATCTTATTAGTGTATTTAAGCAGGATGTGTCCGTCTCGCGTCAGATGAATGTTGCGGCCCTGATGGGTAAAAAGCGAGACATCCAGTTCTTCTTCCATGCTGCGGATTGTTCTGGACAGCGCCGGCTGAGCGATATGGAGAGCTTCGGCAGCTTTTGTCAGATGTTCCAGTTCAGCCACTTTCTGAAAATACATAAGAGAGGTAAAGTTTATTTTCATCTTGAACCTCGTATGATTTTAGATTTACCGGTTCTGCGTCCTGAAAACAGGTCCCAATCCGGATCAATCAGCAAATATCGTGCAAATCAAAAGAATAGATACAGACTGGAGTGAATCCATTGCTGAATCATTTTCGATTAAAATAGATTTATTTGACTGTATTATATCATAAGAGGTATGAATCAATGGAAAACACCTTTTGATAATAGTTCAAAAAATAACAAGCCTTTACAAAAAAAGTGGAACTTATGCAATTCTTCTATTAAGACTGGGCGAATAGCATCGTACTTTCCCTCTGTCATCTGCAGCAGATATATTATTGAGTTATAAACTGTCATAGAAAAATACTTCTTTGGATACTGCCAAAGGAGTCCATAAATGAATGATGAGGATATGCTTATATAGAATGGAGATCATTCCACTATGGAGAAGTGCCTGCCTCAGCAGGGCCTCCAGGAGGCGGAGAAAGGCCTCAAGACCACCCTTTTTAAGTATACTGCAAAGCAAAGCCATCTTTTTTATTTTGGGCGCATACTCCTTCATCCTATCCCATATGGCTTCATACGGGATTTTTTGAATTGACGAGAAGTATCTAAAAGACTTACAGAAGATTTACAGAACGACATATAGAAAAATTTGCTTTTTTCTTGGTATAGCGATATACTATATACAGGTATTAAAAAAAACAATAAATAAATTTTTGCAGGAAGATCTGCATATAACAGGAAGGAGGGAAAGACGATGAGAATTGAAGACTTGATGGATCTTGAGATGTACGGAAGCATGTATATCCTTTTTGCCATGGCTTCTTTCTATGTAGAAGGAGCCAATCTTCTGGTACCGTCCAGAGTGAACTTCAACTTCAAAAGAGTTCTTTCGCCTTTCACATCCTTCTTTAAAGGATTCATCGGCGCAGGGGGATGGGCTGCTATGGCCCTCAGGTCCTCCGGACTTGAAGGAAAACGGGAACAACTGAATGACGGGGCATCCGGCTTTTTACGGTGCCCGGTTTCCTTTCATGATTTCGCGTGGAAGGGAACTCCGCGCGGCGAGTGGATCTAAGCGCTTTCTTTTGTCGACCAGTAAAAGAAAGGCTTATGTTTAAATCATCCATAAAATATCTGATGAATCAGACGCTGCGAGGCGTCTTTTTTGATGGAATTTTCTGGAGAGTGAGAACATGTTTTTCGTGAAAAACGATATAAAAAAATTATTGTCAGTGATGATACCGATCCTGGTCGCTCAGGTATCTACGGCAGGCATTACCTTTATCAATACAACGATGGCAGGTCACGCAGGTGCGGATGATCTGGCCGGAGTTTCTGTCGGAGCCGGTCTTTTCTATCCGATCCTGGCTTCCATTATCGGCCTTCTGATGGCTGGCACGCCTATGATGGCACAGCTTCTCGGACAGAAGAAGAAGGAAGATCTTCCTCTGATAGTCCGTACAGGCCTTATGATCGGACTTTTCATTTCCGCCGTCTTTGCAGCAGGCTACTTCCTTTTCGTCGACAACCTGATGGAATACCTTGCTCTTGAACCGGCCGTTGAACATATTGCCCGCGGCTACCTGCTTTCTATGGTGGGTGTCGTGACTTTCGTGACATTGATCATTCCACTTCGCTGCCTGACAGACACGGCAGGATCCACGTCTGTTTCCATGAAGCTCTTCCTCATTGCTCCGCCAGTGAATGCGGTGCTTGATTATCTCTTCATTTACGGACACTTCGGATTCCCGAGACTTGGCGGTATCGGCGCAGGCGTTGCTACGATGATTACGTACGGATGCCTTCTCGCACTCTTCCTTGCAGTGATTCTTACCACGAAGGAATTTATGGGAAAGAATATTTTCTCTTCCTTTAAGATCCGCAGAGCAGACCTGAAGGAATACCTGGTCGTCGGTGTTCCAAGCGGCATGTCCATTTTCATGGAAATGAGCCTTTTCAGCCTGATCATCGTGTTCCTTGCCAGGTACGGCACGGATACGCTGGCGGCTTACCAGATTGCGGACAACTTCGCAAGTCTCGTGTACATGCTTCCAGTCAGCTGCTCCATGGCGCTGACAATCCTGATTGCAACAGCAGCAGGTGCAGGGGATATTTCCCTGGCACGCCGTTATAAAAAAGCCGGTTTCATCACAGCGATGGCTGGCGCTCTTATGACCGTTTCCTTTACGCTCTTCTTCCGTCATTCCATCGGAATGGTATACACGGATGATGCAGCTGTCGCAGCCATTGCAGCACAGTTCCTGATCTACAGCGCCGGATGGCAGCTCTTCGACGCGATTTCCACTCCGATTCAGGGAATTCTTCGCGGATTGAAAGATACACGCGTATCCTTCGTCCTCATGGTTGCCGCTTACTGGGGCGGATGCTTCCCAATGAGCATCCTTCTGGACAGCGTGACGGATCTTGGCGCAGCTTCTTACTGGCTCGGCCTTGATTTCGGCGTAGGATGCTCGGCGCTCCTCATGGTTCTCAGACTGTTCTATGTCGAAAGAGTCATGGACGGAAGACCCGTACCGGTCATCGACAATATCCTGGCATTTTTCAAACTCAAGACAGCAGCTTCCGGCATGCCTGCTTATGCAGCCGCTTTTTCCGGGGAAGATCATTCTATCCGCGCTGTTGTTGAAATGAACATAAAACAGGCAGAAAAATTAATCGCTTTTATGACGGAAATGGAAGAGAAACTTTCCGTTCTCATCCAGAACGTCAAGGAAGCAGAAGTAGATATCTTTACTGAAACACGGAGGGTCCTTCCGATCAGAAAGGCTCTTCTGACGGATCTTCATTTATCCATACTAGGCCATGCGACGAGGGCCTACGTGCCTTAGGGTTATCTATAAGAGGCGGATACTGGAAACACATCCTCGTCAGCCTGAATGACACAGGGGGCTGTGACAAAATGGTTAATCATTTTGTTGCAGCCTCTTTTTTGCGTCTTTATTTCATCATTTTTAGCTCTGCTGTAAGCCTTTTACGTAAAAATGCGCGTAAGCCCCCTTACCCCCATAAGACTTTTAATTATATTGTCTTAGGCGGCAATCCTTATACGCATTATTTTTGTGATGTATTTCCTTAAATTATAGCCAAGTGCTACCAGGTATAACTCGGCTTTTACAGAATCTATCCCTTTTCTGACGATTCTTTTGTACCATCTGTCATGTTTCATGATTCCAAAAGTTCCTTCAGCCTGGATTGACCGGTTCATTCTTAGCAGGGCTCCATGGATGCTTTCCAGATTATCCTGAACCTCCTGGTACATGTTATTCCGTTCTCTGCTCAATGAGATTCTTTTGTTCTTCGGGGTCTTTTTACATTGCTCTGCCAGCGGGCATCCTTGGCAGTCTTCGCATTCAAATACTTCCTCCTGCCTGCCGTATAAGTTCCCTCTGACCAGATGTCTATAGATAAATTTGAAAGCCCTGTCATTTGGACAACGGATGGTTCCATTCTCATCAACTCTAAAGTTTATTGGCCGAAACGGATTGGTATGGTATTTCTTGTCTTTCGTTTCTTTCTTGTACATGGGGAATTTCATATACTTTTCCATACCGTGCTGCTCGCAATAGATGTAATTGTTGAAAGATCCATATCCTGCATCTGCCACAGGATACTTAGGATAAGCCCCATAGACTTCGTGGAATTCCTCCATCAGCGGTACGAAGCAATCCATATCTGAACGATACTGGTTAACATCAATTACGGCAATAAATTCATCGGCAACACCTATTTGGACATTGTATGCAGGCAGAAGCTGATCATTTCCCATGTAGTCCGACTTGATTCGCATGAATGTTGCATCCGTATCGGTCTTCGAATAACTGTTTCTGGAAGTACCGCATATCTGTATCTTCTCAACATATTCTTCAAGTTTTGATGTATATGCCTTAAGCTGCTCATACTTGCGTTGATGATCGGACTTGCGATGCCCGCTTCCATGAACAAAGGCCGTCTCATCAATCTGCCAGATTTCTTTTAATTTATCCAATACCAGACGCAGATAGTCCGGAGCGTATTCTGTATTGATGTTTACACTCATATGGTCATACTTAAGATCATCATTGAGTAACTCAAAAAGGCTGGTAATCTTGGCAAAAAGCTTGTAGCGGGATTTTTCAGCGGATTTCTTCCATACCCAGCTGTATTTATTTGCGTTCGCTTCAAACTTGGAACCGTCAATATATATATGCTGCAAATCCACGTTGAGTTTGCCGCAGAGTTCTTTCGTAATTGAATAAAAGATATCCTTGAGAGAATACTTAAGAAAGCCCTTCACGAAATGACAGAATGTCCGATAGGATGGGGCTTCATAATTCATCAGGTACATATATCTGATATTAACCCTGCAATTATCTTCAAGTTTTCTAAAAGAGCAATATCCTTCTTCTGCGAAACCATAGATGATCGTTTTCAGCATGTTGACGGGATTATACCTGGGTCTGCCAGCGCCACGCGTCGGTATGTAACGAAGGTACTTTTTAAGATCGATTTCCTCCATAAATCTGTCATACATTAAAACAGGATCATCGACATTGAGAATCTCAGAGGGAAACATTGGCAAAATGCCTTGTTCTGCGGTAAAATGATTGCTAGTGTTGTTATTTTTCATTGTAAAAAATTATAACACGAAAGGCTCTGCCCCGGACCAAATGATCCGGGGCAGAGCCCTTTTTGTTGGGATGAATTTTGTCACATCCCCTTTTTGCATGCCCTTTGCCTTGAATCATACGGAGCTCTAAAAACGTGAGTTTAGTGATAGAATCTGAAAACTGTACAAGATATAAGACAAATAATTAGATAGTGAACAAGTTGTATTATATCTAAAATCCTTCTATAATAGAGGAAAGTGAAATTTTTCTGTATAGAGGATGGGATAGATATGAAGAAATACTGGATAGGAGCGGCAGCCCTGCTGCTTGCCGCCGGACTTACCTTGTCAGGCTGCGGGAATGACAGCGGCAGGGAAACGGGCAAGATTCATGCAGTGACGCATGCGAACTGGAAGCCGTTCGAATATATGAAGGATGGGAAGATTACAGGCTTTGATGCGGTGTTTCTCGAAGAAGCAGCCAAACGTGCAGGCCTTTCGGCAGAGCTTGGCGATGCAGGATGGGAAGCTCTTTTTGAGCAGATCCGTTCCCATCAGGCAGATCTTGCCATTTCCGGAATCACGATTACAAAGGAAAGGGAGGCATCGTATCTTTTCTCGAAGCCTTACTTCATTTCCCGTCAGGCCATCCTAACAAGGCCGGACAAGGATATCCGAAGTGCTGAGGATTTGAAGCGCTCTGACATAGAAGCCATTGCTGTCCAGAATGGATCGACAGGACAGGAAGCTCTTGAGAAACTTCTCGGCAAGAATGCTCCTGTCATTAAAAAGACACCCATGTCCATCCAGATGCTGATCGGAGGGCAGGCAGATGCCATAGTAGGGGATGAAACATCCCTGAAATCCATCCAGGCGCAGTATCCGGACCAGCACCTTGTGATTGTTTATGATGATCAGGCGTTCAAGCCGGAATACTTTGGCATTCTTTATGCTAAGGACAATACGGCGCTTAAGGAAAAGCTGGACAAGGCCATTTCTTCCATGGTGGAAGACGGAACGTACTCGCGCCTCTATGAGGAATGGTTCAAGACAAAGCCGGACGAGAAGGTCCTGGCAAGTTTGAAGAAGTAAGGAAGCGGTATGATGTTTGATTTCAATTGGAACATCCTTGAAGCATATGTTCCTTTCTTCATATCAGGGACAAAGCTGACGATCGAACTCTCCGTCACCGCATCACTGGCGGGATTCTTCCTCGGTCTCTTCCTGGCAGTCCTCCGGGTATCGGGGAGGAAATTCCTCTCCCTTCCCGAGGCCTGTTTCATGGAGTGCATTCGCGGCACGCCTCTTCTGCTGCAGCTTCTTGTCGTATACTTCGGAATTATTCCTCTGCTCATGAGGAAACCGGACGGGACGCTGGCGGCAATGCTGGCGCTTTCCATCAATGCGGGGGCTTATATCGCTGAGACAATCCGGGGCGGCATCCTCGCTGTCGATGAAGGGCAGGAGGAAGCGGCAAGGGCGCTGGGGCTTTCGCACTGGCAGTGCCTTCGCTATGTCGTTCTTCCGCAGGCTGTTCGTTCCGTCCTTCCGGCGCTTGGAAATTCCTTTGTCAGTCTCATCAAGGACTCTTCACTGGCTTCCGTCATTGCCGCGCCCGAGCTCATGTACTGGGCCAATGCAGCCAATGCGGAATACTACCGCGTCTGGGAGACCTTCATCACGACAGGCCTGATTTACCTCATTCTGACCGTGACGACCGGCCGCCTGCTTGCCCGTCTTGAAAGGAAGAGGGCGTAGGAAACCATAGGAAATCTGCCGCTTCATCTTATCGAAGTTTTTTGTATTCTTATGCCCGTTTTGATGGGATTTCACGTCTCACGAAAGGGGCTTTTCGTGATATACTAATGAGTGTGGCGATAGCAATTTACATAAGATATTTATGTTTCTGTCAATAACAAGGGAGCCTGAAAATGCATAACGAACAACAAGTGACCCCTCATATTTACTGGGTGGGCGGCAACGACTTCAATTCCCCCAGATTTGAAAATCTGATTCCTCTGAAATCCGGGGTGACATATAACAGTTATTTCATCGACGACGAAAAGACAGCTGTCATCGATACGACAGATACCGTAATCCGTGATCTTTTCATCGGCAATGTCAGCCATCTGCTTCACGGCCGCAAGCTGGATTACATCGTGGTCAACCATATGGAACCCGATCACAGCGGGTCCCTTCTGGCGCTTGCCATGGCATACCCAGAAGCAAAGATCGTGGCTTCGGCGCAGGCACTCAAGATGCTTGGACAGTACTTCCAGGTATCCATGCCTGAAAGATACATTACATCCGACGAAAAGCTCGTCATCGATCTTGGCATGCACAAGCTGCGTTTCCTCAAGGCTCCGATGGTTCACTGGCCGGAAGTCACCTTCACGTATGATGAAACAGAGGAGGTCCTTTTCACCGCAGATGGATTCGGCACATTCGGTATCCTGAATGGTTCCATTTTCGCTGACGACGTGGATTACAAAGAAGAATACCTGGGCGAATGCCGCAAGTATTATGCCAATATTGTTGCCCGCTTCGGCCCGCAGGTCCTCTCAGCCCTGAAGAAAGTGGATGCGCTTGATGTCCGTTATATCTGCTCGCTCCATGGCCCGGTCATCCGCAGGAAGGAAGACATAGATTTCCTGATCGGGGAATACAAGAAATGGGCTTCCTGGACGCCGGATTACCAGTCAGTCAACATTTTCATCGCTTCTGCTTATGGCAATACGGCTATGGCGGCTGAAGTCCTTGCGGCCAAGCTTGCCAAGCGCGGCATCAGGAACCTGAAGATGGTGGACGTCTGCACGGTCTCCCTTGCTGATTCATTTACAGAAATTCTCCGCAGAAGCCACATCGTTCTTGCCGCTTCGACAATGAATATGACAGTCAATCCCCTGATGAGCGCATTCCTTGCCATCTGCACGGAAATGAATGTCACGAACAGAAAGGTTTCCATCATCGGGAACAGCAGCTGGACACCGAATGTCAGCGGCCAGCTGATGAAGGATGTCGTATCGAAGTGGAAGAACTGCGAATTGCTGGGGGATCCGGTTCATATCGTCTCCTCCATGCATGATGATGATGCAGATATTGAAAAACTGGCAGATATCATTGCAGAAGACATACTTAAGGAAAAATAACAGAAAAGAAGGTTAAAGAATGAAAAAATGGATGATGGCTCTGGCTGCGACTTGCGCCGCGGCTGTCATGGTGCTGTCTGGATGCGGAAATACGCCTTCCGTTCATGTGACAAAAGCGGCCATCAGTACAGAACCTTTTACATTGGAAACAAAAGCGGCTCCGGAAGCCCTTCATACGGCGCCTGTCATTCCTTCCGTATCAGGCGGCCTGATTTCAAACCCGCCGGATATCGGAGCGACAGTCAAGGCAGGCGATGTCCTCTTCAAGATCGACGCATCACAGTATGAAGCGCAGGCATCGGCCCTGCAGCAGAAAATCGCAGAATCTTCTGCCCAGGCAGCGCCTGTCTACAACGGTCCTTCCGTAGATAACAGCCTTGAGGCTTCCCTTTTGAAGCAGGGAATCATCACAAGAGCTGAATATGAAAAAATCAAGGGAAGAAGCATGCCGTCCGGCGGTGCTGTTTCTGGCGGCGGAGCTCCTGATCCCGGACTGATTGCATCACTCCAGACGCTTCAGAAAACGATTGCTTCCTGCACTGTCCGCGCGCCGATCAGCGGCGTCGTCTCCCAGGTTTATCTTGGAGATACGCACATGGCAATGGCAGGGAAACCAGCACTCGTCATCCGTCAGGATTCACCAGTCGTCGCAACGATCGAGCTTCCTGTCCGTCTTGATTCCGTGATGGAAAAGGCAAAGGATGAAAAGACACTGACCGTGTCTATGAGCGATGGCAAGGGTGTATGGTACGGCGAGCTCAAGCAGCAGCCAAATCAGAATGGTGAAAAATATACCACCTATAAGATTCAGGTAGATAATCCGCAGAATGAAATCACAATCGGAAATGAGTATGATATCCGTGTGGAAAGCGGGCAGAATGTTTCCTGCATCATGATTCCGGACTCTGCGATTATCGGAGACAATACGGTTGCCATCGTCAATGATGGAAACCTCGTCGATATCAAGGACGTTTCCATTGCAAGCCGTCAGGGCGGCTATGCGATGATCATGGATGGTTTGTCTGAAGGAGACCGCGTTATTACCGATCCTCCGAAGGGCATTGAAATGGGCATGCAGGTCGATGTGAAATGAAATGGGTAAGAGAAGACTTCCTGGGAGATTCCGTTGAAACGGCAAAGAAGCTCATAGGAGCCGTCCTTGTCCATCGTTCGCCGGATGGGATTACCGCTGGGCGCATCGTGGAATGCGAAGCATACGGCGGTATCTGGCGGGGCCATGAAGATGACGGTGCCCATGCCTTCAAAGGTTTGACGCCAAGAACCCGAGTTATCTTCGGAGAAGGCGGACATGCCTACCTCTACCTCATCTATGGGATGTACACCTGCCTCAATGTGGTGTGCGGCCATGAGGGAGAAGGGACGAGCGTACTTTTAAGAGCACTTGAACCGCTGGATGGAATCGATCTTATGAAGGAAAGACGCCATACAGACAAGATGAAGCTTCTGGCCTCCGGTCCCGGGCGCCTGACGCAGGCAATGGGCCTTAATAAATCCTTCTACGGGACAGACCTTACGGGAGATACCCTTTGGATCGAAAGCAGGAATGACGGGCCGTATCCCGTCAAGCGCAGCAAACGCATCAACATCGATTACGCCAGGTACGGGAAGAGCTTCCCCTGGAGATTCACACTGGAAGGAAGCCCCTTCATTACAAAGAAATAAGGAAACGCCGGAGGCACGAACTTCCGGCGTTTTTTGACGGAAGGCGCTGTATTCCCATTTTTCGTCCTGTTCCTGTATAATATAGAAAATATATGCCTGAAAGGGAGAGATTATGAAATTACTCCGTTTGATTCTGCAGGGATTCAAATCCTTTGCGGATAAGACAACCATAGAATTCGCCGATGGAATGACTGTCATCGTAGGCCCGAACGGCTGCGGGAAAAGCAATATTTCCGACGCTGTGCGCTGGGTGCTCGGGGAACAGAATGTCCGCAATCTGCGCGGACAGAAAAGCGAGGATATCATTTTCGCAGGTTCCGAATCAAGGACGAGGAAGAACGGCGCGGAAGTCACGCTGGTACTGGACAATTCCAACAGGGAGCTGCCGCTCGATACAGCAGAAGTTTCCATCACAAGAAGAATTCTTCGCAATGGGGACAGTGATTTCCAGATCAATAAAAGGAACTGCCGCCTGAAGGATATTCATGAGCTTCTGGCCAACACAGGGCTCGGGAAGGGTTCCCTTGCCATTATCGGGCAGAACAGGGTCGATGAAGTACTGACGGCAAAACCGGAAGAAAGAAGAGCCATTTTTGAAGATGTGGCGGGCATCAGCCTGTACCGCATGAGAAAGAATGAAGGCCTGCAGAAGCTTGTCAAAACGGCGGAAAACATGGACCGTGTCAAGGATATGATGGCGATGCTTGATGAACAGACCGGGCCGATGAAGGAAAAGGCAGAAAAAGCAAAAGCATACAAGGCGCTTGCAGCGGAAAAAAGAGCCGTGCAGGCGACGATGTCTGCCTTAAAGCTTGATTCCATCAAAGAATCCCTCGAAAAGCACAAGGCGGAAACGGAAACTCTTGAGCAGGATAGTGTGAAGTGGAAGGCAGAGCTTACAAAAGCAGCGGCTGCTCTTGCCAAGCTCGAACAGGAAACGCTTCTCCATCAGGAAAAGGTGAAGAAGGCAGGCACGGATTTCGCAGAAGCTAAGGAGAAACTCGATGGTATCCGCGTAGACTACAAGATCAAGGAAGAAGCACTCGAACAGGAGAAAAAAAGAACAGAAGAGCTCAAAGAGGATGAAGAAGATCAGAAAGAAGCCGAAGAAGAACTGATCGAAGAAATCCAGAATGATGAAGAGGAAATGAAGGCAGCCGAAGCCGAAAAGGCAGACTGGCTTGCAAAGCAGAATCAGGCAGAAGCCGAGAAGGAAAAACTGGCCGGAGAGTTGGAAGCATCTGAAAAGGCGTATTCCGAAATCCTGAATTTCAGCCGGCAGAAAATGGCAGAAAAGCAGAAGCTTGAGCAGGGACTGGCGTACCTGGATAATGAGGTCCGCCGTCTTAAGGGAGAATCATCCAGAAGGGAAGAGGCAGCAAAGAGCATCGAGGGCGAACTCCAAAAAACGAATGAGGCGCTCGCAAGCCTGCTCGCAGAAGAAAAAGAGGCCATGGCCCGTCAGGAACAACTGAAGGAAGAGGGTATCCGCGACAGAAAAGCACTCGATAAGGCAAGAAATGAATGCTTCTCCATTGGAAATGAATTGAATGAAGCGGAATCCTCTTTCCGTACCATCCATTCCCACCGCGAGTACCTGGAAAAGGCAGATAAGGAATATGCAAGCTTTTCCAGAACAACGAAGACAGTCATGGAAAACAGGGCCATCTTCGGAGACGCCGTTCATGGCGCTCTTGGCGAATTGATCCATGTCCCGTCAGAATATACAGCTGCTGCAGAAGTGGCTCTGGGAAGCCAGATTTCAAACATTGTCACAGATACGACAAAATCAGCCGGGGACATCATCCGCTGGCTGAAGGAAAAGAACCTTGGCCGTGCGACATTCTATCCGCTTGAATCCATGAAGCCGTCCTCTTATTCCGGAAGAGAACAGGAAGCTTCCCGGGAAGAGGGAATCCTTGGCATTGCCGCTGACCTCTTCGAGACGGACTCCCTGTATCAGGATCTTCTCCACTCCCTTCTGGGAAGGACTCTGATTGCCAAAGATCTTGATGCGGCAAGAAGAGTCTCCAAGAAGTACGGCTACCGCCTGCGCATTGTCACGCTGGACGGTCAGATCGTCAATGCCGGAGGCTCCATGACCGGCGGATCCATGAAGAAGAAGGAAAATACCTACTTCGGAAGAAAAGAAGAAATCAAGGAACTTTACGCAGAAGAAAAGAAGCGCGAAAAGGACCTTGCTGATTTAAGGAAAAGGAAACAGGAAAAGGAAACGGCAAGGGACAGCCTTTCTGAAAAGGTGGCAGGAGAACGCGAATCCTGGCATCAGATGGATCTGGCGCTTGCTTCCTTCAAAGGGCAGAAGGATGGCCTTGAAAAGACCAAGACGGATCAGGAAACCCGCCTGAAAGAAGGAAAAGATGCCCTTGCTTCCATCAGCGAGTCTCTGGAAAAATCCGTTCAGCAGATGACGGAAGGCCGGGAGCTTCTCAAAACGTATGAGGATATTCCTGAACCAGGAAAAGATGAGAAGAGCCTTGCTATCCGCAAACAGATCGATGATAAGGCAGGCGAACTCATTGCCATCCGAGAAGGACTGACGAAGGCAGAAAGCCGTGCATCCTTTGCAAAGCGCATGATGAACGACGCCAAAAAGGCGCAGGAAGACCAGAAGAAAGACAGGGAAGACCTCGAAAATAAAAAGAAAGCCAATGAAGAAGCAAAGAAAAATCTTGCTGAAACACTGGAAAAACTGAATCAGGATTTCGAAGAGGCAAACGGAAAATGGGAGTCCATCCGCACGAAGCAGGAATCCCTGCAGGGCGAGACTGACAGGTATGCAGCGCTTGAACGCGACAGCCAGGCAGCCTGGAGAAAGGCGCAGGAGAAGTCCTCATCTGTTGAAAAGGATCTGGCGGATAAGAAAGCGCGTTTGGAACGGTTCAAGGAAGAAGAGGCTGAAGAGCTGCAAAAAATCAGTGAAGAGGGGATGACCCGTGAAGAAGTGGAAACGCTGAAGCTTCCGGGAACCCTGAATGAAATGAAGAACCGTGACAAGGTGCTCGCGGGAAAGATTGCCGATCTTGGCACGGTCAATCCGGCCGGCGAGGAAGAGTATGAAGAGCATCTGAAAAAGAGAAACTTCTACGAAGAACAGATCAACGACATGAGGGGCGCTGAAGAAGAGCTCCGGACGGTCATCAAGGATATCGATGAGAAGATGGCATCGCAGTTTGACGAAGCCTTCACCAAAGTCAATCAGGAATTCGGGCGCATCATGCAGATCATGTTCCAGGGCGGCAGCGCGAAGCTTGAACTGACCGATCCGGAGCATCCTCTGGAATGCGGCGTGGAAATGTACCTGCAGCTTCCCGGCAAAAAGCGCCAGCCGCTGACGCTGATGTCCGGCGGCGAAAGAGCGCTGACGGTCATTGCGCTCCTGATTTCCTTCATGGCATACAGGCCTGCTCCCTTCTGCTTTGTCGATGAAATCGATGCGGCGCTCGATGATTCCAACGTGGACCGGTACAGCCGCATGATTGCCGAATACAAGAAAAAGACACAGTTCATCGTCATTTCCCACAGGAAGAGAACGATGGAATTTGCTGATACACTGCAGGGCGTCACCATGGGAGAAAAAGGCGTCTCTTCGCTTGTGACGGTCAAAATGAAAGATTACGTGGAATGATGAAATGTTCGGGCGTAATTTTCACGTAAATGATACAATAGCCATATAAGGGTAAGGACTAAAGGAGGGTACAATGGGATTTTTTGATAAAATTCGCAAAGGGCTGACAAAGACAAAAGAGTCTTTGATCAAGAATATAGAGAGCGTTGTCATCGGCTATGCAACGATTGACGAGGACTTCCTGGAAGACCTGGAAATGGTACTTCTTTCCGGGGATATCGGTGTCCGCACGACGGATTTCCTGATGAGGCAGATCCGCCGCGGTGTTACCGAAGGCACGATCCACAATACGAACGAAGTCATGCCTTTCATGGAAAAGACAGTGGAAGAACTTCTGAAGGATGACGAGAAGGATCTGAAGGAAGTGCATCATCCAGAGGTCATTCTGGTCGTAGGCGTCAACGGTGTGGGCAAGACGACGACAATCGGCAAGATGTCGGCCCGCTATCACAAGGAAGGAAAGAAAGTCCTTCTGGCGGCTGCCGATACATTCCGTGCAGCGGCATCCGAACAGCTGACAATCTGGGCAGAACGCACCGGCGCTGACATTGTCAAGCATGCGGAAGGCGCAGATCCTGCGGCCGTTGCTTTTGATGCTGTCTCTGCCGCTAAGGCAAGAGGCGCAGATGTAGTCCTGATAGATACGGCCGGCCGTCTTCAGACAAAGGTCAACCTGATGGAAGAACTGGCAAAGATCAGCCGTGTCGTCAAGAAGGTCATTCCGGATGCTCCGCATCAGACGCTTCTTGTCCTTGATGCAACGACAGGGCAGAATGCTGTCAGCCAGGCAAAAAATTTTGGTGAAATCGTTCCGCTGACAGGCGTCGTCCTGACAAAGCTTGACGGAACAGCCAAGGGCGGCGTCGTCCTTTCCATTTATGAAGAGCTCCATGTCCCGGTCAAATGGATCGGCCTGGGAGAAAGAGAAGACGATCTTGAACGCTTCAATGCGAAGGACTTTGCAAAGGCCCTTTTTGAAACAACCGATCATGCTTCCGGAGAAAGCACAAAGGTATAACCGGGCAGATCCGGCCTGCACTTGATTTCCAAAGAGTTTTCATACTTTTATTGATCTGAAAAAGAGGCGCATTTTTATGGTAAGTCTGGCAGCACCCCATGCGAAGGGGAAGAAATCCAATGATGTGATTTTCGGCACATCCGCTGCAGCGAAAGCGGATATTCAGAAAATCGGGGCTGAGCATGTCGTCAATGCGACGATCGGCACGATTCTGGATGACGATGAAAAAATCGTCTGCCTGCCTGTTGTGGAAAGAGTTTTCAAATCCCTGCCGATGGCAGATATTATTTCCTATGCACCGATCGCAGGCACTCCCAAGT
The DNA here is from genome assembly GCF_007164725.1 of Dialister hominis. Classification (NCBI taxonomy): domain Bacteria; kingdom Bacillati; phylum Bacillota; class Negativicutes; order Veillonellales; family Veillonellaceae; genus Dialister; species Dialister hominis. The sequence continues at coordinate 1,409,663 of NZ_AP019697.1, read as the reverse complement.
ACCTGGAAGATGCACAGGCCGTCTGCTTTGGCAGCCATCGTCCGGATGCCTATACGGCAGCCATTTCGACAACTGGCGGAACCGGCGGCATCCATCATGCTGTCCATAACTACACATCCCCCGGCGATGAAGTCCTGACGTCCGACTGGTACTGGGGCGCATACAAGACAATCTGCGAAGACAATAACAGGAAGCTGCGCACTTACAAGCTTTTTGACGAGGATCCCCAGTTCAACAGGGCTTCCTTTGAAGGAAATATCCTGCACATGGCTGAAAATCAGGAAAATGTCATGGCCATCATCAATTCGCCGGCACACAATCCGACCGGCCATGCGCTGACGAGTGAAGACTGGGATTTCGTCATTTCCCTCTTTACTGAGCTTGCTGAAAAAGGAAAGCACATGATTCTTTTTGCAGACGTGGCTTACCTGGATTATGCAGGACCGGATGCCAGAGATTTCTTCTCCAAGTTCAGCAAACTGCATGAGAATATCCTTGTCCTTGTGGAATACAGCATGTCCAAGGGCTTCACGATGTACGGTCTCAGAAGCGGCGCACTGATTGCGATTTCCTCCAGTCAGGATGTCATCACCGAATTCAGTGATATCAATTCCTTCACAAGCCGCGCAACATGGTCCAATACAGTACGGGGTGCACAGGAAACGCTCTGCCGTATCTGGGAAGATGAGAAGCTCCGAAATGAATGGGAAACGGAAAAGGAAGAATATTATAAGCTGATTCAGGAAAGAGCGGCTATTTTCGTCGAAGAGGCGAAAGAAGTTGGGCTTCCGATTCTTCCTTACAAATCCGGGTTCTTCATTTCCGTCCCTGCAAAGGACTCCAAAGCTGCCTGCAAGGCGCTCTATGACGACCACATTTACCTTGTTCCGCTCGCTGCCGGCGTAAGAATCGCCGTCTGTGCAGTCAGCAAGAAGAAAATGCATGGCATTGCAGCAAAGCTCAAAGCAGCCATGGAAAGAACAGGACAGTTATAAAAAATCACATGGGAGCTGTGACAAGATGCATGCATTTTGTCACAGCCTCTTTTTTATGGAGGGCACATGTATATAGAAGGCGTGGGAGAAGTGGAAGTCATCAGAAAGCGCATCAGCCGCATGTATATCCATGTCGGACGCGGCAGGCATGTTTTCGTGACGGCTCCCCGCACCTGCAGTGAAGATCTGATCCGCCGTTTCCTGACGGAGAAAAAAGACTGGATCCTGGCGACTCTTGAGAAGACGCCGGAAGCAGTGGAATATGAATATACCGATGGGGAAGAGCATATTCTTCTGGGAAAGAAAGTGACGCTCCATGTGGCAGGCGGCGCATCGAATGCCTGCACCCTTAACGGGCGGGATGTCATGATAACTGTCCGTTCTTCAAGAACGAGCGTCAGAAAAATTTATGAGGAATGGTCGCGCGATATGCTGAGGCGGATCGTCGTGATGTATATCAAAAAATGGGCTGAAACGATGGGTGTATTTCCAGGCGATATAACAATCCGGAAAATGAAGGGAAGATGGGGGAGCTGCAATGTGAAGACAGGCGAATTATGCTTCGCTCTCGATCTGATCACAAAAGATGGCGCCTGCATCGAGGGTGTCGTCGTCCATGAACTCAATCATCTTCTCGAAAAGGGACATACGCGGAGGTTTCATGACCTGATGGCGCATTGGGTACCTGATTACAAGGAACGCCAGAAAATATTATCTCGGAGTCCGAGGGAATTCATTTAAAGTGGTGAAATTGCCAGGAATCTGCCGCGCGGTCATTATAAAATGCGTGGCTTATTGAATTTTTTTGCAATTTTCTCAAAAATATCGAATATAGTCTTTCTGTCTGTTGCCAACTTATGGTATAATCTAATAAAATAATTCTATACCAAAATCTTTTTATGGTAGTGGTAAAGGTTTCGTGAGGTAATCGAATGAATAACACGGATTGGAAAATCCTCATCTATTTGCGCGAAGAGCGGAGTATCAATAAGGTAGCAAAGCGGCTGTTCATGACACAGCCTTCTTTGACGTACAGGCTGAGCCAGATGGAAAAGGAAATAGGATGTCCACTTTTCATCCGTACCAATAAAGGTGTGCATTTCACAGATGCGGGCAACAGGCTCTTCTCCTTCGCGGAAAAAGAGCTGCAGCAGTATCAGGATATGAAGAACTATGTCACGCATGAACCGAATTCCATTTCCGGCGTTCTCCGCATTGGCGCGAGCCAGTCTTTTGCGCAGTCCCATATGCCGGCTATCCTGAAGGGATTTGTAGACGAATACAGTGATATTGAAATTTCCCTGACGACGGATACGAGCGACCGCCTGGTCAAGCTGGTGAAGAAGGAAGACATCCATCTTGCCATCGTAAGAGGCAATCAGGAATGGCCGGATTCCGACATCCTGCTTGAAGATGCGCCTCTCTACCTGATTTCTGCCAAGGAAATCGATTACAATACACTTCCGGGACAGCCATCCATCCGTTACAGGAGTGATCCGTCCCTTGATGAACTCCGTACCCGCTGGTGGAGACATAACTTCTCCGATTCCCCGCATTTCATGCTGACAGTGTCTGACTGCCTGACCTGCGTGGAAATCGTCAACCAGGGTCTTGGTCATTCCTTGATTCCGGCCGATCTTCTTCCGAAATGCGCTCCGAGTGTCAATCGTGAGATGATTTACGACAGACAGAAGAAACCGATCTTAAGACCGAGTCACCTCATCTACAAAGAACCGATGCTTCAGTCGACGCCTGTCAGGATTTTCGTCGACTACATCCGCAAGTACTTCGGTGTGTAAATGATAAGAATAAAAGCAGACTGCCTATGCAAAGCGGTCTGCTTTTTTGATGTCCGGAGGGGGACGGGCCCATGACGTCCCTTTCCTGAACGTGCTACAATACAGAAAAGGACATGAATCGAAGGGAGGATTTCCTATGAAAAAAATCTTTGGATGGTTTCTTGCTCTTCTCCTCATTTTGGGTGCAGGCACGGTGTCCATGGCAGCTGATGAGCAGGTCATGAACCGCAAGCTGGGCTATTTTGACAATACGAGGACAGTGCTTTTCCTGCCGGCTCTCTTTGGTGACGGCGACTATGCGGCCTCGTATGTGAACCGCGAGATGAATACGATATTCCGCTATCCTTACTACAGGAAACTGGATACGGAGGGATATACTGGCAAAGCGTATTCGCCTTCAGAGCTTCCTGCTCTTGCTGAACAGACAGGAGCAGATATCGTCGTCATGCCGGTCATCTCCCGCTGGCAGCAGATCATCATGCACCCCATGCTTTTCTCGGATGGAGATGCATTCATTGAGACAGCAGCCAGGATCGATATCTACTCCTATAAGAAAGCAGACGGCATTGTCAGGGATGATAAGGCTTCCTACTGGAAGACAGAAGATGAAAGCTTTGTCAGAAATGTTTATATCCTCGATGAAATGATGAGGGATATTTACAAAACATTCCCGTACCGCCGCGTTCCGACCGATATTCCTTCCAACTTATCCGGTGATACAGCACCGGACCGCACTCCGCAGGCATCAATGAATCATTGATAAAAGTGCAAAAAGGGGATGTGACAAAATCCACCAAAACACTGTATTTCTTTTCTTGAACGAAGTTCGGTTTAAGGGTGTTTGAGCTTGCCCCGTAGGGGGAGCTGGCGCCGGAGGCGACTGAAACATCATTTGGGGACGCGGACAAAAAGTTGGACCAATTGACAGAGGTGTCAGGAGGTCAATTTATGTATTCGCATGAAGAGCGCTTAAAGGCAGTCAAACTGCACGTCGATTCGGGCATGGGGCTCAAAGGCATTATGAGAACGCTCGGCTATCCTCACGACATAAAAGTGTTGCGTCAATGGTGCCGGGAATTCAAGTTCTCCAGAGAGATTCACGAAGTAGACGGATTTGATGACGGATATTCTCTCAAACAAAAAACATTAGCCGTCAAATACTTCGTAAATTGCGGCGATCTGCGGCGCACCATCAGGGAAATAGGCTATCCCAGCAGCACGCAGAGATTGAAAATATGGGTTGAGAAATACAACCTTAACGAAAACGATCATTGGCAAGCTGACCAGAACCCTGTAAAATGGGGGCAAGATCGACAGACGGGAAGCAGTCCACTGATTCAGGAGAATCCATTCGAAGAAATTGAGATAGCCTCTAACGCTATCTACAAGGACTTAGGCTTCCTCGAGGAATTGTTCCAAAGGAGGCTGGCAACAATGTCTAAAAAGGACTCGGAAGTAACGATTGAATCTTTAAAAGAAGAAATGCAAGTACTGCTTAGAAATATGGAAAACCTCCGCAAAGAGAATAAAGCATTGCTGAAAGCCAATCAGTCACTGGGAGAGAAGACGAAGTCTCTTGATGAAAAGTGCCAGACACTTGCGAAAGAGTATAAGGAGCTTGGCGAGCAGACTCTTATTAAACGGATCGAGTACGAAGCCCTCGAGATAGCTGCAGAAACAATAAAAAAAGAAGAGGGCATCAGTCTAAAAACACTGACCAATCGGGAAAAAGCCATCGTGATTGATGCCCTTCTGAGCCGCAGCAAGTATCCCCTGAAGAAACTGCTGACGGTGCTAAATATGGCTAAAGCCTCATATTTCTACCAGAAATCCGCTATGAAGGCGGGAGATAAATATGCGGAAATACGCGAAACCATCAAAGACAAATTTAAGAAGAACCGGTCGGTTTATGGTTACCGGAGAATCTGGTTAGCGCTCAGAAAAGATGGGAAAATTCTTTCTGAGAAGCTCGTCCGCCGCTTTATGAAAGAGGATCATCTGGTTCCATACCGCAAAAAAGCTAAAAAGTATAGCTCCTACAAAGGAGAAATTTCACCTGCCCCTAATCTCGTTAACAGGAATTTTCATGCCGACGAATTAGGAAAGCTGCTTCTCACAGATATTACGGAATTCCACATATCTGCAGGGAAAGTATACCTGTCAGCTATAACTGACGTCTTTGACGGCAAGATTGTCGCATGGACGATCGGCACGTCGCCGAATGCCAAACTGGTCAATACCATGCTGGTAAAAGCGAGAGAGGCCCTGGGCGATGACAAGCATCCTATCGTTCATTCAGACCGCGGTATACATTACCAATGGCCTGGATGGATCGCCTTGATGAAGAAATTCGGCTGGACAAGATCCATGTCGAAAAAAGGGTGCTCGCCGGATAATGCTGCTTGTGAAGGTGTCTTTGGAAGAGTAAAAAACGAAATGTTCTATAATAGAAGCTGGATAGGTGTATCCATTAAAGAATTCATAGCTTACCTAGACGATTATCTTCATTGGTATAATGAAGACCGAATTAAAATTACCTTGGGCGGCATGAGTCCAGTAGAATACAGAGAAAGCTTAGGGATAATGTAAGTACTACCAGAATGGTCCAAAAAAATATCCGCACCCCCTTTCCTTCGAGTGCAACGAGGTTTTGAGGTCTTCAGATAACACAAATATATAAATGTGTTGGATAATCTTCTAATTGAATATATCAGCACAAAAGGAGCTGTAGCAAAATGATTGGATATTTTGTCACAGCTCCTTTTCATTTCCTTATAATCCTTTTTGCTCCATTCCGCTGATGAGGTAGCCCAGGTGCGGTGTGGAATTCATCGTGACAAGCCTCCAGATGCCCTTGTCATATTCGAGGACGTTGATGCAGGCATTGTCCTGCTTGATCTGCCAGAAGCGGCCGATGCCCATGCCGAAGAGGTCGCAGATGATGACCTTATTTACTGCATCGTGCGCTGCGACGAGGACGGTTTCCCCGTCATACTTTTCTGCATATTCGTCAAAAGCAGCGCGGACACGTTTCCTGACATCTTCCAGGCATTCGCCTTCCGGCATCTGTACTTTTTCCGGATGGGTATGCCAGAGATAGAAGGATTCCGGATACCTGGCTTCGATCTCATCGGCATGGATGCCTTCCCAAAGACCGTGACTGATTTCTGTCAGCCTTTCGTCCTTTTCTACGACAAGGCCATGCTTCTCAGCCGCCATCCGGCATGTTTCATAGGAACGGGAGAGGGGACTGGAAATAGCACGGTCGATGTGGATGTCCTTCAGTCCTTCTGCGCAAGCCATGCCCTGACGGATGCCTTTTTCGGAAAGCGGGGTATCTTCCTGGCCCTGATAGCGGCCTTCCGTATTCCATGTGGTTTCCCCGTGGCGGATCAGAATAATTCGTACCATGATGGCTCCTTTTTCTTAATTTCTGGATTAATGTTCGCAGTGGATGACTTTGACGTCCTTGATCCCTTCGATATTCATGAGGGACGGGAGGACAGCGGTTGGGATATCCTTGTCGACAGCGACTGCCATGACGTTGATGCCCTTGTCATTGGAAGCTCCGACCTGCATGCCGTTGATGTTGATGCCGGCAGCGCCGAGAACGCCAGCTACCTGACCGATCATGCCCGGCTTGTCTTCATGCGGAGCGATGATGATGCAGCCTTTTGGCTCGAAGTCGACTCTGAAATGATCGAGGGAAACAATCTTGGCTTCTTTTCTGTCAAAGAGGGAGCCGGTGATTCTGTGGGTTCCTTTGTCTGTGTCGATGGTGAGGGAAATCGTGTTGGTGAAGTAATGGCCCTTTCTGGCTTTGACTTCGCGGACTTCCATGTGGCGCTCTTCTGCAATGCCTCTTGCATTGACGAAGTTGACCGTCTGCTGGAGGACCGGAGCAAGGAGACCCTTTAAGACAGCGGTCGTAAGAGGTGCTGTTTCTGTTTCAGCCAGTTCGCCGGTATATTCGACATTGACGCCGGAAATCCTGCCGCCGGCCAGGTCGATGCCGATGTTGCCCATTCTTTCGCAGAGGTCGAAGTATGGCTGGATGACATTGAGTGTTGCTTTTGTAATCGGGGAAGCATTGACAGCGGTTGCAACCGGTTCACCATGGAGAGCCTGCGCTACACCGATGGCAACATCAGTGGCAACGCCTGCCTGCGCTTCTTTTGTGGATGCGCCAAGGTGAGGGGTGAGAGCGACATTGGTCAGACCGAGGAACGGGTTTTCTTCCGGCTTCAGCGGTTCGTGCGGCCATACGTCAATACCGGCTCCGGCGACTTTTCCATTCTTCAGTGCCTCGGCGAGCGCTTCGATATCGACGACTGCACCGCGGGATGCATTGACGATGCGGACGCCGTCTTTCATCTTTGCAATGGCTTCTTTATCAATCATACCGCGTGTCTCATCTGTAAGCGGTGTGTGGAGGGTGATGTAGTCAGATTCACGGAGAAGTGTATCCAGATCGGTCAGTTCCACGCCGAGCTGCTGGCCTCTTTCCAGCGGGATATAAGGATCATAGCCGATGGTCTTCATGTTGAAAGCCTGCAGACGTTTAGCCACATTGGAACCTACGCGGCCGACGCCGATGATGCCGACGGTCTTGTTCAGAAGCTGGATGCCTGTGAAGCTCTTTCTGTCCCAGCGGCCTTCCATGATGGACTGGTGTGCCTGCGGAATGTGGCGCGTCATGGAGAGCATCAGAGCAATTGTGTGCTCGCAGGCTGCAATCGTATTGGATTCAGGCGTATTGACGACAGTGATGCCTTTCTTGGTAGCTTCGGGAATATCGATGCCGTCGATACCGACACCGGCTCTGCCGATAACCTTCAGGTTCACAGCCGCATCAATGACCTTCTTGGTGACGCGTGTCTGGCTTCTTGTAATGATGGCATCATAGTCAGCAATGACTTTGCAGAGCTCATCTTCTTCCATATTCGGCTGGATATCTACAATAAATTCCTTTTCAAGGATTTCCTTGGCTTCTTTGGCAACGTCGGCGGTGATGAAAATTCTGTACATGATGATTCCTCCTTGGGGGTAATGGTTTCAGGTATGATGATTAACCGTTGGTTCTTTTGTATTCTTTCATGAAATCGGCAAGCGCTTTTGCGGCTTCCGGCGTGACTGCGTTGTAGAGGGAGATGCGGAGGCCTCCTACAAGACGGTGGCCTTTGACGCCGATGAAGTCATTCTTCTTGGCTTTCTCGACGAAATCCTTTTCCAGTTCTGGCGTCGCGAGGTTGAAGGTAACGTTCATCATGCTTCTGTCCTTCACATCAGCGTGGCCTTTGTAGAAACCGCCGCTCTGGTCGATGGTGTCATAAATAAGTCCGGCTTTTACCTTATTTCTTTCTTCAATCGCTTTGAGCCCGCCCATATTCCAGATCCAGTGAAGCATCCGGTTCAGCGTGTAAATGCAGAAGACAGGCGGCGTGTTGTATGTGGAATCATTCTTGACGAAAGTCTGGTACTGGAGGTATTCAGGAATATCCGTCCTTGCTTTTTCAAGAAGGCCTTTTCTGATTACTGCAAATGCGGCTCCGGCTGCGCCCAAATTCTTCTGGATCCCGGCCCAAATCATGTCGAACTGGTTGAAATCGATTTCTCTGGAAAGAATGTCAGAGGACATATCGCAGATGAGGGGAACATCGACCTTTGGGAAGTCCTTGTATTCCGTGCCGTAAATCGTATTGTTGGCGCAGATGTAAAGGTAATTCGTATCGGGACGGATATCGTAGGTGTCCGGGATATAGGCGTAATTTCTGTCCTTGGCTGTATTGGCATCGTACGTTTCACCGAAGAAAGCGGCCGTGTTTCTTGCCTTGTGCGCCCAGACGCCGGTATCGGCATAGGCGCCTCTTGTGTGAAGGAAATTGCAGCCTGTCATCAGGAACTGCATCGTGCCGCCGCCCTGCATGAAGACGATTTCATAATCATCATCCAGTTTCATCATCTGGCGAAGGTATGCTTTCGTTTCATCGAGCATATCCTGGAAAACGGGGGAGCGGTGGCTGATTTCCGTGATGCCCATTCCGGTTCCGCGGAAATCGGTCAGATCATTTTTCATTTCTTCGAGCACTTCGATCGGCATGGGGGAAGGGCCTGCGTTAAAGTTAAATACACGTTTCATTTGTATCCTCCTGAAAACACAAAAAGAGAAGACGTCCCATGGGACGAGCTTCTCTTTTTCTCGCGGTGCCACCCAATTTAGCCGCTGCCAATCTGTTGTATCCATAAAAAAACGCTCTTCATCCACTTAAGGGACGAGAGCACCCGCGATACCACCCAAATTGCCTTACGGCCATCTTTAGTCAGCTGTAACGGGCATGTCCCGGAAGACTCATCGTCTTCACCTCCGAAGCGGAAAGATAATAATGCTTTAACGGTTCACACCAGCCACCGTCTCTCTGAAAAGGTTTTATTATCCCTTCTTCATCATCGCTTGTTTCTTATGACTGGATTATAGACCGTCATTTGATCGTTTGTCAAGCCATCAAATAAGAAAAAATGATACATCTGCTTTAAGAGATATATGCTGATTCAGGAGAAAATACGGATAAGCTTACAAAAAAAAGACGGCCGGTGCCGTCTTTAAAATATACTCCTGTCAATTGATTTCGCTCTTCAGGTTCTTGAAGAAACGTTCAACGATCCGGGTGAAAAGTCCGTTGAAATTGCTGTCGTCTAATCTGTCACGGGCATCTTCGCTGGTGAAAACAAGAGCGCCGGTCTTCATGCTGTAAACATCGAAGCGGACGGTCAGGTACATCGTCACGTATTGTTTCTCCGGAATCTGTTCCGGGAAAGGAATCTTATGAACGACATCCTTGTAACCATTCTTGTCACAGACTGTTTCGTGGATTTCCTTGGTCGTCCATTCCGTATGGGCAGGAACCACGCTGACGAGCTTCTCACAGCGGGTGACCGTCGGAACGGCATAGAGAGCCGCTTTGGCGTCAACGGCTGCCTGAGGGATGCGGACAGCTGAAGTGGAAACTTCATCAGAAGGCGCTGCAGCAGATGCATCATCCGTGCTGTTTCCCGGGAGAACCGCTATGGCTCCCTGAAGAGGCGCTGTAATGATTTTCAGCCCTTTGACTTCTGCAGCTTTCTGGTTGAAAATGACCTGGAAGGAACGGCCTTCCAGTGCCATCTTTTTGGACAGAACATCGGTATTGACGACAGAGGTGTATATCGTATGATCAGCTTTGAAGGAATGTGTGGGGTCAGTCCATTTTGCATAATCCGCATTGGCCGTGAGAGACATGAGTGTCAAAGCGGATACCAGCAGGGGAATCCAAAGTTTTTTCTTCATAAGTGGGGCAGACCGGATTGCAGATGGGAAATCGGTCTGCAGCCTCCTTTCTCTAAAAAAGAAATGATTGAATTGGGCCGCTCTCGCAAATAAACTACATTTTCATCATTATATCATGAAACAATGGAATTATTATATTTTACGGAATCCTTTTCCAGGGAATTTTCGCCGAAATATAGTATAATGTAAATATAGAAGCTTTTGTGTATGAGTCTCTCGAAGGGAGATCGAAAAATGGAATTTAAAATTAAATACTTCAAGGATTACGTACCATTTCATGTGGGTGATGAACATCATCCCATCGAATTGAATCCAAGAGAATGTCCGGGTGTAGAGTCCGAGGAAGCTGAAGTCAGAAGAGCATTGGAAAATCCGATTGACTCTCCGAAGCTTCGTGAAATTGTTCATCCGGGTGAAAAGATTGTCATCGTGACAAGCGACGTAACACGCCCGATGCCGTCCTGGGTCGTCGTGCCATGCGTCCTGGACGAACTGGAAAAAGCAGGCGTCGAAGACAAGGATGTCACTGTTGTTTTCGGACTTGGCTCTCACAGAAAGCAGACCGAGGAAGAAATGAAACGCCTTGTTGGCGAAGATGTGTACAACCGCGTCAAATGCATTGACAGTGATCCCGATGATGTGGAACACATGGGATACTGCAAGAACGGAACTCCGGTCGATATCTTCAGGACAGTCGCTGATGCAGACCGCCGCATCCTTCTTGGCAATGTCGAATACCATTACTTTGCGGGCTACAGCGGTGGCATGAAAGCTATCATGCCAGGCGTATCCTCCAGAGCTGCCATTCAGGCAAACCACAAGAACATGATCAGCCCGGATTCCTATGCAGGGCATCTCGAGGGAAATCCGGTCCGTGATGATATCGAAGAAGTCTATGACTTCTGCCCAGTTGATTTCATCGTAAACGTAGCCCTTGATGATCATAAGAAAATCGCCTTTGCAGCTGCAGGCCATCATGTTACAGCACACCGCGAAGCATGCAAATTCCTCGACAGCATCTACAAGATCAAAATCGATAAGCCGGCTGATGTCGTCATCGTTTCCACCGGCGGCTACCCGAAGGATATCAACCTGTATCAGGCCCAGAAATCCATCGACAACGTCAAGCACGCAGTCCGCGAAGGCGGCATCATGGTTCTCGCCGCTTCCTGCAAAGAAGGATACGGCAGCGACGTATTCGGACGCTGGATCCAGCAGTATGATACACCGGACGAAAGAATCGCAGCCATTCACGAACACTTCGAACTCGGCGGCCACAAATCCGCGGCTCTTGCCCTGGTACAGAAGAAATGCGATATTTACATGGTGACTGACATGGATGATGCTATGGTAACAAAAGCCAATATGACACCATTCCACGATCTGCAGGAAGCTGTCGATGCAGCACTGAACCGCATGGGCAAAGACTGCAGCGTCTACGTCGTACCGATTGGCGGATCCACACTTCCTATGGAAGACTAAAAACTGATAGTGAATAAAAAGAGGCAGGCGCCGAGCCTGCCTCTTTTTTGTGAGCAAAGTAGGAATATGAGTAATAATAAAGCTAAAAAATAGTACGTAAGAAGAATTTTAGATTATAATAAACATATACTCAATTTCTATAGGAAACTGTTGGGGAATAGGATTAACCATGATAAATCAGAATACGATGAAAGTAATAAAGAGAGAAAAGAGAAATTCCTTATGGATATTTCGTATGATTTCTTTTGCTCTAACCACTCTTATATGCTTGGGAGTTTTTGCCTTTTTCAGAGAAGCACCATTTGGAGATAAAACGCTCGCAGCCAGTGATGCGTTTATTCAATACATGGATCTCATGGCATTTTTTAAGGATGTATTATCCGGGAATCAGTCTTTAACTTATACCATGACAAAAGGCCTCGGTGGGTCAGCCATTGGCATATTTTCTTATTATTTAGCATCGCCCACAGAATTGCTGCAGTTATTCTTTTCAAAAGACCAAGTGCCTGTTTCATATAATTTGGCAGCTGTCCTTAAAATGGGAATGGCATCATTGACGATGACATGGTTCTTGCAGGACCGATTCAATAACAAGATCTCCATGCTCCCTCTTATGGGACTTTCCATCGGCTATGGCCTGATGCACTACAATTTATACCAAATCTGGAGTGCTATGTGGCTGGATGGCGTATACATGCTGCCGCTCATGATGCTCGGCGTATATAGAGCTGTGCATTTTGGGTCTATTGGCATGCTTTCCGTCAGTACTGCACTTTCAATTCTGCTTAATTGGTATACTGGCGGTATCAATTGTCTCTTCAGTGGTTTCTGGTTTCTGGCAGAAGAGACGTTGCTGCATTTCCAGAGGGGCGGAGCAAAGAAAGAATTTTTTAGTGATACAGTAAGATATGTCTTTGGTATGGTAACGGGGATTTTGATCAGCTCTATTCTTTTCCTCCCTACAATATTACAGCTTCGCGAAGGGATTGGAGGTTCTTTTGACTGGAATCAAATTTCTCTGGGCTTTCAGGGAGATATACTGGCATCTCTAGGCGCTTATTACATGGGAATTCATCCTAAGGAAATACCCAGTTTAGATTATATGTCTCTTTTCTGCGGGAGCTTGGCAGTTTCCGGGGCTTTGGCACTATTTGCCGTAAAAGATATCAAATGGAAATATAAAGCATTTGCTTTTTTGCTGATTGTTTTTTCTTTTCTGATGTTTCATTGGAAAATATTATTTTTTATGTTTTCACTTATGAAAAAGCCGATGGGATTCATGCCAAGGTACTCCTATCTGGGATCTTTTATTCTCATTTTTCTTTCAGGCTGTTATTTCTCCGACTGGAAAAAATGGGGGTTTGGTATTCGGCAGCTTATTATTTGTTTGCTGTTCCCTGTATCCCAGATACTGATTGAACGTTTGCGGCCGGCATTATACCAGAATTTCTTTTTGTTCAATATTGCATTTCTAGTGATCGTCCCCTGTATTCTCTATGAAATTGACAGGTCATACAGGATAAATGTAAAGAAAAATTTTATGATGGGGTTATTAGCATGCATGCTCATTTGGGAAATGAGCATGTCTGCATGTATATTTTTATCTATGCGAGGAGCGGGGAGTCTTTATACTTATCAATCTTATGATGATCAGCAAAGAACACAGATTCAGGAAATCAAAGCATATGATGGAGGAATCTACCGTATCAATCAGGTAATGAATAGGGGAGATATTCGCGCGAAAGATGAACAAGAAAAAAATAAGGGATTTAATCTTAATGAAAGTATGAATTTTAATTATTGGGGAATACAAGAATATACTTCATTGTTAAAAAAATCTCAGTTCAGATTATCGTCTAATATAGGATATTATGATTTTACTGAAAGGGCTAACAGATTTTATACTTCTATTCTTCCTGCAGATTCTCTCTTGGGAGTAAAATATTTGTTGTTGACAGAGCCAATAAAAGGACTTGAGTCAGATTTGCCATTTGGAATAAGTAATGGGAAAAAAGTATACAAAAATCCATATGCTCTGCCTATGGCGTTCATATATCGAGAGAATGATCAGATAATCCCCGGAGAATCTGATAATCCGTTTACTTATACAAATGCACTATACAGCAAACTAATTGGACATGCTGTAACAATTTATCATCCCGTATCATTTACAGAAATATGTGAAAATAGACATGAGATCTATGAAATCAATAATGGGGTGGACCCTATTTATGCATTTCTTATATGGGATGGACCTTACAGACAGGTGTCGATAAATGGAGAAAGCAGTCAAATTTTATATGATTCAGGGATGTTCTATATTCCTGCGACGGGCAGTCAGACTCGTGCGATTGATGTAGACCTTTCGGATGATATCCGGATGAAACAAGCACTTTTCTATGAAACGGATCTTTCAGCATTGAAAGAAATCTCTCGCGAAATCAATCAAAGAGCTGCTAAAAATCTTATGATTCGAGATGGAGAAATCAGTGGTACGGTAGAAGGAAGAGAAGGAGATATACTTTTCTTATCGGTTCCTTATGAAAATGGATGGACAGTCATGAGAAATGGCAAAGAGATTACTCCTGATATCTTTGCAGGATGTTTGATGAACATTCCTCTTGAGGAAGGAGAAAATCACATTCAAATGACATACCATATTCCAGGGCTGACAGCAGGGGCGGCTCTGACATTGATAGGTATTCTGCTTTTAGCTGGTAATCAATATAAAAGAAGAAAACAATAACGAAAATAGGGGCTGTGACAAAATGGTTAATCATTTTGTTGCAGCCTCTTTTTTGCGTCTTTATTTCATCATTTTTAGCTCTGCTGTAAGCCTTTTACGTAAAAATGCGCGTAAGCCCCCTTACCCCCATAAGACTTTTAATTATATTGTCTTAGGCGGCAATCCTTATACGCATTATTTTTGTGATGTATTTCCTTAAATTATAGCCAAGTGCTACCAGGTATAACTCGGCTTTTACAGAATCTATCCCTTTTCTGACGATTCTTTTGTACCATCTGTCATGTTTCATGATTCCAAAAGTTCCTTCAGCCTGGATTGACCGGTTCATTCTTAGCAGGGCTCCATGGATGCTTTCCAGATTATCCTGAACCTCCTGGTACATGTTATTCCGTTCTCTGCTCAATGAGATTCTTTTGTTCTTCGGGGTCTTTTTACATTGCTCTGCCAGCGGGCATCCTTGGCAGTCTTCGCATTCAAATACTTCCTCCTGCCTGCCGTATAAGTTCCCTCTGACCAGATGTCTATAGATAAATTTGAAAGCCCTGTCATTTGGACAACGGATGGTTCCATTCTCATCAACTCTAAAGTTTATTGGCCGAAACGGATTGGTATGGTATTTCTTGTCTTTCGTTTCTTTCTTGTACATGGGGAATTTCATATACTTTTCCATACCGTGCTGCTCGCAATAGATGTAATTGTTGAAAGATCCATATCCTGCATCTGCCACAGGATACTTAGGATAAGCCCCATAGACTTCGTGGAATTCCTCCATCAGCGGTACGAAGCAATCCATATCTGAACGATACTGGTTAACATCAATTACGGCAATAAATTCATCGGCAACACCTATTTGGACATTGTATGCAGGCAGAAGCTGATCATTTCCCATGTAGTCCGACTTGATTCGCATGAATGTTGCATCCGTATCGGTCTTCGAATAACTGTTTCTGGAAGTACCGCATATCTGTATCTTCTCAACATATTCTTCAAGTTTTGATGTATATGCCTTAAGCTGCTCATACTTGCGTTGATGATCGGACTTGCGATGCCCGCTTCCATGAACAAAGGCCGTCTCATCAATCTGCCAGATTTCTTTTAATTTATCCAATACCAGACGCAGATAGTCCGGAGCGTATTCTGTATTGATGTTTACACTCATATGGTCATACTTAAGATCATCATTGAGTAACTCAAAAAGGCTGGTAATCTTGGCAAAAAGCTTGTAGCGGGATTTTTCAGCGGATTTCTTCCATACCCAGCTGTATTTATTTGCGTTCGCTTCAAACTTGGAACCGTCAATATATATATGCTGCAAATCCACGTTGAGTTTGCCGCAGAGTTCTTTCGTAATTGAATAAAAGATATCCTTGAGAGAATACTTAAGAAAGCCCTTCACGAAATGACAGAATGTCCGATAGGATGGGGCTTCATAATTCATCAGGTACATATATCTGATATTAACCCTGCAATTATCTTCAAGTTTTCTAAAAGAGCAATATCCTTCTTCTGCGAAACCATAGATGATCGTTTTCAGCATGTTGACGGGATTATACCTGGGTCTGCCAGCGCCACGCGTCGGTATGTAACGAAGGTACTTTTTAAGATCGATTTCCTCCATAAATCTGTCATACATTAAAACAGGATCATCGACATTGAGAATCTCAGAGGGAAACATTGGCAAAATGCCTTGTTCTGCGGTAAAATGATTGCTAGTGTTGTTATTTTTCATTGTAAAAAATTATAACACGAAAGGCTCTGCCCCGGACCAAATGATCCGGGGCAGAGCCCTTTTTGTTGGGATGAATTTTGTCACATCCCCTATTTTCGTTACTTGATAATTATAGAATCAAACTGCTTAAGGAATAAACTTATTTGGGAAGAGTAAAGCGACGCACAAAAACGTGTGAACCTCGATGCAGGGGGTTAAATACAAAGTGAGATAGTAGGTAAGAATGCTTAGAGCCCGACAAGGCAACAAAAAAGACACCACGGAGTCTAAGTCTCGTGATGTCTTCTTCCGGTGGGCGATAACAGGATCGAAATGGTTCGAAAACGAACCGGTTTTGAAGGAGCAAAGCGACACGCAAAAACGTGTGAGCTTCGATGCAGTGAGGTTAAATATTAAGTGAAGCAATCGGTAAGAATGGGGTTATAGGACAAAACGTGTTGGTAAAAATTTATATTATGCTTGTATTAAGGGCAGAATACGGTGCATACTGAAATACGCCCGAGCTGCACTGTAATCCATCTCATCACAATTAGCTGGAAGCGTAAAAGCGCCCATATTCTCAGCACTTCCAGGTTTGTGTTCAAATGCGCACTTTTCCGCATCAGCAGCAGATAAAGACACAATAAGGGCATCTATTTTTCATAACGATAATCTTTCCAGAAGATTAGTCACACTGAAAAGATAAAATCCCATTTTAGCCTGTATTTATCAGGGGTTTGAGGCTTTTTACCAACACGTTTTGTCCACCCTTTAAGAATTACTGAAAATCTTAAAATGCCGATGGAGCCCGATAAACGCGGGGCTCATCGACTATAAAAACAACACGAAATGTCCTATAAGCCTAAGAATGCCTGGCGCCCTGTAAAAAGGCAATAAAAAAGATACCACGGAGATAAATCACGTGATATCTTCTTCTGGTGGGCGATGACAGGATCGAACTGCCGACATTCTGCTTGTAAGGCAGACGCTCTCCCAGCTGAGCTAATCGCCCATGGTGACCTGTGCGAGATTCGAACTCGCGAACCCGCCGTGAAAGGGCGGTGTCTTAACCACTTGACGAACAGGCCATTGGCTCCTGAAGCAGGGTTCGAACCTGCGACATCGTGATTAACAGTCACGCGCTCTACCGGCTGAGCTATTCAGGAATCCGTACGAAAGGTACTTCAATATAATAACAAACGGACTTAAATTTTGCAACACCTTTTTTCAATCTTATGATTAAAAGATAATGAAAAATTTACATTAGCAGAAATCTCATTGTATGAGATAACCGGAATATAATATTGATGCATTGAAACAAGATTCGCTGCAGAAGTTTAATACCTAGGAAAAGCAATCAGTCAGTATGCATTT
Organism: Dialister hominis; assembly: GCF_007164725.1. NCBI lineage: Bacteria > Bacillati > Bacillota > Negativicutes > Veillonellales > Veillonellaceae > Dialister > Dialister hominis. Next base: position 1,392,235 of record NZ_AP019697.1, on the reverse strand, counting down.
CACCCACCAATTAGAGCAAGAAAAAGGCACCATGGAGTTTCCGTCACATGGTGTCTTTCGATTTGGTGGGCGATAACAGGATCGAAACGGTTCGAAAGTGAACCCTTTTTGAAGGAGCAAAGCGACGCGCAAAAAGGAGTGAACCTCGATGCAGTGAGGTTAAATGACAAGTGGGATAGCTGGTAAGCCTGCGTCCGCCCACAAAAAAGCAAAAGAAAAAGGCATCACGGAGATCAATCACGTGATGTCTTCTTATCTTGGTGGGCGATGACAGGATCGAACTGCCGACATTCTGCTTGTAAGGCAGACGCTCTCCCAGCTGAGCTAATCGCCCGTGTATCTGATGTTTATTATGCCTCATTTATGAGAAAAATGCAAGCCCTAATCAGGAATTCTCATAAAATTCAGTATATACAGCTATTTCAGGTGAGCATAAGAATGCTTGTGTATATACTTTTTATTTCAAATACATAAGAAGACAATGCATTTTCTTGCGCCCTTTGTGACATCGTGCTAAGATTAGCATCTGAACACTAAAGAAAGGGGCAGTATGATGCCAGGTAGTGAAATGTATAAGAGCCGCTGGACGGTATTTTCCATGTCGGTTCCTATTTTTGTAGAAACAACGCTTCAAATGATGGTGCCCAACGTGGATCAGTTCATGCTGAGTCATTATTCTCAGGATTCCGTGGCAGCCGTAGGCAATGATAATGTCATATTTAATTTAGTTATACTGACACTCGCAGTCCTTTCGCAGGCTGCGACGATTTTAATTGCACATTACAGGGGCGCCGGGAATCTTTCCAAGGTCAGTGAAGTATGTACGGTTTCATTGACTGTCAATCTGGTACTGGGGCTTGTGATCAGTGCCGCGCTTTTCATCTTTGATGATTTCTTTTTGAATGTTTTAGGAATGCCGGATGAAATACGTGCGGATGCTTCTCTTTATTTACGATGGATTGGCATATTTATTTTCATCCAGAGCATGTACATGGCTTTTATTTCCTTTCTCAGGGGATTTTCCCAGCTTAAACTGACGATGCTCTGCTCCCTGGTCATGAATGTATTCAATATCGGCGGCAATATGCTTCTGATCCATGGCTGGGGACCGATTCCGTCCCTGGGCGTGGCCGGTGTCTGCATATCGACAAATATTTCTAAATTTATCGGTTTCTTTTTGATCCTTTACTTATTCCACAAGTACACGCCTGCCAGATTTTCGATGTCTTATTTAAGACCGTTCCCATGGAAAACATTCCACAAGATTCTTTATCTGGGCGTACCGTCAGCTGGAGAAACGTTTTCTTATCAGTTTTCTCAGGCTATGATTATGAAGTTTGTCAATCTTTTTGGCGTCGTTGTTATTACGACAAAAGTTTACTGCTATATCATAGCGATGGTCAGTTATGTGTATTCCCAGTCGCTTGCGATGGCGACGCAGATTCTGGTCGGCTATTTCAAAGGGGCAGGGGATAATGATGAAGTTGATAAACGTGTCAAATTTACAATTTCAGTAGCCATGCTTCTCTCCGGGACAATATCGACGCTGCTATACCTCAATGCGGATGCGGTTCTTTCTATTTTCACGGACGATCCGGCAGTCCATGCTCTGGGGAAAACAATTCTTTTCATTGAAATATTCCTGGAAATCGGCCGTGCAGTCAATATGAGCATGGTTATGGCACTTAATGCGGCTGGTGATGTCAGGGCGCCTGTAACCATAGGTATTATTTTCATGTGGTCTGTAGCTACATTCGGATCCTGGCTCCTGGGCGTCCATTGGGGATGGGGCCTGGCAGGAATCTGGATTGCTATGGCAGCGGATGAATGCACGAGAGGACTTGTCTTCTTCTGGCGCTGGCATCAGGGTGTGTGGAGGAAGCGCTTTGCCTGAGCCTTTTAAATCTTCAGATTTGTATTTTAAATTGTCAGCACAGGTAAAAAATACGGCCTGTGTTGACAGGTCATAGATGGAATGCTATAGTAGATGCAATCAAACGCAGGGAAGAAAGAGAGTACGTTTTCTGAATCCATCATAGAGAGTCCGGACGGTGAAAGCGGATATGGAAGGAATACGGAAGTGCATTTTTGAGCGTGAAGAGCCGAAACAGAGTAAGCTTTTCCGGGAGCTCCCGATACAGGGCTTGAGTCCTTAGGAAAAAGGACTTATCGAGGCATGTGTGGTGACACATATGCGAAATTGGGTGTGAATCACGAGTCTCTCGTCCCATGGTTGGGGTGAGGGCTTTTTTATTGCAAAAAGCCCTGCCCGAGAAATTTTTTCAGGAGGTCTTACTATGGAGAAGAAAGAAGGAGTTCAGGACATAGCGGATAAGGTCTTGAAAGCCAACAAGACGCAACGTCAGGGACGGCAGTTTATGTTATGGATCTTGGCGCTTGTCGTTGGTGCCGCACTTGGATGGCTTGGCATCAAACCGCTGAATGAACTTTTCACATTTATTGCAACAGTATTTACCAGACTGTTCCAGTTTATCGCCGTACCGACGATTGCACTGGCAGTGATTACTACACTTGCTGCATTGGGCGGCAATAAGAATACGGGACGTATTTTTGCTCATGCTGTTACTTATACGCTCCTCACTACATTCTGTGCAGCCGGCATCGGACTTGCCATGTTCCTCTGGATTGCACCGGGAAATCTTCCTGCTGATGTAGTTGGTGCAGGTGCAGCCAGTGTCCCGCAGAATCTGGAACAGCTTTCCTACTATGATCATATTCTGGGAGTTATTCCGAATAATATGATTCAGCCGTTCCTTTCCGGGAATGTCCTTGCTGTTATGCTGATTGCCGCTTCCTTTGGTCTTGGACTTGCTTTCATGCCAAAGACAGAAAACAGGGAAACGCTGCTGAAGGGAATCCTCGGTTTCCAGGAACTGCTCTTCACACTGATCAAAGCACTGCTGTATATTCTTCCGGTCGGCATTCTGGCATTTGCCGCTCAGCTTTCTGCACAGATTGAAGCAGGCGTCATTGTCGGAGCTCTTGGAAAATACACGTTGGTTATTATTGGAAGCAACTGCATCCAGTTCTTCCTTGTACTGCCGGTATTCCTTCTGCTTCGCGGACTGAATCCAATTTCTGTATTCCGTAAAATGTCACCGGCGATAGCTGTTGCTCTTTTCACAAAGAGTTCGGCCGGCACACTGCCTGTCACACTGGCTTCTGCTGAAACGAATCTGAAAGCAGATCCGGCTGTTTCCCGCTTTGTCCTTCCAATCTGCACGACTATCAACATGAACGGCTGTGCAGCTTTCATTCTCGTTACTTCCCTGTTCGTTATGCAGAATGCAGGATATTCGCTGGATATGCCGACTATGCTGACATGGCTCGTCGTTGCTGTCATTGCAGCCATCGGCAATGCGGGCGTTCCGATGGGATGCTATTTCCTGACACTGTCTCTTATGAGCGGTATCGGTGCACCAATAGGACTCATGGGTATCATTCTTCCAATCTATACAATCATTGACATGATTGAAACCGCAGAAAACGTATGGTCTGATTCCTGCGTATGCGCTATGACCGACCATGATCTGGAAGGGAAACTCGAACCGGCCGCTGCTGTAGAAGCATAATAGAAAAATAAAAAGAGAGGGGAGAAATCTCCTCTTTTTTCTGTGCAATTTGACCATGGAAAAAGGGGATGTGACAAAATCCGATAAAACGCTATTTTCCCTTTTCTCGAACGAAGTTCGGTTTAAGGGTGTTTGAGCTCGCCCCGTAGGGGGAGCTGGCGACGGAGTCGCCTGAGGAGGTTCATCTCTTCGAGCGAAGCGAGGTTTTTAGGTGTTCATATAAAATCAATACACATCGATGCTGGATAATCCTATAATGAAATTTTGGGTTATAGGACAAAACGTGTTGGTAATTAATCCCAGCCATGGCTGGGATTAAATCCAGAATTATGTAATTCGTCCCACATTATGGCATCACCCCAAGCTGGGATTGAATCTGCCAGTCTTTGTTGTGAGCTTATGCTATTATAGATAGTAGAAATGCTTTTATCGGTCGGCATAACCTTGAGTATTTCTGAGAGTGAAAGCGGTTTCGGTGAGTGCATGTAACACCACCAGAAAACCGCTTTTATTCGTCTTTCAACGGATAATCCACGATGGTTTCTGAGCATCGCTCGAAGCTGTGCATTTACACCGCCCTCTATGAGATTATTTGTCGCCGGATAAGGACTTGGGAATTCATCAGCCTCTTTCAGATAGGTGAAAAGATTCCCGGATTTTATCAGACTAATGAGCGATGTTTTTGCCTTTATAAGGCGTTCGTGGGTGTGTCGCATTACGCCTCTATCGTCCATTGTCATTTCTTTTAGAAATTCCTTATGCTTCATTGTCCAAGATTCAAATCGGCTTACCCATTTTTCTGCTTTTTTAAGAGTTTTTATCTCCAACAAATCCCTGGCAAGCATATACAGCTGGGCACCGGCAAGGGTTCTTGGACGAGTCGTTGTGTAACGTCGTATCTGGCAAAATACATGAAATATGCAGCGCTGCAGTCTGGCATTTGGCCAGACTTTTTTTAATGCCTTTTGGAAACCCGGACCACCGTCAGAAACGACTATACGTGGTTCAGCAATACGACTCATTAGGGCTTCCCAGGCAAAAGCACGTTCATATCTACATAAATACCATCCTAATACATGATGCTCATCACAACAGATCAGAATGCAGGCTTTTCTGGCAAGATAAATGCCATCAACATATACAGTTTCCCTCGGCTCTTCAATCTTCGGCGGCATGGCCCAGATATCCCAAAATTTTGCTGTTTTTCTTCGGAAATTACGCCCTTCACCTGTCATATCCTTCTGTGTATCCTTGCTGAATAACCAATCAAGAAACATACTGAAATCCTTCGCATCACGATTAATAGGAAGAGTAAATACATTCCCACATTCTCGGCACTTCCAGCGTTGTGTTCCTGCCCGTGTTTTTCCATATTTGTAGCAGGTAAAACCACAATAACGACATCTAACTTCTTTCATAAAATAACCTCCTAGAAAATAATTCATTTCCTGGGAAAGATAAAATACCATTTTAGCCCGTATTTACAAGGTGTCTGAGACTTTTTACCAACACGTTTTGTCCACCCTTTAAGAATCACTGAAAATCTTAAAATGCCGATGGAGCCCGATAAATACGGGTTTCATCGGCATTAAAACCAACACGAAATGTCCTATAAGCCGAAATTTTCTAATAGAAAAAGGGGCTGTGGCGAAATGGTTACACATTTTGTCACAGCCCCTTCATTTATTTTTTTATTAAAGTTCAGTTGCTTTGCGGAGAGCGCGGAGGTTTTCTTCGGAAGCTTTCGGATTGACGACGCAGCCTGGCCCTAAGATCAGGCCTTTGCCATCCACCTGTTCGATGGCATCCTTGACATGCGCAGTGATTTCTTCCGGGGTTCCATCGAGGACGATATCGTCATACTGGAGAACTCCGTCTACGAAGTAAGGAGCAGATTTAATGCCTGCCATGAGGCATTTGTCAGTCAGATTTCTGGCTTCTTTCAGTGTCGGCCAGGTGTGGCGGTCATGCCAGTTGATGGCATTGACCGGATATGAGGCGACTTCATTGAAGTAAATGTCTTCGCCATGGATATGAACAGCATTGAACCAGGTTTTCTTCGCATAGGATTTGATGACCTGCAGGTCATAGAATGCGCCGAATTCCTGGAACTGGTCAGGTGACATCATCGTGCGGACGGCATTCTGTGTGGCAAAGAAGAAGCCATCGACACCGGCATCGATATTGTAGCTGACAAAATCCAGTGTGGTTGCAGTGATGGCAGCCAGTGCATGATGAACGGCTTCAGGATAGGAAATCATATCTTTCAGCAGACGGTCGCCCGCCATTTTCTTCAAGGTAGAGAATGGGCTGAAGATTGTCTGGATGCAGGGGGTGCCCGGTGTACGGCGGCGGATCAGTTCCCTTGCAAATTCAATCTGCTTGCCATATGTACCCTGAATGGCAGGAATCGCTCTTAATGCATCATAGTCAGCAGGGCTCTGGATGGCGAATCTTTTAACGATTGGTTCTTCATAAGGATCACAGTAGATCGTCAGCTGATTGCCAAAGTCCTGTGTGCTGTACAATCCAAAAGGCATCATTTTGATGTAATCGAAATCATATTTTTCTGTCAGCTCAACTTCTGCTTCTGCCAGAGAGATCGGGTCCTGATCAAACTGGGAAAGATGCATCCAGGTAGCGACCGGAACACGGTCTACATCTTTGGAAGCCAGAGCGGCTCTTACTCTTTCTTCTCTATTCATCATATACTCCTTTCAGAAATCCGATTTCCAAATACCGAAATTTCTCTATTTATTTATTATACCATAGGAATGGACTGATTTCATAAAGCGTTTATGGATGATCGCCTTTGTTTTCGACACTCCTTATAAAATTTTGTATAATATAGGTTACATTTAAAGGCAAGAGGTGATGACATGACTCATCAGGGAAGACCATGGCTGACGGCACTGACTGGATTTATTGCGCTGCTCATGGGCTTTTGTGAGTTTTACACATACAGAATCGGCTGGCACCCTTTTTCCAATCCGTGGAACAGGGCAAGGCTGCTTCATGTTGAAGATATACCTATGGTTTTGGCGGCAGGCGCTGCCACTTTCATCGTACTTACGCTGCTTCTCTGGCTGCTTGAGAAAATTCCTCCGATTCCGGAAAAGGAAGGACCTGGAGGCAGTCCTCTCGATGCGCCTTTTGCGCTGATTGCAGCATTTCTTTTTCTGGCATGGATGCCCTTCTTTCTCGTGTTTTATCCGGGAACAGGAATGAATGATACGACGGATATCATGAGAGCAGGCATTTGGGCGGCCGGGCAGCATACATTTATTTACTGCATGGCCGTTTACGGGCCGACGGAGCTTTCCAAAGAACTGACGGGAAGTGCGTCTTACGGACTTGCGTTCATATCCGTTGTGCAGATGTTCCTTTTTGCCTGCGCTATTTCTTATACCCTTTCCTGGGTATACAGAAAGACCGGCCGCATGTGGCTTTCCTGGGGACTGGCACTTTATTACGGATTCCTTCCTATGATTGTCAATATGTCGTTTTCCAACGTGAAGGATGTCCCTTTTTCCGCAGTGATTCTCCTCTGGGTTCCGCTTATGACATCTTTTGTATCCGGATACAAGGAAAATGCGTGGGAATCGAACAAATATCTTTATGCGCTTGCCGGCATTGGGATGATGATGCTCCGGAATAATGGCATTTTCGTCTTTATTCCCATGATGCTGAGTATTATCATCCTGATCAAGCATGTCCGAATGAAAGTCCTTCTTACATCTCTTGTCATGATTGTTATTTCCATTACGCCGGATATAGTCATTAAAGAGACGCTGGATCTTCCGCAGCTCTTTCAGGAAAGAGTGGGGATTCCGCTTCAGCAGTATTCAAGGACCGTGGCAGTGGGGGCGCCTTTGACAAAAGCGGAGGAAAACTACACGATCCGTATGATGATGCCTGAACAGATCAAGACCTGGTACGATCCGTTTACGGCAGATCTGATCAAATGGAACAGTAATTTCGATTTTTATTACTTCAATAACCACCCGGATGAATTCTGGAAAGCTTGGAAATCATTAGGAGAGAGAAATAAAGAAACATATGTAGAAGCATGGCTTTTTGCCACATACGGATACTGGGCATTCCCCGCACCTGACGAAATGACGCAGTCGAGATTCGGATGGGCCTTTTCGGAAAATGATCTGAAGAACGGCCTTGCGCCGCAGCATAATAATGCCTATCATACAGCAACCATCCTGAAATTCTTTGATCCGAAGACGCAGGAAAACCTGGGCACGTACTTGTGGGATCACAGCCGCTATCTTGGAGCGGGCACCTGCCTGTGGATTACTCTTTGCATAGGACTTCTTCTTTTCAGAAGACGACAGTACACGAGATTCCTTGTGCTTCTTCCGTCCTGTCTTCTCTGGGGGACGCTGATGATTGCTGCGCCGGCCGCCTTTGTTTTCCGTTATGTATATTTCTTCCCGCTTTGCATGCCGCTTTTCCTCTTGCTGCCGTTCCTTCCTGAAGGCCGCTACAGCAGGATGCACTGGAGGGCAGACACGGAAACCATTCCGATGGAACCAATGCGAAATACCATTCATGATGAGAAAGCAGTATTTCCCGAGCCGAGGGACAGAAGCGGTGATGGGTATACGCACTGGAAAGATTAAGACCTGTATCAGAGAAACGGCGGATTACATTTTAACCTGAAGGTATAACAGATTATTTGAAAGGAGGCGGCCATGCCTTATCTGACAATTCATGGAAGACTGGGAAGGGCCAGCCTCTTTGGCGGGATTCCGCTAGGGATTGCCATCTGGTATACGATTAAGATTTTCCGGATGGATGATCAGGAACTGCTGCGCTCTGCTCTTGATCCGGTGCTGGCGCTGTCAGATATCCCGTTCCTCGTTCTCTTTGCTTTCATTGGCTTTGCATTGATGCAGAGTCTCGTGCAGCTTCTCCTTTGCGTAAGGATACTGCCGCATAAAAGCCTGGGGCGGAAATGGTTCCCTGTTCTTGCTGGCACCATGTTTCTTTATGATTTGATTTTCCTTCTCGCATTCTACCCGGCACCCGGGATGAATGATACGGTATTCATGATGGATAATCCGAAATATGCGGGCGTCCAGTTTCCGTGGCTCTATTCCCTCATTTACGGGTATGGAGCGGAAGCAGCAAGGAAGCTATTCGGCACGCGGGAAGTATCCATCTTTATCCTTTCCTGTCTGCAGCTTGCTGTCATCTCAGCCGTGCTTACAAGATTTTCCTTCTGGGTGAAGGAGCACGTGGATGAAAATGCAGGGTACATTCTTTACCTATACTTTCTTCTCTTTCCGATGTCTGGAAATTATGCTATCGCAGCTGTCAGGGACGGGCTTTTTTCTGCCGCCCTTTTAGTATGGATGTGGCTTTTTATCACGAAAAGAAAAGAGAAATGGGAGAGAGGCAGGTATATTCTTCTGACAGCCGCCGCGCTTGGTCTGATGCTTCTTCGAAGCAATGGCGCCGCTGCCGCTGTTCTTATGGCGGCCTTTCTCATGTACCATAACCCGTCATGGAAAAAGATTCTGGCCGTCATTCTTTGCTGCCTGGTCATTTCAATTGTCCCCGGCCGCATGATTCTTCATGAAATGAATGAGGAGCCTCTTTTTCAGGAAAGCATGGGAATCCCTCTGCAGCAGATGGGAAGAGTGCTTGCGCTTGACGGCAGCCGGAGTGAGAGCACGGTTCTTCTGATGGACCATCTCCTTCCTGAAGAAAACTGGAAAAATGATTACCAGCCATATACGGTTGATTACGTCAAGTGGAATGATGATTTCAGACGCGGCTGGCTGAATGACCATAAGAAAGAATTCCTCCTTGCATGGGCAGATACGGGATTGAAAAATCCGCGCTTATATTTGGAGGGCTGGATGACACAGACCTATGGCCTTTGGTCCTTGATTCCAGGCGCTTATGATGTGCAGTCCAGATTTGGCTGGGCTCTGACCGATGAGAATACGAAACATATGCTTCCGGCGGACAATGACAGGATGGCCGTAGGAAATTTTCCCATGCCTTCCCGATTAAAATCATTCCTTGCCAATTTCCAGTATGCAGGAAGCCAGTTTCTGGGAGCCGGCTTTGCCTTCTGGCTGACGATTCTTCTGTCGGCTGCATTCTATGCGGATCGCAGGAGCTGGTGCATCCTTGCAGCACTTCCGCTTTTACTGAATACCGCGACGCTTCTTGCCGCAACGCCTGCGGGATATGCCTTCCGTTATTCCTTTGCTTACGTATGGGGGCTGCCGGTTCTTTTGATCCTTTTGTTCTTAAGGCCGGAAAAGGAAGAGTTGTAAACAGCCATTTAAGCATTCAAAAAAGGATGTGAGACGAATGATTATCTCGCATCCTTTTTCTTATGAAAGTTTAGATTTTATCAAAGAAGGAGGAAACTGCCTTGTTGAATTTTTCGGATTCAATCCAGAAGAGGAGGTGTCCGCCTTTTTCGAAAGGAACGAATTCCCCATGCGGAACCTGGGAAGCAATCCAGGTCCCCTGTTCTATGCTCCGCGGGAAAATACCGCTGTTAGAGGAAAGAACGATGGTTGGAACGGTGATCGTACCAAGGACGTCAGTGTAATCGCTGTAGCAGTAATCACAGTAGAGTGCAATTCCTATCGGAACCGGAAGTTTCATCATTTCATCCTTCATCCAGTCAAATCCTTCCGGAATTTTTCCTCCCTGGAAAATATTCTGAGAGAATGCTTTGATAAAAGCAGCATGGTCGGTCTGGATAGATTTTGCAAACTGGTTGAAACCTTCCGTATTGTAATTTCTGAGGCTGTGTGAATTCCATTCACCCGGGCTGAACGGGAATGGCGTCATATCAATAAGTCCAAGACCAGCCAGATGGCCGCGGTCTTTTCCGAACTGCTTCCAGTAGGAGAGCATGGTCGGGCCGCCCATGGACCAGCCCATGAGCAGGACATCCTTCAGTCCCAGGTATTCAATGACTTCATGGATGTCCTTTGCCATGCGGTCGATGGAGTATCCGTCAAGCATCTTGGAAGACCGGCCATGTCCCCTCATATCCATGGTAATGACTTCATACCTGTCTTTTAATCCTTCTACATTTTTCTTGTAGAAACGGCCTGAGCATCCCCAGCCGTGAATCAGAACAATGGGGCGGCCTTTTCCTTCTCTTTCATAATAAATGTGAGCGCCGTGGCTGACTGTGTAAATACCGCTTTTCATGATGCATCCCTCCTGAACAAAAAATGACAGAAATAACTTTCATGGGAGCCATAAGAATAAAGGCTCCGTCGGGCTGTCTTTATTGTAACACTTCAGGCTGAAGCGTTTAATACGGGAATCTGCTGTGGCCTTCATCAATGAATCCTGCTGATTTCCTCGCGGCGAAAGTGTATACTGGTAGTAAGAATATCGCATTGATTGGTAAGAGTCAGGAATTTGGAATGGGGGATGTATATGAACCGGGCAGCAAAACGTTTACTTTACTTGGGAGCCGCAGTTTCCCTTTGCCTTTCTATGGGATGGGGCGCAGCAGATGCCGCTGATCTGGCAGGAGCACCGCATGAAGTCGTGACGGCTGAGCAGGAAATGGTTCTGGCAGCACCACAGGTCATTCTGAATCCCAATATCCGTTACGCCAATGCAGCTAGAACTCCCTATGAAGCAAAAGTCTGGAGGCTCGATGCGCCGGTAGGAGAGAAATTTCCAGTGAATTTCCGCAGCACTTCTGATCCTTTTGTCAAGAAACATGCCGGGGAAAAGATGTATCAGGGACTTGAAGCTCTTCATATTTCAGGAAGCGCTCAGCCTTCCGCCGATGGATTCCGCGGATTGATCAAGGAAATCAGGAAGCATACGAACGGTCCGATCTATGATATAGATCTCAAGCAGGAAACGCATGGCTTTGCCAATGGCGAGGCTGTGAGCCGGTATGGCAAGAGGAACTGGGGTAATGTCGGGAAGAGCCTCGATCAGATTCTGGCAGAAGAAAACCGGACATTTGCTTTCCTTCCGGGGAAGACAATCCTGATCAGCCCGCCAGGGGCAAGAGTGCGCGAAGACCGCCTTCAGCCGCTGACCGTTTCTGAGGCTTCGACGGAAAAAGAACTGACGCGCGAATTAGGCATCCGCTATGTCCGCATTCCAGCCACGGATCATATCTGGCCCGATCCGGATACGATTGATCAGATGATTGCGCTCTACAGACGCCTGCCCAAAGACAGCTGGCTTCATTTCCACTGCGAAGCAGGAAAGGGAAGGACGACTGCCTTCATGGCCATGTATGACATGATGCGGAACCCGCAGCTTCCGATGGAAACAATTCTTGAACGACAGCATGCCATTGGCGGAAATATCGTCAATTACGAAGGCAACGGCACAAACCAGTGGAAGAATCCATACTACAAAGAGAAAGCCAGAATGATCAAAGCTTTCTATGAGTATGTACAGCAGAACCACAAGACGGGATACCGTATGAAGTGGAGCGAATGGCTTTCAAAAAGAGAAGCAAAAACCGGTCCGCAGCGTCTGAAATAGGATTTATGATGTAAGAACTTGCAAAGAAATGCAGGATATGGTAACTTAATTCCATAAATGTATATCCACACTGTCCCTGTCACCGGATGGGGGCGTAAAAAGGTGTTTCGAGATTTTCCGTAGGTACGGCGCTTCGGCGTTACAAGGAAGATTTTGGAGCACCTTTTTTTCTGAGTGATGGTCATTGATGAAAGGATGGATTGTTATGAAAATTGCTCCATTTGCCGTGGAAGAATGGATGAATGAGTATGAAGTCGGTGCGAAATATAATATAGCGGAAACCTGCGTGGATTCCATTTCACTGGATGAACTTTTTGAACTGACTCATACAGACAAGAGGGAATTCCTGGATGATATCTGTGCCAGAAGACTGACATACGGGGATATCTACAGCAAGCCGGAACTTTTGAAAGGAATCGCTTCTCTTTACAAGACCGTGAATACAGATGAAATCGTGACCTGCCATGGCGCAGCCGGGGCAAACCACCATCTGTTCTATTCAATCGTGGAACCGGGCGACCGCGTCATTTCCGTCATGCCGACCTACCAGCAGCTGTATTCCATTCCTGTATCGCTTGGCGCAGATGTCAAAGTCATGCATCTGGAAAAAGATAAGAACTACCTGCCTGACCTTGATGAACTCAGACGTCTTGCCGTCAAGGGAACCAAGATGATCTGTCTCAATAACCCTAACAACCCGACCGGTGCATTGATGGATGAAGCCCTTCTTAAGGAAATCGTGGAAATCGCCAGGGAATGCGGCGCTCACCTGATGGTCGATGAAGTTTACCGCCACCTCACACAGGAAGATGTTTGGTCTCCTTCTGCTGCGGATCTTTATGAAAAAGGCATTTCCGTCAGCTCCATGTCCAAAGTATTCTCCCTTGCCGGTGTACGCCTTGGCTGGATTGCTACAAAGGATCCATCTGTTCTTGCTGCATGCAGGAGCCACAGGGACTATGATCTGATCAGCTGCGGCATGATTGATGAAACGATTGCCGCTCTGGCTCTCAGCCACAAAGATGAGATCCTTTCACGCAACAGGACTCTGATCCGTGAAAACCTTTCCGTCCTTGATGCGTGGGTCAAGAGTGAACCGCATGTTTCCTACGTACGTCCGAAGGCAGGTACGACTTCTCTTGTCTACTACGATCTTCCTATGGACTCCTATGACTTCTGCCGTGATATGTATCATGAAACAGGCGCATTCGTTACACCAGGCGACTGCTTCGAAGAACCGCATTCCATGAGAATCGGCTACGCTGCAGACAGGGAAACCCTGAAAAACGGGCTTGCGGCTGTCAGTGAATTCATAAAAAGAATCGCGAAAGATTAAAAAGGGCTCATTTGCCTGAAATAAGTATAAAAGCTCTGATTCGGTCAAATCCTGGTCAGAGCTTTTTATAATGCATAATGGCTTATAAAAAAGATTAAGGGTCAAAATTATCCTCACTGTCATAAATGACAGTGTTCTTATTGGTGCAAATTCGATACAATAGAGAGAAATAAAGCAAATTAATGCAAAATGTACGTTATGTTACATATTGGATTGTGGGGAGTAACCAATGGATAATAAAGACTTTCGGGAGAAGTCCGCGGACGTTGCAAAAAACTTTATTCATAAATGGTATGACAAGTCAGCCACCATAAAAGAGCTGCTTGATCTGGCAGATCCGCAGGGATTCAGCTGGATCGGATATATGGCGCCCGGATTCAACCGCACAGAGGCAGAAGCACGGGATTACTACATCAGGAAGCAGGCTCGTAAGGAAATTCCGATGATGAAGGCGGACGGCGACCGTTATGACACGCAGATGATTGGGGAAAACGCGTGCCTTGTTCTTTGCGAATGCCATGTCTATGTGCCTCAGGAGTACAAACTGGTCATCAGTGAAGTGCAGAGAGTGACCATGCTGATGAGAAGAGACGGGGAGCATATTTTCATCACGCATATTCATGCGTCCAATCCCTGGTTTGCTGTCGGCAAAGATGAAAAATTTGCCATTACTGCCGGCCGGGCCAATTACGAATATGCCAGGACGCTTCTTGCGATGGAAAGATTCAAGACAGATGTCGATCTGACGCGCCGCCAGAAGCAGATTCTTTCCGAACTTTGCGATGGGAAAACGTATAAGGAAATCGGAGAAACGCTCGACATCAGTCCGCGCACGGTCCGCTACCATGTCGAGGAATTGATGCATCATTTTCATGTGGAAAACAGGTCTCAGCTTCTTGCAAGAGCCCGGAGTCAGCCAAGATCAAAGAAATAATACATCAGCGCAGCCGTTATGGCTGCTTTTTTCATGGGCGAATGTGAAAAAATCATAAAATGAAATTTATTTACAATGTCGGCTCTTATTACAATTTTCACTTTTTAAAAAGAGTAGGATGACATATAATCATAGATATAGTGGCTGCGGGTTACATACCCAGGCAACTGCCATATCAATTTGAATAAAAGTTTAGGCCGCTAAGCGGATAAGCACAAGGAGGCTGGGAAGTATGGAAGATGTTGTTCAGTTATTTGATAAGGTAGATCAGAATCGTGAAGCTATGGTGGATACCTGGAAGCTTCTGGTAGACAGAGACTGCGGATCAGGAAACAAGGCAGGCGTCGACGGTGTAGGCCGCGATGTAAAAGATTTCCTGGAAAAATGCGGATTCAAAGTCTGGTTCCATGAATACGAAAAGGCAGGCAATATGCTTGTTGCTGAATACGGTGATGCAAGTAAGCCGTTCATTGTCCTGACAGGTCATATGGACACGGTATTCGGTGATGGGACAGCGGCAGCAAGACCGTTTACCATTAAAGACGGAAAGGTAACAGGCCCGGGCGTTCTTGATATGAAGGGCGGCGTAACGATCCTTCTTTATGCAGTACGTTTCCTTCTGGAAGCCGGTTATAACCGCTACCGCATCAAGATTATCCTGGCAGGCGATGAAGAAGTCGCTCATGGAAATTCCACAGCATCTGCTGATTATGAAAAAGAAGCAAAGGGCGCTGTCATGGGATTCAATCTGGAAACAGGTTGTGTGGACAACAGCGTTGTTATCGAGAGAAAGGGCGTTGCCCAGTACCTCTTCGAAGTGGACGGCGTAGGCGCCCATGCAGGCAATAATCCGGAAGACGGAAGAAGTGCTGTAGAAGAACTGGCTCATAAGATCCTTGATATCCAGGCTGAAACAGACTGGCAGGAAGGCACGACGGTCAACTGCGGCGTTATTGCCGGAGGCACCGTAGCCAATGCTGTACCGGAACATGCCTGGGTAAAGGTTGACGTCCGCTTCAAGACAACAGCCGGAATGGAACGCATTGAGAAAGCTTTCCAGAAGATTGCCAAGAAGCAGTACGTCGAATCGACAACGACCTGCTGCAAGAAGCTCGTCGTATTCCCGCCGATGGAAAGACTGGAGAGTTCTGAGAAACTGTTTGAAAGAGCGGAAGCCATTGCGGAAAAATATGGATTCCCGAAAGCAAAGGCAATTGCTGTCGGCGGCGGCAGCGATTCCGCTCACCTGACTGCCTGCGGCATCCCGACTCTTTGCGCACTGGGCGTCAGAGGACAGTTCAACCATACCGAAAGAGAATGGGCAGAGGAAGAATCTCTCTTTGAAAGAACAAAACTGCTGATGGCTCTTTTGTCTGAGCTCTAATCCGAAAAGAATCGGGGGAATCATATGAAAGAGGATGTTTTTGCTTATATAGATGACCATAAAGCCCAGATGATGGATCTCTGGCAGGATCTCGTCAATCAGGACAGTCCTGCCTCTTATCGGGAAGGCGTAGACCTTGTCGCCAAAAGGGTATTCAAAGAACTGGAAGAAGCAGGCGCAAGTACCAGATGGGATGAGGAAGGAAAAGCACTGATTGCTGAAATTCCTGGAGATTCCCGTGCGCCCGTCCTCCTTTTGGGGCATATGGATACCGTATTTCCTGTCGGCGAGGCAGCCAGAAGGCCGTTTACCGTAGAAGGCAGTCGTGTTACCGGACCCGGCGCACTGGATATGAAAGGCGGCGTTGCTGTTATGCTTTCTGCATTGAAGGCTCTTCACAGTGCTGGATTTTCCGGACGTCCATTAAAGGTGATTCTTGTTTCTGATGAAGAAATCGCCCATAACGGATCGAAAGCGACTGTTATGCTGCAGCGTGAAGCCAGGGGATGCGCAGCCTGCTTTAATTGCGAGACAGGGTACGAAGATAATTCACTTGTCATTGGCAGAAAAGGCGGCGTCGTATTCAAGGCCGCTGTGCATGGCATTGCGGCTCACGCAGGAAATAATCCGCGCCAGGGCAGAAGTGCCATTTGGGAAATGGCAAAGAAGATTGATGATATCCAGAATATGACGGACTGGGATAAGGGAATTACGTTCAATGTCGGTACCATTAAAGGCGGCACCGTATCAAACGCGATTCCGGACTACTGTGAAGTAGAAGGAGATATCCGTTTCCAGGATCCGGATATTTCACCATTCGTCAAGGAAGAACTTTTCAAGGTCTTGAATCATACCTATATGGAAGGAATGAAGACAGAACTCCTTTTATACCATGAGGGCATGCTTCCCATGAAAATGACAGAAGAAAACAGGAAGCTGTTCGAATTTGTAAAGAAGACCGGAGAAGAAAATGGAATCCCGGTATCAGAAGGAAAGCTTGTAGGCGGCGGCAGTGATTCGGGCTACGTTGTGTATGCCGGCGTTCCGACCGTCTGCGCCATGGGTGTCAAGGGCCGGTTCAATCATACAAGAGATGAATATGCGCTTAAGGACAGCCTGTTTGAAAGAGCAAAGCTTCTTGGCGCCGTTATTTTAAAAATGAATGAAGTTTAAAGGAGAATAGCAGTATGGCAGCAGCAAAAGCAGAAGTAAAAAAAGAAGAGGATTTGTCACTTCCGGAATATTTTATGAGGGGAGCCAAGAAAGGGTTTTACATTACCGTTGAACTGATTGCTCCGGCAATGGTCATGGCGTATACGCTGATTACCTTCTTGAACCTGTCAGGGATTATGCCGCTGATTGGAAAATTGCTGGCCCCGGTCATGGGAATTTTTGGACTTCCGGGTGAAGCTTCCGTCGTCCTTCTGGCGGCGTTCTTCGCAAAAGCTGCAGGCTGTGCTACGGCTGCCGGCATGTATATGAGCGGAAATCTGACCGCGGTAGAAGCAACAATCCTGTTTCCGGCATGCATTACGATGGGAACGCTGATCGGGCATTTTGCCAGAATCGTTTTAGTATGCAAAGTGCGCGCTCTTTATTATCCGGTCATGTTTGCAACGCCGATCATTGACGCTGTTATTGTCATGTTCCTGACGCGTCTCGTGCTTGTTTTAATGGGATACTGAGGAGGAACAGCCAATGAGTGAATCAAAAGAAAATAAACAGGAAGCGCTGCAGAAGGAAAATGAATACAAGGTGACATGGAAAGGATGGGTGTCCCTCGCTTTCCTGACCATCTCCTTTTCAGGGCTTGTAGCGCATCAGGATAATTTCCTGAAAGCATTCGACCTGATGAACCTGATGGGGCAGTTTGGCCATGCCGATGGTGCGAAGATTGCAATGCAGGGAACAGGCGGATTTGGTGCAAGGGAAGGTTTTGCCTTTGCATTGACAATGGTGCCGGTTACCATGCTCGCGCAGGGATTGATTGAAACATGCGAGCATTTAGGAGCCTTGAAGGCTGCCGGCAAGCTTTTCCAGCCATTCCTCCGTTTCCTCTTGGGAATTCCTGGCGTAGCCGGACTTGCCTTCATATCCAGTTTTACCAGCTCCGATATCGGCGCTTTCATGACAAAGAACCTTTTTGAAGAAGGCATGATGAATGATGACGAAAGAACGATTTTTGCTGCGTATCAGTATGCAGGCTCCGCCGTCATCAATAACACCATCGCTTCCGGGGCGGCACTTCTTCCTATCTCTATACTGCCCGTGGGCGTGGTTATCGTGCTCATTATCATTGTTAAATTTATCGGTGCGAATTTCGTCCGCTTTTATCTGAAGTATTATCACAGAAGACATCCTGAATCAGTACTGCCTTCTGAAGAAGTATAAATTGCAGGGGAGCCTTGTTCAGGCTTCCCTTTTTTATTGTAAAAAGGGAAATCATTATGGACCTTGAAAAAGTGAGAAGAGCGTTCAAGCGCAACCGCTTCGAGTGCAGCGTCTTTGAAACGGCAGGAGAAGCGGCAGAGTATCTTGACGGGAAGATTGACGGAGAGACGGTGGGGTTCGGGGATTCATTGACACTTCAGGCAATGGCATGTATGAGAAACTGAGCCGCCATAACACCGTATTTGATGTGCACCAGATCAACAGGGAAAGAGACGGGTTTGAAAAGAGCAACGAAGCCTTTCTTGATTTGGCGAGAAAGGCCATGGTGACTGACGTTTTCCTGACATCGGTGAACGGTGTATCGGAAACTGGCGTCATGGTCAACGTGGACGGCACAGGAAACAGAGTGGCAGGCTCGCTCTTCGGGCATAAAAAAGTGTACTTTGTCCTGGGGGTCAATAAAATCATGCCGACTCTGGAAGAGGCCATTTACCGTGCAAGGAACGTGGCCGCGCCGAAAAATGTTCTCCGCCACGGATACAAGTGCGGATGCTCGCTTCAGGGAGGAGACCGCTGCTATGACTGCGGTGCGCCTGACAGAATCTGCAATGTCCTTGCCATTTACTATAAGAAGATGAGGAATATTGAAATGGAAGTCATCCTGATCAATGAGGATTTGGGATACTAATGAATTTGCAATAGATAAAAGAGCAATAAAAAAGCACCCCGCGCCTTCCCTCGCGGAGTGTTTTTATTATGGATCAGTTGTTTTCAACAGGAGCTGCTTCCAGCTCTTCATTGGAAGAAGAGTTCTTCTTGAAAACAGTCGCTTTCAGGTAGAGTGCCAGGCAGACTGCACCGAATACGATGCCTGCCGGGTAAGTGATGGAAGTAGCCAGTTCGAGGCCTTCCTTAGCCTGAAGGATGTAAGTGGAGGTGACAACGGACATGAATGTTGCCGGAATGCATGCCATGAGCCATGCTTTGCCTTCACAGTGACGATAGAGGTAAACTGCGCCGGTCCAGAGAACGATCATAGCGAGTGTCTGGTTTGTCCAGGAGAAGTAACGCCAGATAATGTTGAAGTTCATCTGAGAAAGAACGGCACCGATGCCGAGAAGCGGAACTGCGAATGCAAGACGTTTTACAAGGCCGACCTGATCGATCTTGAACCAGTCAGCAAGGGTCAGACGAGCTGCGCGGAATGCAGTATCACCAGAGGTGATCGGGCATGCAACGACGCCGAGCATAGCGAGGATTGCGCCGATGCCGGTACCCATGTAGCCGACGCAGATATCATAAACTGCACCGCCAGGGCCGCCGGCTTTCAGAGCTGCCTGAAGGCCGCTTGTGCCGTCGAAGAATGTAACGCCTGCAGCTGCCCAGATCAGGCAAATGACACCTTCTGCAACCATGGCGCCGTAGAATACTGGACGTCCGAGACGTTCATCTTTCAGGCAGCGGGCCATGAGAGGGGACTGGGTGGAATGGAAGCCGGAAATAGCGCCGCAAGCAACGGTGATGAACATTAACGGCCAGATTGGGAGCTGGTTTTCTCCCGGATACAGGTTAGCGAAAACCATTTCAGGCATTGTGTGTCCGCCTACGCCGAAGAGCATGCCGCCTGCGATGCCGACAGCCATGATGATGAGGCAGATACCGAAAATCGGATAGAAACGTGCAATGATCTTATCGATCGGGAGCATGGTAGCCAGGAAGTAGTAGGCAAGAACGACGATGAGCCATGGGAGAACTTCCCAGCTGGTCAGTTTTGCTAGGAGCATTGCCGGGCCTGTCATGAATACGGTGCCGACGAGGATAAGAAGAATGACAGAGAAGACACGCATGATGTTCAGCATGGTGCTGCCCATCTGGTGGCCAACGATTTCAGAAATACTGTGTCCGTCTTCACGGATGGACATCATGCCGGAGAGGTAGTCATGTACGCCGCCGGCGAAAATGGTACCGAGGACAATCCATAAGTAAACGGATGGACCCCAGAGAGCGCCGCCAAGAGCGCCGAAGATCGGTCCCAGACCAGCGATGTTGAGCAGCTGGATCAGGAAAACTTTCCATGTAGGAAGCGGAATGTAGTCAACGCCGTCGTTGTGGATCGTGGCAGGCGTCTGACGGTCGTCAGGACCAAAGAAGTGATCAACGATGCGGCCGTAGATAAAGTAGCCTGTGATTAAAGCGGCCAGCGCAAGTAAAAAGGTTATCAAAGGAAATACCTCCCCAAATAAAAAAATAATGAATACACTCCTGATGAATCCGGCGCTTCTGCCCAGAACCGCAGAAAGCCTTGCGGCTATCGGCACAAGCGGCATACTTCATCTCAAATCATGGAAACGGAGTTTCGATCCGCATCCGGCAGCGTGACACCTTCTTTCCTGTGTTTCGTAATTAAATGTTGGATGAGCCTTTATCGGAAACATGATTTAATGTTCTCATCCGTTGCACTTTACGAATATTAGAATACAACACACCAACCTATACGTCAATAGCAAAAACATATGCCATTTAGTAATAAATATACACGTTGAGGATGAGTCTATCTTAAGATGTAGCCTTAATTGGCGGATTGAAATCATTTGAGGAACAGCACATATCTATCATCCAAGATTTGTTCATTTCCTTGATATATAATGTATAGTAAAATATAAAAAGAATTTCCTATGAAATCTAAAGGAAATGAAGAAAAAAGTCTTTATTTTTACTTGACATGAACTCTCCGTAAAAGGTATAATACCTCTTGTGAGATTTGTCCGGAAACCACTAGCCCCGGAGGAAAGACAATATCTTGCGGTTCTGTTTAGTATTCAGGAGGAATCATTTATAATGAAAAGCACATTTATGGCCAATGCGGGAAACATCACCCGTAAATGGTATATTGTTGATGCAGAAGGACTGACACTTGGCCGTCTGGCAGCTAGTGTAGCTAAAGTCCTCACAGGCAAAAATAAACCTACTTACACACCGCATGTTGATACAGGCGACAACGTTATCGTCATCAACGCAGATAAAGTCGTTCTGACAGGCAAGAAAGAACTGAAGAAGGTATACTTCCACTACACCGGTTACATCGGCGGAGATAGATACCAGAAAGCCGGGGACGCTCTTCGTGAAAAACCAGCTTGGGTTGTTGAACATGCTATTCGCGGCATGCTTCCGAAGAACAAACTTGGCGCTCAGATGTATCGTAAGCTTCATGTTTATGCTGGTGCAGAACATCCGCACGCAGCTCAGAAACCTGAAGAACTGAAGCTCAATATCCGTTAACCAGAAGGGAAGGAAATATAAGAAATGGCAGAAGCTACATACTACGGCACTGGCCGCAGAAAAACATCCGTTGCCAGAGTCCGTCTGGTACCGGGACAGGGAAACATTACAATCAACGGTCGTGAACTGAAAGATTATTTCGATCTTGCAACTCTCGAACTGATCATTAAACAGCCACTTGAACTGACAGGCACAACCTCCGCATATGACGTTATTGCTAACGTTAAAGGCGGCGGACGTACAGGCCAGGCAGGTGCTATCCGTCATGGCATCAGCCGCGCACTGCTCGACGTAGACGCTGACTACAGAAAACTGCTGAAGAGCGCAGGTCTTCTGACCCGTGACCCGAGAATGAAAGAACGTAAGAAATACGGTCTCAAGAAAGCAAGAAAAGCAAGCCAGTTCTCCAAGCGTTAATCGTTGGATTACGGCAAAAACGCACATGGAATTCCATGTGCGTTTTTTTCGGTTAAGACAGCCGTATTTGCGCAAGGTAGCGCATCAATGGCTCTGTGAAGTATAATGATAACAATTGAAGTCAAAAACGAAAGGAAGATTGGATATGACTCCACAGGATATTATTGATGCAACGAATACATTTGGACGCTATGGCGTACCGGAAGAAAATATCTTCCAGGAAGTCATGCGTGCAAGGTATCTGGACTATTTCCTTTTCAGCAATCCGTCGAATGCCCAGTATGGCATTTCCATTGAAGATCTGTATGAAAATATGAAGAAGACGGCTGACCGCCTGGGCCTTTATGAAGGGGATGCCGATACGTATGCCAGAGTGTATACACTCGCGCTACGCGTGGATCCGATGGCCTTTGCACCGGGAGCAGGCACAGCGCGTCAGGAAGTCAGAGCTCTTCTCAAGGAAGCAGGAAAGAAGGCAGAAGAAGCAGGACAGACAATCCTTTTCTCCGGCGCAGAAAACTACCTTCCTGTTTTGGATGATCTTTTCAAGGATCTGACGACGAAGAGAATAGCTCTTGCCATGAATTCGCCGGAATGGAAAGAAAAGCTCCATATGGTCTTCCCTCGAGGGCGGATGATGATGGAGGAAGAACTTGATGCTGACACGGAAGCATATAATTACATATTCAACTGGGAAACAAGCAGCATTGCGCATGCTGCCTCGATCACCAGAAGACTTTCAGAGAAGGGCACGATGGATGTTTTGATTCCATATGCGCTTCTTCTTGAAAACAGTGAGGAAGCAGAAGACGCACGAAAGGCTCTGGCCGCTGAAGGAAAACTCGTTTCTTATTATGATACAGATTTAGGCGGCAAGGAGTACGCATTCCTCCGGTTTGCAGGAGAAAAGTCGCCTGCCGTATCATTTGGCGAATCCGGATTTGAAGCCGGCGCTTTCCATGGGTATGATACGCTTAAGCTTTCTTCTGAAGATTTTGCAGCAGCTGACGACTGGAATATCGATATCTACGCATACAATGGATCTCCTGCGCTTCAGTCGATCCTTGCAGGAAATATTCTGGATCTCGATCATTCCATCGGAAAAGTGTTCGAAGGTCTCATGCCTGGAAGACTTTCCGCCGGATATTATGACGGCCTTTCTGCAGAAGGCATTTCTGATTCAGGAATCAGGAAAGACCTTATTTCCTCAGCGCCGGCAGAAGAAGGCGATGAAGGGATTGCTGTCAGAAGCGGCGATCTTGTCATTACAGTCAGGGATGGAAGTGTGAAGACCGCCGTCATTCCGGAAGGGACATCCTGCGTTCTTGCACCTGGCATCTTGGCATTCCGCCCTTCAGGCAGGTACACTTCCTGGTACTTGAAACTGTACTTGGACGGCCCGGTCGGCCAGCTTTTCCTTAATACGATGAAAGCAGGGTATTCATACCATTTAATAACGGAACGGATTCTCAGGCTGCCGCTTCCCAAGGCGGATGATATGGTTATCCGCGAAGCAGATGCGCTCTGCTGCAAGACAGCTGAATCGCTGGCAAAGGCAGAAGAAGCCTGGAGAAATGCTAAGAGAGATTCCGTCGCCCTGATGATGGGACATGGTCAGGCATAAATCGAGTGGTCATAAATGAAAGGCAGGGTAAATTAATGAAGCTGGTTCTTGCAACTCATAATAAAGGAAAAATCAGGGAATTTCAGAAAGTATTCTCTGAAATAGGCTGGGAAGCTGTTCCTGTTGCTGATGTCTCTGATGCACCAGATCCGGAGGAGACTGGAAAAACTTTCAAAGAAAATGCACTGCAGAAAGCGCATTATTACGCCAAAGTCACAAATCTTCCCGTGCTGTCAGATGACTCCGGCATCATTGCAGATGTTTTAGGCGACCGCCCGGGTGTTTATTCCGCCCGTTATGCAGGAAAGCATGGCGATGATGAGGCCAACAACAGAAAACTTGTGGAAGACCTGAAACCGTATACCGGAGATGACCGCAAGGGCCATTATGTATGCGTCATTGCACTTGTATGGCCGGATGGAAAGGAAATCACAGCAGAAGGTACCTGCGAGGGCATCATCCGTGATTTCTACAAAGGAAACGGCGGCTTTGGATATGATCCGCTGTTCTACCTGCCGCAGTATGGCAAGACGATGGCAGAAATCTCCATGGAGGAGAAAAACAAGATCAGCCATCGCGGAAAAGCCATCCAGGCGCTGCTCAATGAGCTAAAAAAATTATAGTCTTAATCGATATCTATACAGAATAAGTATACAAGATATAAATCGTTTTCAATCTATTTGACTCTATGTTATAATTGGAATGTTCCATTCCGGGTAAGAATAAGGATGGGGGTGTCAGTTTACTTCATGAAAAGAGGTAAGCTTAAACTGTTCGGCTTCAACAATTTGACGAAGACGCTCAGCTTCAATATGTACGACATTTGTTATGCCAGTACAGAACAGGAAAGAAAAAAGTACATTGCTTATATTGATGAGCAGTACAGTGCAGAAAGACTGACCCAGATTTTGAATAAGGTTGCTGATACGATCGGTGCCATCGTGCTGAATACGGCCCAGCAGGATTATGATCCGCAGGGCGCCAGCGTGACGATGCTGATTGCAGAGGAAGAAGTGGAAAAGCAGGATGTGGTCATGCATCTGGACAAGAGCCATATCACTGTTCACACATATCCCGAAATGCATCCTCAGGATGGGATCTGCACATTCCGCGCAGACATCGATGTATCGACCTGCGGGAAAATCTCTCCTTTGAAGGCGCTCAACTATTTGCTGAAGTCATTTGATGCAGACATCGTAATCACTGACTATCGTGTCAGGGGATTCACCAGGGATGTCAATGGCAAGAAGATCTATATCGACCACAGAATTAATTCCATCCAGAATTATATGTCGCCGGATCTCCGCCACCGCTATGATATGATTGACGTCAACGTCTATCAGGAAAATATTTTCCACACAAAGATGCTGATTCATGATTTCAAGCTGGACAACTATTTGTTTGACACGACGGAAAAGGAACTCGACAAGAAGGAAGTAAAGAGAATCCGCCGCCTGCTCAAGCAGGAAATGTATGAAATCTTTAACGGCAGGAATATGCCGGCTATAAAAGATTAATTTTATTATTCAGGAGGTTTTTTATGGATACCGAGAAACTTAGACAGGAAGCCATTGAGCTTAGAAAAGAAAAGCATCAGATGATCAAGACTGAACTGAATGCTGAACTGAACGACGGCCACGATCTGGCTATCGTATATACACCGGGCGTTTCCGCTCCGTGCCTTGCTATTAAGGACGACGAAGATCTGTCCCTGACCATGACCTGGAGAGGCAATGTCGTAGCAGTTATTTCCGACGGCACCCGCGTACTGGGCCTTGGCGATATCGGAGCTGCTGCTTCCATGCCGGTTATGGAAGGCAAATCTGCTCTGTACAAGAAATTTGGCAACATTGATGCGATTCCGATCGTTCTTGACACCAAAGACAAAGATGAATTCATTCATACAGTAAAGCTTCTGGAAAAGAACTTCGCAGGCATCAACCTCGAAGATATCTCTTCCCCGAAATGCTATGACATTGAAGACGAACTGAAGAAAATCATGAATATTCCGGTATTCCATGATGACCAGCACGGCACAGCTATTGCAGCTCTCGCAGCACTGCTCGGTGCTCTGAAAGTCGTTAACAAGAAGATCGAAGACATCAAAGTCGTTATCAACGGCGCAGGCGCTGCAGGCACAGCTATTGCAAAACTGCTTCTGGAAGACGGCGTAAAGGCTGAAAACATGACCATCCTGAATTCCAAAGGCATTCTCTTTGACAATGGAAAACGCGACAGAGTCCAGATGGAACTGATCAAGAAAACAAACCCGGAAAACAAGCAGGGAACATTTGCTGATGCTGTCAAAGGCGCAGACGTACTCATCGGCTGCTCCGCTCCTGGCGTATTCAACAATGACGCTCTGAAGACCATGGCAGACAAGAGCATTGTCTTCGCTATGGCAAACCCGGTTCCGGAAATCATGTATGAAGAAGCTGAAGAAAAAGGCGTTTACATCTATGGCTCCGGCAGAAGCGATATGCCGAACCAGGTAAACAACTCTTCCGTATTCCCGGGCCTGTTCCGCGGCGCTCTCGACGTACGCGCACGCCAGATCAATGAAGAAATGAAACTGGCTGCTGCTCATGCTCTGGCTGATCTGGCTACACAGTGCACACTGGATCCGAAGCATGTTGTCGTTGACGTATTCGACAAGAGAGTTCCTCATGTCGTCGCAAAGGCTGTAGCAGAAGCTGCTATCAAGACAGGCGTAGCAAGAGCAACTGAACTTCCAGCTCAGTACAAAGACTAATCGTTGAATGTAACTAATCGTTGAATGTAATTTTATACGATAATAAAAAGACTCATGTCCATTTCAGGATATGGGTCTTTTTTTGCTCAAACGGGATTTTTATCAAATATTTGAATTATAAAATCGAAATATTTCGCATAACTGTTTTTGCCCGCCATTCCAATTCAGTATATAATAATAGATATACATTCATACAGGAGGGAGAACCATGGGATTCTTGGGGGCGGTTTCTTCTTACTTTCATAAAAAAGGATTTGAAAATCTGTCTTCTGACGAAAGGATCGGACTCATAGACAAGGGTGCAATGCGTATTTTGCGTGCATTTCATGAAGATGGATTTGAAGCATTTATCGTGGGCGGCTGCGTCAGGGATCTGATGATGAAGCTTGAGCCTCATGACTGGGATATTACAACGTCTGCTCTTCCGGATGAAACGATCCGCGTGGCAGAAAGCCGCGGATGGAAAGCCATTGGAGGAGAGGGACGCCGCTTTGGAACAGTTATCATCGTCATTGATGGCATGAGCTATGAAGTGACGACTTTCCGGAGCGAAACGTACGGGCAGGATGCACATCGTCCAAGTGAAGTGCATTTTGCATCCGATCTGAAGGAAGACCTGATGCGCCGCGACTTCACTGTCAATGCCATGGCTGTCGATGCAGACGGCGTGATTTATGATTACTTTGATGGCGTTTCTGATCTGGACCGGAAAAGGCTCCGTACGGTCGGTGAGTCATCCAAGCGCTTTTCAGAGGATGCGCTCCGCCTTTTCCGTGCCTGCCGTTTTCTGGGACAGCTGGATTTCATGGCGGATCGTTCACTGATTGACGGCATGCCTTCCGCCTTTGAACGGGTGAAGGGACTTTCGCTTGAGAGAGTGGAAAGTGAAATAGACCGGCTGATTGTGACGCCGCATGCAGCGCGCGGCTTTGACCTTCTTGTGCGTACAGGGCTTAATGAATGTTTCTGCCATGCAACGGAATACGGCAAAGAAACGGAAATTGCCATTCTTCCGGAACTCTCTCACCTGGTGGGACTTCCGCAGCAGAAAGAATTTCATAAGTTCGACGGCTGGTATCACACACTGGCCGTTCTTGATGCATCAAAACCATTACTCATCAACCGCTGGGCGGCTCTTCTTCATGACGTAGGCAAAGGAATGCCTGGTGTCAGGGGCATTCACAAGGGACGGCTTACTGATTACGGCCATGATAAGAAAGGGGCTGAAATGACCAGAGCGCTCCTGAAGCACTGGAAACGTCCGAAAGCCTTTGTCAACCGTGTAACCTGGCTGGTAGAAAATCATATGAGATTCCATACCATTGCCAACGATCCGAAATCACATCCCGACAAGTGGATAAGGCAGATTGCCAGAGAAAAAGCATTCCCGACGTCGGCCGATGTATCGGAAGCCATGCTGCAGATGACAGATCTTTCCATCGCAGACATTATAGGATGCGGAAATCCGGACGCCGATACAAGGGGACATCAGGAAATCGGAGAATACATGTCCCGGCTTGCGCTGGAAATCCCTGTTTCAACAAAGGAACTTCATTATGACAAGCGTGTTCCCCTCCTTTTAGGAGAGAAGACGCCTGAAGGAATGAAGAACCTTCTTATCCGCGTGCAGAGCGGAAGCCTTGAAAATGAACCTGCGGCCATCTACGATGCAGCAGTCCGTTATATGAGGAGAAGATCGCATGAGTAAATCAGGTCCTGAAAAAATCATGAAATCCAGAAGCAGGAAGATGGCGGGCATCCTATGCATCGTCGGATTTTTGCTTGCCGGAAGACTTGGTTGGATCCAGATTGCCCGCGGAAGCCAGTATGAGGAAATGGCGATGAACCAGACCGAAGGCGTGCAGACACTCTATTCACCAAGAGGAACGATCTACGATACGAACGGCAAGGAACTTGCTTTTTCCATCATGGTCAAATCCTTGTATGCAGACCCCGGGACAATGAACGTCAGCGCAGCAGAAGCAGCGAAAGACCTCGCTCCGATTCTGAAGAAAAATGAATCAGACCTGGCGAAGGCCATGTCGAGGAAAACACGCTTCGTATGGCTGGAGCGTTTGATGGATCCGGAAGATTCCGATAAAGTGCAGGCTCTGATCAAGGAAAAAGGGTGGAAAGGCTTCGGCTTCTTCGATGAAAGCCGCAGATTCTATCCCAATGGCCCTATGGCAGCGAATGTGCTGGGCTTTGTAGGTCTCGATGACAAGGGGCTCGACGGGCTTGAAATGTCGCTGGATGACCTGATCCGCGGAGGCAAGAGCAAGCAGATGCTTCTGACCGATGCCCGGGGAAATCCGATTCTGGAGTCGGCTCTTGCTCCGTACAAGGCTGAAAATGAACGATCCGTGTATCTGACAATCGATCAGAATATCCAGTTCTATGCAGAAAGAGCGCTCGACCGCGCTATGACAAGCACCAAAGCATCCGGCGGCATCATTATCGTCATGGATCCTAAGACAGGGGCTATCCTTGCGCTTGGAAACAGGCCTTCCTATGACCCGAACCACTTTGACAAGGCGACAGAAGCAGAATTCAAGAACCGTGCCGTTGTCGATATTTACGAACCAGGATCGACATTCAAGCCTGTCGTTGCAGCGGCTGCTCTGGCAGCCAAAACATATGACACGCAGCGTGTCTGGCACGATCCCGGGGCAGTCTGGGCATCCGGCCATGCCATCAGGAACTGGGATGATGAATCCTATGGCGATGTCCGTCTCGTTGATATCCTGAAATTCTCCATCAATACCGGCTTTGCCCATATAGGGCTTCTGACCGGCGGAGATATACTGACGGAATATGCAAAGAAATTCGGCTTTGGGAAACCGACCGGAATCGATCTTCCTGGCGAGGGATCGGGCGTTCTCTTCAATCCGAAGGAAATGCGTGCTATCGATGTGGCGACCATGTCCATCGGGCAGGGCATTGCGGTAACACCGCTCCAGATGGTGCAGGCATACAGCGCCCTGGCAAACGGCGGACAAATGGTCAAGCCGCATATCATCAAGGAAATCAAGAATCCGGATGGAAGCGATTACAAGGTCAATCAGACGGAAATCAGCGGAAATCCTGTATCCAAGGAAGTGGCTGATGAAGTCAAGGACATGATGGAAAAGGAAGTCGCATCCGGCGGCGGCACAAATGCGCAGGTTGATGGCTACCATATGGCAGGGAAAACCGGTACGGCACAGAAAATCGATGCAGTCAACGGCGGGTATCTTAAAAACCAGTACATCGCATCCTTCTGCGGCTTCGGCCCTACGGAAGATCCAAGGGCTATATGCCTTGTCGTACTGGATACACCAAAAGGCGTATACTATGGCGGCCAGGTAGCAGCTCCTGTTTTCAAGGAAGCCATGACGCATATCATGCATTACCTTTCAGTACCGACACTGGAAGATGAAGCAACGCATGCAAAGCCGAAAGCAAAGGATATTGAAACGTACAAGCCGGCAATTCCATCAGAGGATGTGAAAGAATTCAGGCTTCCAAGCTTTACAGGATGGACGATCCGCGACACGGGAGAATGGCTGACCCGCGCAGGACTCGGTTTCCAGCCTGAAGGAAGCGGCTATGCCTACAAGCAGGATCCCGGAATAGGGGCAACTGTAAAGAGAGGCTCAAGCGTCCACGTATATTTCCGGCAGTAATAAAAGACTCTTCCTTCGGGGAGAGTTTTTTGCTGGCGGTTTTCCAAAACATAAAATGACCATATTTCCTGTACGTTTTTATGCGGCATAGTGTCTTGCATGCTATAATAAATAAAGATTTACCTTTATTTCACCGTTGCCAGGAAAGGGGAAAAAAGAGATGCTGAGTGACATTGAAATCGCACAGAAAGCGGAGATGAAACCGATTGTTGAAATTGGTGAGAAAGTCGGTATTGCTCCTGAAAATCTGGAAAATTACGGACCGTACAAAGCCAAAGTATCCTTGAAATTCACGAATGAGGTGCTGTCAAAACCACAGGGAAAGCTGATTCTTGTGACAGCTATTTCACCAACACCTGCCGGAGAAGGCAAGACAACGACGACCGTCGGCCTCGGACAGGCTCTGTCCAAACTGGGCAAAAAGACGATGATCTGCCTGCGTGAACCATCCCTTGGACCATGCATGGGCATAAAAGGCGGTGCTGCCGGCGGCGGCTATTCCCAGGTCGTACCGATGGAAGACATCAACCTTCATTTCACCGGAGACCTCCATGCAATCACAGCTGCGCATAACCTTCTGGCAGCTATGGTCGACAATCACATCCAGCAGGGAAATGAACTCAACATTGATCCCAGACGCGTTGTATGGAATCGCGTCATGGATATGAATGACCGTGTTCTCCGTCATATCGTTGTAGGTCTCGGCGGCCATGCAAACGGAGTGCCAAGAGAAGGCGGCTTCGATATTACCGTCGCTTCCGAAGTTATGGCTATCCTCTGCCTGGCAGATTCGATCCATGACATGAAAGAAAGATTTGCAAGAATCATTGTCGGCTATACCTATGACAATAAACCGGTTACTGCAGGCGACATTCATGCACAGGGCGCTATGACCGCACTGATGAAGGATGCACTGAAGCCAAACCTGGTACAGACACTCGAACATGTCCCGGCCTTCATTCACGGCGGCCCGTTTGCCAATATCGCTCACGGATGCAACTCTGTCCTGGCAACAAGAACAGCTCTGCATCTTGCTGATTACGTCGTTACGGAAGCAGGATTCGGTGCTGACCTTGGCGCAGAAAAATTCCTGGACATCAAGTGCCGTTTCGCAGGTCTCAAACCAGATGCTGCAGTCCTCGTCGCTACCATCCGCGCACTAAAGATGAACGGCGGAAAGGCAAAGAACGAACTGACAGAATCCGATCCGGAAGCTGTAAAGAGAGGCCTTCCGAATCTGCTTCGCCATATGCACAACCTGAAGAAGTATGGCCTGCCGATCGTAGTTGCTTTGAACATGTTCCCATCCGATACAGAAGAAGAAAAGAAAGTCGCTTTCGAAGCATGCAAGGAAGCCGGCGTACCTGTTGCTGAATCCACTGTCTTTGCTGACGGCGGTGAAGGCGGACTTGATCTGGGTGAAAAAGTACTGGCAGCCATTGATCAGGGATCCAATTACAAGCCGCTTTATGATCTGGACCTTTCCCTTAAGGAAAAGATTGAAACCATTGCAAAAGAAATTTATGGCGCTGACGGCGTGGCATTTGACGGTGCCGCTGCAAAAGAACTGGCGCACATTGAAGAAATGGGATACGGAAAGATGCCTGTCTGCATTGCAAAGACACCGGTATCCTTCAGTGATGATCCGTCCAAGCTGGGAGCACCTTCAGGATTTACACTCCATGTCAGAGAAGTCAAAGTATCTGCCGGCGCAGGCTTTGTCGTCGCTCTGACTGGCAAGATCATGACGATGCCGGGACTTCCGCGCCGTCCGGCTGCTGAACGTATCGATGTGGATGACGAAGGAAATATTACGGGGCTCTTCTGATATGGCAGCAATGATTTTAGATGGAAAAGAAGTAGCAGCAGCTCTTGAAAAGGAACTGGCAGAACGCCTGGCAAAACTGAAGGCGAAGAGGTATGAACCAAAGCTTGCCATCATTCTGGCGGGAGACAGCAAGCCCTCTGCCATGTATGCATCCTTCATGCAGAAAGCTGCTAAAAGTTATGGCATCAATTCAGGCATATTCAAGGAAGCAGAAGATGTCAGCGAAGATGAGCTTGGGAAATTAATCACCGATCTCAGCAATGATGATGAAATAACAGGCATTCTTATGATGATGCCGCTTCCGGAGCAGATCGATCCTGAAAAGATGATTGCACTCATTGATCCGGATAAGGATGTAGACGGGCTGACGGACATGAATGCAGGAAGACTTTTTGCCGGGAAAGACGGACTCTTCGGAAATACACCGCGCGCCGTCATGGCAATCCTGAAGCATTATAAGATTGAAATGAATGGAAAGCGCGTCGTCGTCATAGGGCGCAGCAATGTCATCGGGAAACCGGTTTCCATTATGCTCCTGAAGGAGAATGCAACAGTAACGATCTGCCACTCTCATACAAAGGATCTGACAAGTTTGACACGCGAGGCTGATGTTCTTGTCGCTGCTGTTGGAAGACCTGGATACGTGACAGCAGATATGGTCAAAGAAGGCGCCGTCGTCATTGATGTGGGCATCAACCGTGTAAACGGAAAGACCGTTGGCGATGTCGATTACGACAATGTCTCTGAGAAAGCCGGATGCATCACTCCGGTTCCAGGAGGCGTAGGAAGCGTAACGACAGCCATGGTCATCGAGAATATTATCAAAGCCGGAGAGAAATTCATCCGCGATTAAAGGACACGAAAGAGCCGCAAAATCTGCGGCTCTTTTTCTATGGATTTATAAAATTTCATGAATTCCCTGCCTGCTCCTTTCTCATATGTTAGAATAAAGAGGAAGGCGGATTGTATAATTAAGTTGAACACTTAAAAATCCATAGCGAACCCTTGTGGTAAAATGTAGTTGCACAAAAAACACAACCACAAAGGAGAATCGCTATGGATCAAAATCATTTTACCACGGATACGTTACGCAAAAAAGGGGCTCATTTAACTTTTGAGGAACGAGTCATTATCCAAACGCGTCTCCGCGACAAGCAATCGTATCGGAGCATAGCCCGTGAGATTGGGTGCTGTGTCAATACGGTACGCAACGAGGTGAAGCGTGGCAAGGTTCTTTGCTATAACGGCAAGGTGGAACGCTATCGCGCAGCAGACGGGCAAAGCACCTATGAGGCGCATCGCGAAAACTGTGGTCGCAAATGCGACGCCATAGCAAAGGGAGCATTCCTCGACTATGTGCAGAAGAGACTTCAGGAACATCACTGGTCGCTCGATGCCTGCTTTGGCAGGGCACTGGTTACGGGAGAATTTCAACGTGGCGAGATGGTCTGTACGAAAACCCTGTACAACTATGTCACGCTGGGGCTCCTAGGAAAAATCAAGAGTATTGACCTGCCCTTGCGCGTCAAGCGAAAAAACGCCAGGAAGCGGGTTCGTGAGCGTAAGAAGAAGTTCGGCCGCAGTATAGATGAGCGCGATCCTTCTGTGGATGAGCGTCAGGATTTCGGGCATTGGGAGTGTGACCTTGTACTGGGATCTCGCTCAAAGGACGAAGTACTGCTGACTCTGGTTGAGCGCAAGACACGCTGTTCCCTCATCAGAAAACTGCCCAACAAGGAAAGTGCCTCTGTAATAGCAGCCTTCAGAAAATTGAAGGATGGAATGTTCCGCGGCTGTTTCAGCCGAGTGTTCCTCAGCATTACGACAGACAATGGCAGTGAGTTTTCTAGCCTGTCGGAGCTAGAGAAACTAAGTCACACACGGATCTATTATGCGCATCCGTACTGCTCCAGCGACAAAGGTACGAATGAGAATCACAACGGCTTATTCCGTCGATTTCTTCCCAAAGGGAAGAAAATCCAGGATTACCCAGTGGAACACATTTCCAGAGTAGAGTGCTGGGCCAACACCCTGCCAAGAAAAATACTCGGCTATAAGACACCCGAGGAGTGCTTTAGGGAAGAAATGCTTGCAGCACTTACTGCATAAAGGTTCGCCGGGTGTTCAACTTATTATTGCAATTCGGGAATGATTTGATATAAGTATTAAGAAAGGAAGAGACTGTGGAACCAAACGTAGTTACAAAAGTGGTTACTGACGAAGTCGGAATCACGGCCAAAGTAATAAACGGATTAGAAAATTTTGCTTTCAACAGGGGAATCGATCTTCTTGAAGCAATTATCATATTTATTGTCGGGTATGTGATCTGCCGGTATATCCGTCAGGGAATCATCAAGATTCTTGAAAAAGGGAAGGTAGATCCATCGGCCAGAACTTTCGTCAGTGAGATTGCATTTTTCTTCTGCCTGGCCATCGTTACCATTATCGCACTGAGCACAGCCGGCGTGGCAGCAGGAACGCTCGCAGCTGCATTTGGCGGTATCGGACTTGCTATCGGCCTCGGTCTTAAAGACAACATCGGAAACGTTGCTTCGGGCATTTTCATTTTGATTTTCCGCCCGTTCAGCGTGGGAGATTATATTGCAGTAGGAACGAATCAGGGAACGGTTGTTGATATCCGGATTATGTACACGGAGATTTCCACAATGGGAAATCAGATGATCGTCATACCGAATTCCTCACTCACAAATAGTGTCATCATGAACTATTCTTCGTTCAATACGAGAAACCTGCAGTTCAATATCGGTGTAGGCTATGGTACGGACCTTGCTCACTGTATTGAGCTTCTGAAAGAAGTGTTCCATGAGAATAAGTATGTCATGAACAAGGATGATATCGCCATTTATGTCAATGGACTCGGGGATTCTTCCATTAATATCTACATCCGTGCAACGGTTCTGAGTGAAGATTACTTCACGGCGCAGAATGAACTGTATATAGCCATCAAGAAGAAACTTGATGATGCAGGAATCGATATCCCGTTCCCGCAGGTCGTCGTCCATCAGGCAAAAGACTGATATGCAATAAAAAGACTGTGAATACATTCGTGTTCGCAGTCTTTTTTACTGGGTGATTATTTAACAATTGTTACCGGGCATTCTACATGATGCATGACGTACTGGCTGACGCTGCCGGTGACGAAGGAGGAAAGGGCGCCTTTGCCGCTGTTTCCCATGACGACTATGTCTGCTTCCAGTTCCTTGACAGCTCTGACAATGGTTGGGCCCGGGGTGCCGATCTTCGTTGTAACGGTATAGGTAATGCCCTCCGGGATCTGTTCAACGAGTTCCCTTGTCAATTCATTGCCTTTTTCGTTGGCTGCCTTGAATACGTCTGCACGGTAATCTTTGTACTCGCCGGCAGGCATATCCTTCTTGCCGAAATAAGAATCGGTCAGGATATCAAATTGTTCGACCGGATATGTCATTTCATTGACATCAGCAACATTGAGAAGGATGACTTCGCTGTCCATTTTTGAAGCCAGCGCAAGAGCCAGCTTGAATGCATTTTTGGATGGTTCGGACCCGTCGATCGGGACAAGGATTTTCTTCATTTCCATGGATTCTATCTCGCTTCCTTATTTAACAATCATGACCGGGCAGTTGGCATGATGAATGACATACTGGCTGACGCTTCCTGTGACGAAAGCATCAAGAGCTCCCTTGCCGCTGTTGCCCATGATGATCAGATCAAAATGCCCTTCTTTTGCGACACTGGCAATCATCTGGCCCGGAAGGCCGACATGAATTTCAGTGGAGTGGGGGATGGATTCAGGAATTTCCTTTTCCAGTTTTGTAATGAGTTCTTTCCCTTTTCTCTTGATGGTCGTATAGAACTCAGGGGAGATCATGACCTTGCTTGTTGCATAGAGCATGTCATTGGCATCGACGACATCAATAAGCGTGACTTCTGCTTTGTCTTTGGCAGCCAGATCGAGTGCAATGTGGAAAGCACGGTTTGCAGGTTCTGATCCGTCGACTGGAACTAGAATTTTTTTTGTTTCCATGGGGGACACCTTCTTGTCTTGATTAAATTAATAAATCCAAAAGGATTTTGGAAACACCGCTCTTATCTTAATTACAACATATAGATATCAAAAAGTAAAATTGTTTATTTTTATAGTGGTGCATAGGTATTTCAATGAAGTACAGAAGAAAATAGGGGGGAGAGGAATAAAAAAAAAGACCGCAAAAGCGGTCTTTGGAAATTCTGTTTATTTGACGACAAGGACAGGGCAGTGTACATGATGAATGATGTAACGGCTGACGCTTCCCATAACGAAGGAGGAAATGGCGCCCTTGCCGCTGTTGCCTACTACAATCAAATCAGCATTTTCTTCTTTTGCAGTGCGGCACGCTGTTTCACCTGGGACGCCGGCTGCAATGACTGTTTTGCAGGTGATTCCTTCCGGAACCTGAGATTTCATCTGATCCATGACTCTCTGTGCTGTTTCCTTTCTTTCGTCGAGCATACCGCCAGCCAGCATCACACGGTTTGTTGCATAGTATGTTTCATTGGCATCCAGAACGTGGAGAAGAACGATAGTGGCTCCATTCTCTTCTGCCAGCCCTACGCCGTAACGGAATGCATTCTCGGCAGGTTCAGAGCCATCGACCGGGATTAGAATTGTCTTGATTTCCATAATGATCACACACCCTCCGGATAATGAAAATGAATAGAAATACCAGCTTTCCTGTCTTTATTACAGCACAATCGGCTGGAAAAGTAAAATGAATTAATTTTATATCCTTCGAAATGCAAAATGAGCCCGGAAGATGGATATCCGGGCTCATTATTTATTTAACAATCAGTACAGGGCATTTTACGTGGTGAATGACATACTGGCTGACACTGCCGGTAACAAAGGAAGAAAATGCACCTTTGCCGCTGTTGCCCATAACAATGAGGTCTACGCCTTCTTCTTCAGCGTGTTTGGCAATGAGATAGCCTGGTGTGCCCAGGACAGTGACTTCATCATGGGGAATCTCTTCCGGAATGTCCTTGGCAGCCTGGGCAACGATTTCCTTGCCTTCGACTTTGAGGGTTTCCATGAATTCATCGGTCAGCATGACGTCATTGGTTTCTCTCAGAAGATCATTGGCATCAACAACGCTGATCAGGGTAATGGAAGAACCATGATTTCTTGCCATGTTTACAGCATAGTGCAGAGCGTTTCCGGCGGCTTCCGAGCCATCGACCGGAACGAGAATTTTTTTGAATTCCATTTTGATCATTCTCCTTATGAATTCAAATCAGGGAAAAGACAGACCGCATGCACGATAATTCACTTCTCAGGAAGAAACATGCGGATTCTTTTGTAAACTCTGATTACTTGACAATCAGAACCGGGCATTCTACGTGGTGGATGACGTACTGGCTGACACTGCCTGTGACGAAAGCATTGAATGCGCCCTTGCCGCTGTTGCCCATGACGATGAGGTCCACTTCTTCTGACTTGGCAATATCCGATGCTGTTTCACCAGGAATGCCTACGACACAGATGGATTTGTGGGGAACATCTTCAGGAATCTCGCTCACCAGTTTTTCAATCAGTTTGGTGCCTACACCCTTCATGGTTTCGAAGAATTCGCCAGACAGCATGACCTGATTGGTTGCATAGAACATTTCATTGGCATCGATGACATAGAGCAGAATCATTTCTGTCTTGTGTGCTTTTGCCAGATCCAGTGCACAATGGAATGCGTTCATGGATGGATCGGAACCATCAACCGGAATAAGGATTTTTTTGAATTCCATATCAATCACCTACTCTTACAAAATATAATGAAAATGATTTGACTCACACTGCGGACTATGCCGTATTTCCCCTCTTCTAACTTAATTAGAAC
The DNA here is from genome assembly GCF_007164725.1 of Dialister hominis. Taxonomy (NCBI): domain Bacteria; kingdom Bacillati; phylum Bacillota; class Negativicutes; order Veillonellales; family Veillonellaceae; genus Dialister; species Dialister hominis. Next base: position 1,354,645 of record NZ_AP019697.1, on the reverse strand, counting down.
ACAAGAAAATATAAAAGTAAAATTGGTAATTTTTATACTGCATGATATTATTTTTATTGAAATTTTTGCTCCAATTAATCATTGGTTTAGAAGTTGAGGAAAGCGCAAGACATAATGAATAAAACGAAGTATTTGTCGTAAAAATCATAGTTTGCTATACTTATATAAGATTAGAAATTACAAAATCTGTGTTTTGAATAAATTTTTATGGAAGGGGTAAAAAATGGATCAGATTTTTAAAAGGACCAGTATCAGGCGTTATCTGGATCAGCCGGTTGAGGCAGAGAAAACAGAGTATCTCCTGAAAGCTGCCATGCAGGCGCCGTCGGCAGGCAATCAGCAGCCATGGGAATTCTACGTCATCACGAACCGGGATATCCTGGAAAAACTCTCCAAGATCAGCCCTTATGCAGGGCCTGCCGCAAGGGCACCTATAGCGATTGCAGCTGCTGTCCGGAATGAGTGCGAATGGCCGCAGGTTTCCGATTACGATGTGAGCCTTGCTATGGGGAATATGTGGCTGGCAGCGGGAGATGTTGGCTTGGGCGGCGTATGGCTTGGCGTCTCTCCGTTCAAAGACAGGATGGATGCAGTGAGTGAAATCCTGAATCTTCCCGATTCAGTCCGGCCGTTTGCTATTTTTGCCTATGGGTACCCTGCAAGAGAGCCTAAAGCGCACGACAGATTCGATCCGTCAAAAATTCACGAAATCAAATAATGGGAAAGGAGTCCTGCGGCAGCAGGGCTCCTTTTAATGGAAAGAGTCGAATTGCTGATTTCTGTCCCAAAGTGTTTGGAAAATTTCTTTGACAGTGCGAATTGTGAATGCTATAATTCGTTTAATAGAAAGAACCTGTGATCAGGAAGAGTACTATGATGGAATCGTTTCAGGGAGCCGGCGTCGAGTGCAAGTCCGGTACGCGAAGTCATACGAATGGGCCTGTGAGGTGCGGTCTGAGCCATGATTGGGGTAGGCGCCGCCGGATTTCTCCGTTACAGAAGATGCATATGCACTGAGTTGGGCCTTTTGGCCAACAAGGGTGGTACCGCGGAATTATTTCCTTTCGTCCCTTTGCCGTTTCGGCAATTGGAAGAAAGGTTTTTTTATTGATTACAGCGGAGGGAGAAAATATTATGGAAGCGATGAAGGATGTATCCAAGCTTGTCTTTACCAAGGCGAGAGGGGGACGTTTCCGCTGGCTGACGATCTCTACGCTGATGCTGGCAATCGGTATGCTGCTGCACTTGGTTTCCCCATCTGTAGCCGGCTTTACGCCAAACTGGATGATTGCGACCTATGTCGTTGCGATTCTTCTGACGAAACCGGATTACAAAAAATGTCTGGGGATTTGTATGGTGGCAGCTCTGATGGAGGTATTTACCAGTAAATCCGCTTTTCCGTACGGAGATTTTGCTTCTGAATTCTTTGGCGCTTATGTGGCAGGATTCTTTGCCCACTCCGTGCCTCCGATCCGCATTGGAAAGTTTTCACTCCGCCCGGCACTTGCAGGCTTTGTGACGACACTGGTTTCGGGCTTCGTCTTCGTATCGATTCTGACACTTGTCATGGGGCTTCCTATGAGCGTATATGTATACGGTATGCTTCCGATGGTGCTTCTGGTCGGCGTAGGCAACGGAATCATTACACCATTCCTTTACTTCCCGGCGCTCCGCCTTTTCAAGACGATGCACTATATGGCGGAATCGGATGTAGAAGACAGCGATCACAGCAAAATAATCCTGAAGCAGGAAAATGAAGGCGTCATCAGTGTAGAGCATCTGACTTACACATATCCTTTCTCAAAAGAGCCGGCACTGAAGGATGTATCCATGACAGTACAGAAGGGAGATTTCATTGTAGTTACAGGACCTAACGGAGCAGGGAAGACGACACTTCTCATGTCCATGGCAGGCGCCATTCCTCATTACTACGGCGGAACGATGCAGGGAATGGTTTATACAGACGGCAAGGCCGTCACACAGCACACGATTGCCGACCTTGCTTCTTCCATCGGCGTCATTCTTGCCGATTACAAAGCGCAGATCGTTACTTTGACTGTCGGGGAGGAAATGGCATTTACGCTGGAAAACCATGGCTTCCCGCCTGAGGAAATCCGCCGCCGTTCAGAAGAGGCCCTGGCAAAAGTCCATCTGACAGGACTTGAAGACAGAAAGGTAGCCACACTTTCTGGCGGACAGTGCCAGAGACTCGTGGCAGCAGCTGTCCTTGCAGAAGAACCGCAGGTTCTTGTATTCGACGAACCGACATCGGCCTTGGATCCGGAAGGAATCCGCGAGTTCTATGAAATGGTCGGAGAACTGAACCAGAAAGAAGGCTTGACCGTTATTGTCGCTGAGCATCATCTCGAAGCGGCTCTTCCTTACGCAACAGAGTTCGTTCTGATGGATCAGGGCGAAATCATCAGCTCCGGGGATCCGGAAAAAGTCATGCGCTTCATGAGAAAGAGCCATGTCTATGAAGAGGCGATTCCGGATATGTACAGAGCGCAGCTCGAACTTGAAGAACATGGCTTCACATTCAAGAATCCTTTTCTGAATGTAGAGGCAGCCAAGGAATCTATCATCCATTCGTTTGAAGGAGGCCGGGACAATGCTTGAATTTGATCATGTAACATTCAGATATGCGAAGAATATGCCGGTCGTTCTTTCAGACACATCCCTGAAATTCGGGAAAGGCGAATTCATTGCCATCACGGGCAGGAACGGAAGCGGCAAGACGACAATCACCCGCCTTCTGACCGGGCTTGAAAAACCGACGGAAGGACGAGTGCTTTACGAAGGAAAAGATATAACAAAGGAAGAGGCATCAGAAAGAAGCCGATTCATCGGTTATGTATTCCAGCAGCCGGACAGGCAGATGTTCATGCCGACTGTCCGCGAGGAAATTGCATTGGGACCGTATCATCAGGGGAAACGGGGCGAGGAGCTCAACCGCATGGTTGAAAAAGCCATGATGGAAACGGACACGACAGCTCTTGCGGAAGCATATCCGAGGACCCTTTCCCGCGGCGATCAGCAGCGTGTCGCCATCGCATCTGCCCTGGCCATGGATACTGAGTATCTGATCCTCGATGAACCGACAAGCGGGCAGGACGGGCATGAAAAGAAAATGCTGATGCGTCTAATGGAGAGCCTGCAGCAGAGGGGAATTACAATCATCCTTGTCACGCATGATATGGATATCGTAGCCCGCGACTGCACGAGAGTCATCGTTATCGCATCCCATAAAGTTGCCTTTGACGGCAGGCCGGAAGAACTATTCTCCGCAAAGAACCGTCCGGAAGACTGGGGGCTTCTTTACCCGGCATCCGTCCTTTTGGGAAGGAAACTGCCAGGTGCACCTTACTGCCGTGATATGGACAGCTTCTGCAGGACATTTATCGCTTTGAAAGGAGAGGGAGCTTTATGAGAAATCTTGTTCCGCTGACGAAAATAATACTGACACTGGGAACAGCCGTCTGGGCGATCGTTCTCCAGAAGCCTGAAAGCCTTCTTCTTCTCTGCCTTTTTGAAATCCTGATTCTTCTTGTCTCAGGAGAACTCTTCAGAAGCATCAAAGCTCTCGTTATGCTTACGGTATTTGCCGCATTTCTTGGACTCATCGAGAAAATCGGGGGCGGTTCCAATGTGGAATCTGTCGTAGCTGCCTTGCGGATGCTGGGCATGACGATTATCTTCATTTACCTTCTTGGCACTGTCCGCCTGCAGGATCTGACGGCGGCCATGGTGCAGCAGATGAAGGTGCCTTATGAATATGCGTTCATGTTTACGGCCGGACTTCGTTTCATTCCTGACTTTGTGGATGAAAACAGGGCCGTTGCAGAAGCGCAGGCATGCCGCGGGATTTCTGTCAAAGGAAATTTCTTCAAGCAGATTAAAAGATACATGTCCATTATCCGTCCTTTGATGCTCCGCTCCCTCGGAAGAAGCGAGACCATGGCGCTTTCGCTGGAACTTCGCGGATTCGGCGGATCGAACAGAACCTTCATGGAAAGTGTGGCGCCCAAAGGAACAGACTATCTTATGATGATCCTCATCGTCCTCATTACTGCCGGCGTGATATATGCAAGGCTGAAACTCGGCGCATAAAAAAGGTTATAAACACTAAAAAGGCATCCCATCGGGATGCCCTTTTTTGCCTTTTTAACGGTTGTCGATGCGTTCCGGATTCAGATCATGGTGCAGCAGGCGGTAACGTGCGAAGTCCTTCCATTCCGTTCCGAGAATGCCATAGTTGCAGAATGGATCGATGGAGAGGCCGCCTCTTGGCAGGAACTTGCCCCATACCTCGATATAACGCGGGCGAAGCAGGCGGATCAGGTCGATCATGATCTGATTGACACAGTCTTCATGGAAGTCGCCATGGTTTCTGTAGCTGAAAAGATAGAGCTTCAGTGATTTGCTTTCCACCATGTATTTATCAGGAATATAGGAAATGTAAATCGTAGCGAAATCCGGCTGGCCTGTCTTCGGGCAGAGGCTCGTAAATTCAGGACAGTTGAATTTGATGAAATAATCGTTGTCCTGATGCTTGTTCTCTATCTTCTCGAGAAGGCTCGGGTCATAGTCATAGGAATACTTCGTGTTTTTATTTCCAAGCTGGTTGAGCTTGTCTAAATCATCTCTCTGGCTCATTGTTCACCTCAAATAAATAAATTTCTATATTTGCTAAGTATACCATAATTCATCCGGAATGTAAAAATTACAGTTTTCTCGCAGTCTGGACAAGCTTATTGGCATTCCTGCTTCCAGGGAACCACTGGACACGGAGGGGCACGCGGAAGACCTTTTCAAATTCGCGGAGAAGATGGCCTGTTGCATGGGCCGGTACGTCGAAGTTATTCCTGCTTGTGTAAATACGGAGATCCATGGCATCCTTAGCAGATGTGCAGATGACCTGGGTAATGCACTGTTCCTGACTTTCATCGAGTCCCTCGGCAAGTGCCAGGAAGAGGGCTGCCTTTCTGACGTCGAGCATTTCCTCTTCAGAAAGGATCTTCGAAGCCTCATTATTTTTTGTGTATTTCCCTGAGAATCCATGGTGGAAAGCACAGAGGAGAGAGCACATGACCTGTTCCTTCTGGGACCAGCCGAAAATGTGTGCATTGGCCGCAATGTATGCGCTGTGGCGTGCATGGTTGTAATAGTTGATCATGGAACCCGCATCATGAAGGAAGCCTGCAGCCATCAGGAGTGTACGCATACGGGAGCTGAGTCCGTGGACATGCTTCCACTGATCGAACATGGAAAGGGCAAGGGCAGTGACATAACGGGAATGGAATGCGTACTCCCCGGTAACCGTATGGAGATAATTCTTGACAGAATTGATCAGCATATGCTGGCGCTTATCCCCGTCCTTGTCATAAATCGGATCATAGTAATGGAAGAAGAGCCCTTCACGAAGGCCGCAGCCGGAGATCGTAAGATAAGACGACTTGGCTTTCCTGATGATTTCCTGAACAGTCAGGGCGCCTGCAATGATGATATCAGCGCGCTCGGAAGAAAGACCGCTGATGCGCTGGCGCTCTTCGAAGGTCTTGGAGGTAATATCCTTTACCATTTCAAAAAGATCTTCGGAAGGCAGGTTGTAATTATGCAGTTTTGGAAGCGGATACCCTGTGCTTCTCTGGTGGACTTTCGCAAGGTTTCTGACAGTTCCTCCGACTCCTATGACTGGAAGCGGCGTGTCAGGGAACCAGGTGATTTTATCGAGCTTGGCCTGAATGAATTTTTTCATTTCAGTAAGCTTTGACTGGGAGACCGTCCCGGAGGACTGGAACATTTCCGTTAATGTAACAGCACCGTAGGGAATGCTGACGGAGTGAAGGCGCTTTTTATTTTTGACAAGAGAAATTTCCACGCTGGCTCCGCCCAGATCGAAGAGGAGGAAATCCTTGCGGTCGATCGTGTGGATGACACCGGAAAAACCGAGGGCGGCTTCTGCGCGCCCGCTGATGATCGTCATGGAAATGCCTGTAGTCATGTGGACACGCTTCAGGAAGGAAGCACCGTTTACAGCATTCCTTACTGCAGCAGTGGCGACAGCCAGAACCTTCTTTACCTTCTGGACTTCAATAATATGCGCATATACAGTCAGGCATTTCAGCGCACGCTCCTGTGCTTCTTCCGTCAGGAGACGCGTCTCCTGTGTCATGCCTTCCGCAAGGCGGATGGATTTCTTTTCCTGATAAATGAGTTTATAGGATCCCTGCTCTCCAATCTGCATGACGATGAAGCGGATAGAGTTGGAACCCAGATCAATAATAGCTATACGGTCCATAAAATCTCCTTTTATAGCGAAGCGGCTGAATACATGCCGCGTACTTCTTGCATTCTTATTTATTTTACAACAGATATGCCTTGAATCAAAGAATGTGCCTTGCCATATACAAGATTTTTACAAAAGGATCACGAGAGGCATGGTAAGACCATTTATCATGAAGGGGGAGGGGGATTTTATACTTTCTTGATAAATACAATAGGCCCGCTACTGATAAGACGCAAAATCGTAGAAAAATAAGGCAGTGCACTCATCGACAGTTGACTATAGAATGGATATAATAATAAATAATATATTATAAATGATTTAATGCAGTATAAACCGATGCGGAGGAGCAGATGAACAAAATGTTTTGCGCCTGCCTTCTTAAAAAGCATCCGGGCTATTTGTTTATAGTATAAGAAGCAGAAAAAGCATTTTATCATGAAGAATCTGCTGGAGGGCAGAAGAGGATAAGAATGCTTTATATCCTGGAAAATATGTATATTTTTACGTATGTTTTACATGCATGGTGTAGGCTGTATGTGTACTGCTGACGTCAGTTAATTTGAAGGAACGGGGGATCTCTATGGCAGATCGAAAGACGCTGGTTTACGGGATCATCCACATTGGATCATCAAATGTATCGATGAAAATTGTGGAATATGCCAGCATGGATGAAATGCGCATCATTGAATCAGTCCGCAAGGACACCAGTTTCGGTGAGGAAGTTTTCAATCATAAGAAACTTTCTTTTGATTCAATACGCAAATTATGCCGTATGCTGAATGGTTTGAAACAGCTTTTATCGGATTACCAGGTGAAGGTGTATGCAGTTTATGCGACTGCAGTCATCCGCGAGGCGGATAATGCAAGATCCATTCTTGACCTGATCCGGGTCAATACGGGTTTTAATGTGCAGGTTGTCGACATGCCGCAGGAAATATATTTCAAGCATTTCGCACTGCAGTACTTATTGAGAAGATTCAACAAGGAACAGGAGGGGCGCCTGGGAAGGAATTTCCTGTTCGTGGATATTACTTCGGGCTGCGTAGGCCTTACTGTATGGGAACATGGAGCGCTTTGCTTCCAGCACAATGTCCATATCGGTACTCTCCGCCTTCTGGAAACATTCAAGACGAATCAGAGGGATTCCAGGTATTTCCCTGAAGCACTCGGGGAATACATCCATGCAATCATGGAACCGCTCTGGATGTTTGTCAGAAATCATCAGATTGATACAGTTATTTTCTCAGGCCGTGAAGCAAGGATCGTAGGGAAGCAGCTGAATCTTGAGCTGGACAGCCAGAGCATTGCGGAAGTGAAACCGGAAACCTTCTACAAATATTATGAAGAGTCGGGAAGGCTCTCCACTTCCATGCTGATGCAGAAGAACCACATCAGTGAATCCACCGCGGCTGTCATCAGTCCGACAGTCCATATATATAAGGAAATATTAGATAATATTCCCGCTACAAATGCGGTCATGATGGGCATGACATTCCTTCAGGCCTGCTGCATGTTCTACGGCGCGCAGAAGGTGAAGGATCCGGCGCTTCTATATATGAGAGCGCAGAATCTTGAACTCACCAGATCGATTGCAGAATCGTATTACTATGAACCGGCTCATGCCAAGGCGATGGAACTTTACAGCTATGTAATCATCAGAGCCTTTGACAGGTACAACGGCCTCAATGAAAGAGATGAATTTCTGCTGAGGATGGCCATCATCCTTTACCAGATCGGCAAGTATGTCAATCTGCTCGGATCCTCTTCCTCGGCATGGAATATTATCCGCGGAACAGATATATTCGGCATCTCCGACAAGGAAAAGGATATTGTGGCATGCATTGTCTATTACGACCATAAAGGCGAGCCGACGGATGAGGATGAACCCTTCCGCGTGCTTCCGGATGATTCCAAGATGACAGCCATGAAGCTTATTTCCATTTTCCGTCTGGTCCGTGCCATGGACATGTCCAGAAAGCAGAAGCTCAGGGATGTCACGGCAAGGATTACAGGTGATTCGCTTCTTATTGAATATGAGAGCGATGAGGACACAGCTCTGGAAACATGGATATTTGATAAAGAAAAAGAACTTTTCGAAAACGTGTTTGGCATGGAAGCCAAATTTGAACGGAGGTAGCTATGGACGTAGATGTTAGAGACCACCGGTATTATCTGAACCGGGAGCTGTCGTGGCTGCAATTCAACAGAAGAGTGCTGCAGGAAGCAGTCGATGCGAATAACCCTCTTCTAGAAAAATTAAAATTTCTTGCGATTACCAGTTCGAACCTGGATGAATTTTTCATGATCCGTGTAGCCGGATTGAGGCACCAGAAGGAAAATGGCGTCAAAAAAAGAGATATTGCCAACATGACGCCGGAAGAACAGCTGGAAGGAATTTCTGACGTATGCCAGAAGCTCGTTGCCCGCCAGTACAGATATTTGAAAGTCCTTCTGCAGGAACTTGAAAGTGAAGGGCTGTACTTCATTCATCCAGATGAAGCTTCTCCTGAACAGAAAAGATGGCTGGAAGAATATTTCGAACGCGAGATATTCCCGGTAGTGACACCTATGGCTGTCGACTCTTCCCATCCATTCCCGTTCCTCGCCTCCAAGAGTCTGAACCTTGCCTTGCTGCTGGAAAGAAATGAAAGGGACATGACGCAGGATGAAGAGAATGATATTGATATCAAGACTGCCATCGTTCCTGTTCCTTCCGTGCTGCCGCGCATTATCCGCCTTCCGGATAACAAGGACATCCCGGGAAGACATGATTTCATTTTCCTGGAACAGGTCATCCGTTATTATGCGACACGATTCTTCATCGGCTATGACCTTCTGGAAGCAAGACCCTTCAGACTTACCCGAGATGCCGATCTTTATATAGACGAAGAAGATGCACAGGATCTCGTTGTCGAAGTAGAACGCCAGCTGAAGAAAAGACAGAGGGGCGAAGCTGTCAGAATCGAGTTCGAAAAAGGGACGAGCCGCTTTATGCGCCGCTTCATGACTTCTGAAATGAATCTTGAGAAGGAAGACATGTATGAGATTGACGGTCCTCTGGACATGACAGTATTCTTCTCCTTCTGCGGTATCAAGGGGTATGATCATCTCCGTTATCCGGAAGCTCATCCGCATCATCCATGGTCGATGATCCAGCTTGAAAAAGAAGGAAAGACCAATATATTCGACATGATCCGCCAGAAAGACCTCATGGTCCATCTGCCGTATGAATCCTTTGATGATTCTGTCGTCAATTTCGTAGCAGAAGCTGCCGCAGATAAGGACGTGCTGGCTATCAAGCAGACACTGTACCGCGTCAGCTCATCAAGCCCAATTATTCAGGCGCTTGAAAAAGCAGCACAGAATGGCAAGCAGGTCACAGTTCTTATGGAAGTCAAGGCCCGCTTTGATGAAGCCAACAACATCCTTATGGCGAGACGTCTTGAAAAAGCCGGGGCTCACGTTATTTACGGCCTTGTCGGCCTCAAGACACATTCCAAGTGTACACTTGTCATCCGCCGCGAAAAAGACGGCATCCGCCGCTATGTCCATGTAGCGACGGGCAACTACAATGCATCGACAGCCAAGCTGTATACGGACCTTGGCATCTTCACCTGCAATGATCACTTCGGAAGTGATGCATCCGCATTCTTCAACCTGCTGTCCGGTTACTCGGATCCGCCGATCTGGGATTCCTTTATCGTAGCGCCGATTAATCTTAGGGAACGCTGCGTGGAACTCATCGATCGTGAAATATCCTTTGCCCTGCAGGGGGAAAATGCACGAATCGTTGCAAAGATGAATTCTCTTCTTGATAAGGAAATCATCGCCAAGCTTTATGAAGCTTCCAGAGCAGGTGTCAAGATCGAACTCATTGTCCGCGGCATCTGCGTCCTGATACCAGGCATCCCCGGCATCAGCGATAACATTACGGTCAGGAGCCTTGTCGGAAGATTCCTCGAGCACAGCCGTGTATTCTGGTTTGAAAACGGTGGCCGCGAAGAATTCTATATCGGCAGCGCCGACTGGATGCCAAGAAACCTGAATGACCGCGTAGAACTTATGATTCCGGTCAAGGATGCTGAACTTTGCGAAAGACTCAAGAAGATGGTAACGCTTGAACTCAATGATAACCAGAAGGCACATATCATGCAGTCTGATGGTATGTGGATCAAGGAAGTGGCACCGGAAAACAAAGTGGGTGCACAGGCTGAATTCCAGAAAATAGCAGAAGAGAGAGACCAGGAAGCAGAAATGACACTGGCTCAGAAAATGGAACCTTACGTTCCTGTTTTCGGATCTTCCAAGGATTGATGCAGAATTTAAGATAAGTTCATAAATGTGACCCTGATAGATATCGTCAGGGTCATTTTTATGTGAAATTATGGGTTTTCCACGGGATGTGGACATGTCCTTTCTGAGTGGAAAAGTTTAAATTTTCCACTTTTATTTTTAAAAACATTCCATTTTGGGAATGAGACTATATCAAAATCGAATTTTTTGATAAAATTTCCCACTTGGGCACCAAAAATAGACATAGAAAAATCGCGATTTGTTAAAAAATGGGACAAAAAAGGGCTATCTCGAAAATCAGGAGGCGGAAGGAAGTGGTTAACAATTAGTGGTGCTAATTGCAGCTGACAGGGAAGAAAATACGATAAAATCTACTGATTTTAAGTAAGGGTTTTTCTAATATTTCTCAAATGTCTTTTTACAATAGACATAATTGACAATTAAATGATGCTAAAATACTCGGTAAATACTGATAAAACATAAAATTTTATATAGAATACTAGCGAAAATAGATACATTTTTATCTGGTGATAATTTCATAATAAAATTAGATAAAATCTATATAAAACGCAACTTATAATATTGTCAACTGTCTGTAATTTGACAAAAAGTCTACCTATGATAGAATTAACGCCATAGGAGATAGATTTATGAAAACTTCAACACTCATTAAGGCAAAAAGAACAATAGCAGGTTCTCTCCTTTTGATTGCTGCTTTCAGTCAGACAGATATGGCTCTGGCAGCTTTCGGATTCGGAAACACTGACGAAGCGAAGGTCGTTACCGTTTACGATGAAAAAGGAAAACAAGTCATTACGACGAATGCTACCAGTTTCAAGAGAGTGCTCAGCGATCTTGATGTTTCTCTCAATTCTTATGACAAGTACTGGACCAGTACAGATGAAGTCAGCAACGGTTCTATGGTTGTTGTTGAAAGAGCGGTTCCTGTAACCATCATCGAAGATGGTAAATCCAAAGTCGTTTATACGACGCAGCAGACGGTCCAGGGCGTAGTGGACGATGCAGGCTATAACTGGAAGAAGATGATGCCGATGGAAGACGGCATGACGAAGGTTAAGAGCGGCATGCAGATCCATGTTGTGCCATATACAGTGAAAAGGTTAAAGCGTACGGAAACGATGCCCGTCACATATAGAAAATGGTACGACGGCGGCCTTTCTTCTGATGCAACAGTCGTTGTTCAGGAAGGAACACCGGGAAAGAGAGAAGTCGAAGTAGAAGAAATTCTTTCTGGCGGCAAAGTAATCAAAACGAACATCATCCGTTCAAATGTCATCAGCAGGGGAACACCCGGCATGGCTAAAACGGGAAATCCTGAAGGTGCTGTGGGCTGGGTGACAACCATGCATGCCAGCGCTTATCATCCAAGTGACGGAGACGGCTATGGCATAACAGCAACCGGAACGAAAGCCGGACATGGCACCGTTGCCGTTGATCCAAGCGTCATTCCTCTTGGTTCCAAGGTATTTATTCCTAATTACGGGGAAGCAGTCGCTGCTGATACAGGCGGAGCCATCGTAGGAAACCGCATCGACCTCTGCATGGACACATTCCAGGAATGCTACAGCTTTGGCAGAAGAGACGTGGAAGTATTCGTCAACTATTGATTCTATTGATTCATTTTAAAATGGGACAGCATCGGAAATATCCGGTGCTGTTTTATTATGCCTGTGAAAATATGGAAGGGCCGCATATGATATAATGAAACAAAACAGGAGGGTTTTATGCTGACATTGGTTATTGCAGGCCTGACGGCCGTCTTGGATCAGATTGTGAAACTGATCGTTCAAGGAAATATGGAACTGGGAGAGACCATTCCTCTCATCAGGAATGTCTTCCATTTGACATACATCATCAATCCGGGAGCCGCCTTTGGCATATTTCCGCATCAGGAATGGTTCTTCCTTGGCATTGTTGTTGTACTCTATGCGGCATTCTTCATATTTAGAAGCCGGATACCTGCCAAACCGGTTTATTTTCCGGCAGGGGTTGGTCTCCTTTTAGGCGGTGCCCTGGGGAATGCCATCGATCGTGTCAGGATTGGCGGAGTCGTTGACTTTTTTGATTTCAGGATATGGCCGATATTCAATGTGGCTGATATTGCCATTTGCGTAGGCGTGGCTTTGATCGTTTTATATTTTTGGAGAAAAGACTAATGGGTAAAAACGTATATACAGTAAGTGAAAGTGAAAATGGACTGAGGCTTGATAACTTTTTGAAGGACAGATCCGGCCTGTCCCGCGCAGAAGTGCAGAAATGGATCAAAGAAGGCGGTGCCATTCTCTCTCCGGATAAGATGATCCGGCCGAACTACCATGTCCGTACAGGAGATGAGATTTTCTTTACCTGGGAAGAGAAGAAAGAACTGGAAATCATCCCTCAGGATATTCCGATCGACATTTTATATGAGGATGATGACATGATGGTCATCAACAAGGCTCGCGGCATGGTCATCCATCCCGGTTCAGGCAATCCGGATCATACGCTTGTCAATGCACTTTTGTACCACTGCGGGCCGAAACTTTTTGAAGCATGCGAGGATCCGCTTCGTCCGGGCATCGTTCACCGTCTGGACAAGGATACGTCCGGTGTCATGGTCGTGGCCAAGTCTGCCAGGGCATTTCCTGTCCTCAAGGAGGAAATTGCTACGCATGAAGCGCAGAGAATCTACGTGGCGCTCGTCCATGGACAAATGGAAGGAAATGCAGGCGTCATCCGTTTCCCTCTTGGAAGAAGCACAAAGGACCGCATGAAGTGGGACGTGCGGCCAAAGACCGGGAAACCTGCAGTGACGCATTTCCGCGTCCTTGAATTCATGCCTCATTATTCCTGGATTGAATGCCGCCTTGAGACAGGCAGGACGCATCAGATTCGTGTTCATATGGCGCACATAGGACACCCGGTTGTGAATGACCCCTTATATGGATGGAAGAAGGATGCGTTCCCGATTGAGGGACAGGCGCTCCATTCCCGTTTCCTTGATCTTCATCATCCGGTAACGGGAGAAGCCATGCATTTTGAAGCACCGGTGCCTGAAGATATGCTGCGCTGTCTTGAGATTGCTGGAAAGGATGAGCTTTGATGGATATCAGAACAACACATGTGCCGGGGTTTAAAATCGGCACAGCAGAAGACAGGGAAGGCCTTACAGGCGTGACCGTTTTTCTGGCACCTGAAGATGGTGCCGCTGCCGGCCTTGACGTAAGGGGATGCGCTCCGGGAACGAGGGAAACAGATCTTTTGAGTCCGGAAAAAACCGTGCAGAAAATTCATGCTGTCGTATTATCCGGCGGATCAGCCTTCGGCCTTGAAGCCGATTCAGGCGTCATGAGATACCTGGCAGAACAGGGAATCGGATTTCCAGTCGGTGATTCGGCTGTCCCGATTGTCTGCGGAGCGGTTCTTTTTGATCTTTCCATAGGTGATCCGCATGCATTCCCGGATCTTGAAATGGGAATCAAGGCGGCATCCGCAGCCGGGACGGATTTCCCCGTCGGCTGCTATGGCGCAGGAACGGGGGCATCTGTCGGAAAACTTACCGGATTTGAACATGCCATGAAAAGCGGAGCAGGATATGCTGAAATTATCCTTGCGGACGGACTCGCGGTAGGCGCCTATATGGCAGTCAATGCATGCGGAGAAATCTATGATCAGGATAAGATCCTGGCAGGAGCTCTGGCAGATGATGATCGTACCATTATTTCCTCGCACAGGCTGATGCTTGAAGGATATGAAAGAAATATGGGTGGAAATACTTCCATTGGATGCATCATCACGAATGCAGATCTGACAAAGACGGAATGCCGGATGGTTTCTACCATGGCTCACGACGGGCTGGCCCGCTCGATCCGTCCTGTCCATACATCCATGGACGGAGATACACTCTTTACCATGGCGTCCGGAGAAGTAAAGACAACCATCGATACAGTAGGGTATCTGGCGGAGGAAGCTGTACGCCTGGCAGTGCTTGATGCGGCCGCATCCGCAGAAGGCATGGGCGGAAGACCTGCTTACCGTGATATCATCAAATAATAGAAGAAATTAAATATAATCTTTGACAATTGAAGAATTATCTCGTACAATAGCTAAGTACCTAACTTTTGGGGATGTACCGGTTTCGACAGGAGATTCTGGTTCATAAACAGCGAGTCGGGATTTCATCTACCCCGTTAAACGGTGAAAAAACTTAAACGCAAAACGTGATTTTGCTTTAGCAGCTTAATCTGCTAATGTCCCCTGGCGTTTTCCTATGACCTCAGGCTGACATCAACCAATAGGATACCAATGAAGGAAGTCCGGGACTTCTGCGGAAAACTAATTCTGGAATCGGCAAAGGTAGTTTGTTCCTGTACGATACTTTGCTTAAACTCTAAAACAGTAACTGCACTCGGAGAAATTTATGGGACAGGCTTTTTGGACAGGGGTTCGACTCCCCTCATCTCCACCAAAAGCCATAGCGGATCGTGATGATCCGCTTTTTTGTTGCAAAGAAGATTATTACATCTGAACATTGACAAAAATCAATATGTAAGATATAATGAACTCACAATACAAATGCAAGTTCCCTTTCGGGAAGAAGGAGAAAATTATGATACAGCCAATTACAGGAACAGAAAACATTGATCAGGTTATCGCAAAGGGCGATGTCATTCTCGGTTTCAGCGCACCGTGGTGCGGATACTGCCGCCGCCTGCGCCCGATGGTTGAAAAGCTTTCTGAAGAAATCAGCCAGCCGATTTACGGCCTCAACTGCGATGTCGATGAAGAAATCACAAAACGTTATGAAGTGGAAACCATCCCGACCCTGATTTACTTCCATGACGGACAGCCGAAGGACCGCATTATTGGATACGGCACGGTAGGTTATCCGCAGCTCAAAGAGTTCATCGAAAAGAACTCCAAGTAATAGAAAACCAAAAAGCTGTGATTGGAATTATCCGATCATAGCTTTTTTTATTGCCTGAGGCCATTTTGGAAAAAGACTGCAATACTAACCTTCGTTTAATTGCAATTTTTCCGTGGTACAATAAATAAAAAGAGCAGAATTCTGCAAAGTGGTGCCGTTTCAAGGTATTGGCTTGCAAGTAAACCAACACAAGGAGAGCGAAAGCAATGAAGAGCACCGAAGATTTACGACTGGGAAAACAGTATCTTAAGATACGATCATATGACAAGGCTTTGGAGCATCTGACAAAGGCAGTCATTCAGGGAGACCGCGCTGCAGTGAGCCTTCTCTACAAACTGGGCGTCCACTTTTTTGATGAAAAAGAGTATAGGAAGGCGGAGCAGGCTTTCCAACTGCTGGCCGGCCGCGGCCATGCAGAAAGCTGTATTTATCTGGGAAAGATCAGTGAATACGGGGATACGGGACGGAAGGATATCCAGGCGGCTTTTGGCTATTATGCAGAAGCTTACCGGCTGGGGCTTCCGCGCGGTGCTTACAAGGCAGGCAAATTGATGATGCCGGATGCACTGCGCTCCGAAGAGGTCAGGGATATAGCTGTCAACTGGTTCATGGCGGCTGCAGAGGGAAATCTGTACCAGTCCTACGCCAAATTAGGACAGCTTTACAGTGTAGGGGCCTATGACAGATTTGCTGTTACGAGCCTTCGTGATGACAAGAAGGCACTGTCATATTATCTGCAGGGGGCCATGCGTGGCGACGGGGAATGCATGGAAAGAGCGGGTCTTGCTTTCCTTCATGGATTTGGTACGGAAATTAATGTAAAGAGGGCAGCTATCCTCTTCCGGCAGGCGGCTGATCATGGAAGAGCGACGGCGTGCATGCGCCTGGGGCACCTGTATGATTTAGGCATGGGTGTTTACAGGGATATGAAGCAGTCTGTATACTGGTACATGGAAGCATATCGGAGAGGCATTGAAAGAGGAAAAGCAGAGGCCGCACAGGTCTATCTCCATGCGGGAGTATCATCACTCCGCTCTGCAAGAAGCAAAAAAGGGAAAGAGCGCGCCGTGGAGTATCTGGAAGAAGCCGGATCGCTTGGATGCCTCGAAGCATACCGTGTTCTGGCGGAGACATCCTATGTAGACGGGGATCAGGAAAAGCGTCTGTATTATTTAAGAAAAGGCGCTGAAGCCGGGAGCGAAGAGTGCAGGAAGGACCTGATTTCCTACTATACCATGCAGGCGATGCCTGTCATGCGTTCTGTTTCCCGTCTTTCCGGACAGGCACATAGAAATAAAGAAGATAAGGAACTTTGGAATATTTACATTGCGCAGCTTAAAAAGGCAGAAGAATTATACAAGAAAGCTGCTGAAGCAGGAGATGCCGATTCCTGGGCGGTCCTTGCCAGAATGTATCTTTATAAAGGGCCGGAAGTAGGCGCGGGGAAGCAGGAATTCCTGGAAGCTGCTGAAAAAGGGGAAAATTCCAAGAGAATTGATACCAGAAAACTCCGCTGGCGTTTTTATGCAGGAGAGAAACCTACCGACGGGGAACTTTTGCATGAGGAAAATCCCAAAGAAGCATTCCGCTGTGCCAAGGAGCTTGCATCCAAGCGGCACGGAAGCTTTTATCCGAT